>JAGQJA010000111.1 GCA_020430845.1 Myxococcales bacterium
GATGCACCCGATCGAGCTCGACGACGAATTCTTCTGCGATGATGTTCAGGAGCGGCGTGAGGGGACGTTGGAGCGATACCTTCGAATGAAAGCACGTCTTCGCGTGTAGGCGATGCTGGAGGCCGACATCTGGAACGAGATCGACGCGATGCGAGACGAGGAGGACCCCGCTCTCCGCGGCGCGCGCTGCTCAGACCTCGCCCAACGGCTCCGAGGAGTCCGCCCTGCCTCCGCGCAGAGCCTGTATGCGCTGGGCTACGTGCTCTACCACCACCCGAGCCGAGTACGAGACGCGGAGCTCCAACAAGAGACCGACGACGTCCTTCGACGCGCGCTGGAGCTCGAGCCCGGCGACGCCTGGTCCCACATGTATCGTGGGTACAATGCGTACGACGTGGGAAGGTACCGCGAGGCGCGAGCCTTCTTCGAAGCGGCAGACGCGGCGCAACTCACGACCAACTTCGCCCTCAATCGCGAGGAGATGATGTTGTGCATAGACATGCGAACCAAGGGCATTGCCAAGTGCATGCCGTCGCTTGACGCGTACGTCTCGAGCGCAGAGCGGTACGAGGAGCCAGACGTCTTCCCGATGACCCTCGCGCGGACGCTGGAGGAGCTGCATGCGGAGCTTCTTCGGTTGCCTCGTCGCGATCGGACTCACGCGAAGTGGCTCGCCTCGCGACTCGACAAGGCAGGCGGCTCGAACGACTGGTTCACCGCGCTCGTTCCTTGAACGCATTGTTCGGCCCAAGGAGTCTCCGGAAGAGGCCACTCGCGTGCGGTGCCGCCGGACGCGTCGCCGACGGCCACGCCGTCCTCGCTGCCCGGTCTACCTGCCCCGTCGAGCGCAGCACGCCCACCGGAGGCGCGATGGGACGGCTACACCCTGCGATTCGGTTGAGTCTTACGTCGGTCTGCCTCGTAATCTCCTGCTCCAGCGCACCGCCCTCGTCATCGACTCGAGCGTCGCGAAGCTCCCGATGTAGGATCCGCCCGACGTCGTCTGTGGGAATCGCCTCCGCGCCTGGATGGACTGCTGCCGAGTGATCCCACGCGGCGGTTAGCTGCCAGGCGCTTCGCACCAGCTGATACTGATGAAGACCGCAAGATCGAGCACCGACCGAGATCCTGCAGCGCAGGAGTCGCCGGGAAGTGTGGCGGCCTCGAGGTCGACCCACCTCAGGAGGGCGCTCGCCTGCACACTGGTGCTGATCAGCCCCGGACTCACGTACGCTCTTGCTCGTCCGTACCCACCCGCGAGCATGGACGGCTCGACGGCGTTCTCCTTTCTCGTTCTCGGTGTGTGGAGTCTCGCCGCTTCCCTTGCGATGTGGTGGGCACGAACGACGCTCGAGGACGCGAAGCTCGCGCGCGTGCTCGCCTTGAATGTCGTCCTTCTCGATGTCATGCACGCGGGTCTAGTCGCTGTCGTTGTCCCGCGCTCTCTTCCAGGCGCTGCGGTGGCGTTCGCGACCCACGCCGCGATCTCCGCGCTCCTGGTCCTCCCCACTCCTCAGGTGCCGTCGCCTCGACCAGCGGTAGGCGCCGCCGTCCATGTCGTCATCGGGTCGGCGCTCTTTCTCGTGCTGCTCGTCGTCGCCTACCAGGGGTGGCGTGCGCTTCGCAAACGGGCCGCTCTGGTCGAAACCATCCACATGGTTGGTGAGATTCGCAACGCGCAAGAGGTCTTCCGGTCAGAGACAGGAGGCTACGCGAATGTCTCCGCTGCTTTGGCTGCCAACCAAAGCACGAACCACTTCGCGCTCTATCCTCAGGCTCCCCTGCGTCCCGGCCGGCATGCGTTTTCTTGGGGTGTTGATTGTCCCAAGTCGGCGTGCAGGCTCAGTTGGCTGGTGATTCCCGTCCTCGCCGACAGAGTGGTCTACGGATATTCGACAGTCGCCGGTGTGGCGGCGGCACCGCCGCCGGCAACGATCGTGGTCGATGGAAGGGAGTTGACCTGGTCGCCACCTGGGCAAGAGTGGTTTCTCGTGACTGCTGTCGGTGACCCTATGGGGGACGGTTCATATACGACAGTCGTTGGCGGCTCGCTCTGGCCGGAGCTCAGGATCGACAACCCGTGACCGAAGGTGGAAACGTGCGTGGGTTCCACCACACACCTCGCCTTGGGCGCCGGACATCCCCGATGTACGATCCGAGGACGTGGCGCCGTCGAATCCCGCCCCCGAGCCGCGAACCTTTCCATATCGCGTACTGCGGCGCGCCACGACCTTGACTCATAGAGGTAGGCACGAGCTCGCTCTCGCGCTGCTCGAACGGGCGTTCGGGCGAGTCCCCAACGCGGGGAGGCGGGGGCATTGAAGGACGGCGTGCGGGCAAATCGGATCCGCGAGGCGGTCGCGCAGGCCCGCAAGCTGCTCGGCGACGACCGAATCGCGCAGGCGTGCGACGTCGCGTTCAGGGCGCTGGAGTCTCTCGCAGACGAGCAGGGCTTCGACGCGGCGATGCGGCGCGAGCTCCTGTCGGCGTTGAGCTTGGCATTCGACGGTGGCCCGACGATGTGGGGGGAGCCATATCCGAGAGTGTCGAGAGACGTGGTCATCTCGTATGAAGCTCAGCGCGGCGGCGTTCCTCTGGCGGACGCCTTCGTGCGAGCGTCCGACGCATTGCCCGAGCAGGGCTCGCGCGCCGTCGCCTATCGCTACCTGTGTGCCGCGGGAACCATCTATTCGGCGTTCGGCGCGGCGGGCGCGCGGCGCCGTGAGGTCTTGAGGAAGCTATGCACGACCGCCATTGGCTTGGGGAACCTCGACGACGCGGTGACAGCTTCGAACGCTTGGCTCGCGCTGACGCGTCCCGATGACCTGTCGGTAGAGTCGCTCCAGTACACGGTCGGAGTGGCCTTGTTCGACGCAGGCCGGCTGCCCCAGGCGCTCGAACGATTCGAGGACGTGCTGTCGAGGCGGCGCGCGATGGACGCGTCGAACCTGCGAAGCGCATGGGTAGACGAAGCCGAAGCGTGGGTCACGAGGGCGCGCCTCGCGACGCGCCGGTGAGCGCGAGAGCTCGCGCCGCTGACCCACGCCCGTGGGGGCAACAAAAGCTGGCCCCACCCCTCATGATCCTGCATACTGATAGTTGGAGCTCAAACTATTCACCCCGAGCCGGAGCAGTCATTGCGCAAGAAAAAGAAGAAGAAGACCCCCCATGCCTTTCAGTCCCCCGAGCAGAGCGAGCCGCGCCAGGACCACCTGGAGCTCGAGGGCACCGTCGCCGATGTCTATGCCGGCGGCCACTTCACCGTCACGCTCGACGCCGGGCCGACGATCAAAGCCGTCGTCAGCGGCCGCATGCGCCGCTATCGCGTGCGCGTCCTGCTCGGTGATCGCGTGAAGGTGGCGCTCTCGCCCTACGATCTCACGCACGGCCTCATCACGTACCGCACGCTGAATCGCACGCCACAGGGCGTACGTCGCGCGGCCTGACGGCGGCCGACCGTCGGCTCCTCGGGGGGGGAGCCCGCGGGACAACGAGAGCGATCGCCCGGCGGGCGCGGCGCTCGGCTAGAGGCCGAACGCGCGGAGCTTCTTGTGCAGTCCCTCGCGCGTGATGCCGAGCGACTTGGCGGCGGCCGTCTTGTTGTTCTGGTGCTCGCGCAGCGCCTCGATGAGCAGCCAGCGCTCCACCTGATCCATCATCTCTTTGAGGGTGCCCTTGCGCGGCTTGACGCGCTCGATCATCCCCTCGACCTGCCGCACGCGCGGTGAGAGCAGGTCGGGCGTGACGAAGCCGCCGGCGTCGATCTGGATGACGAGGCGCTGGATCTCGTTCTGCAGCTCGCGCACGTTGCCCGGCCAGTCGTAGCCCTGGAGCAGCTCCATGGCCTGCTGCGAGAAGCCGGCGGCCGGCTTGCCGAACTCGCTCGAGAACCGCAGCAAGAAGTGCTCGGCCATCAGCGGGATGTCGTCGCGGCGCTCGCGCAGCGGCGGCACGCGCACGGGGAAGACCTTGAGGCGGTAGTAGAGGTCTTCGCGGAAGCGCCCTTCGGCGACCTCCTTCTCGAGGTTGCGGTTGGTCGCGGCGACGATGCGCACGTTGACCTTCTTCTCGGTCGTCGCGCCGATCGGTCGCACCTCGCCCTCTTGCAGGGCGCGCAGCAGCTTCGACTGGAGCGAGATGGGCATCTCGGTCACCTCGTCGAGGAAGAGCGTGCCCTCGTCGGCGATCTCGAAGAGGCCCTTCTTGTCTTCGTGGGCGCCGGTGAACGCGCCCTTCTTGTGGCCGAAGAGCTCGCTCTCGAGGAGCGTCTCGGGCATGGCCGCGCAGTTCTGACCCACGAAGAGCTTGTCGGCGCGGCGAGACTTGTAATGTACATACGACGCGACGAGCTCTTTGCCCGCGCCCGTCTCACCTTCGATGAGCACGGTCACGCGCGTGTCGACCACCTTGTCGAGCTGCTGGAGCATGTGCCGCATCGGCTGGCTCTGCCCGATGATCTCGACCTGGCCGGCGCTCTTGGCGCCCGTGCGGCGCTCTTGCTCGCGGCCCTTGAGGAAGGCGTTCTCTTTGCGCAGGCGCTCCTCTGCCGCGCGCAGCCGCTTGACGAGGCGCGCGTTGGCGACGGCGAGCGACGCGTTCTGCGCGAGCACGGCCATCACCTCGAGGTCGTGGCTGGTGAGCACGCCGTTCGACGTCCGGTTGTCGAGCTGGATGACGCCCAGGATCTCTTCGCCCTTCCAGAGCGGGATGCCGAGCGTGGAGCGGATCTCTGCGCCCATGAGCGACTCGCTCTGGCCCACGTCGCGCGGCGCGTCGGCGGCCACGACCGCGGCGCGCTCGCTGATCACCTTGCGAAAGACGCTCCGCGTGATCGGGATGGGGGTGCTCGGCGGCGCGTCCTGATCGCGCACGCGCGTGAGCACCGCCACGTAGCCGCTCGCCGCGGTGGGCCGCGCGCCCTCTTCTTCGTCGTCGCGCAGCACGATGGTCGCGTGCGTGGCGAGCGGCACGAGCGAGAAGCTGGCGTGGCAGATCTCCTCGAGCACCTCGCTCAGGTCCTGCGCCGCGTCGATGCGCTTGAGGCCGTCGTAGAGCTTGCGCAGGCGGCCGTCGTCTTTTTCGACGATGGTCGCGTGCGGCAAGAGCTCTTCGATGCGCTTGAGCGCGAAGACCTTGGCGTCGTCGGCGTCGTCGCGGATCGACACCGAGAGGTGCACGATGCGGTCTTGCGTGCCCAGCTCGATGACGTCGCCGTCGAGGAGCTGCGCCTCACGGCTCGTGGTGTCGTCGAGCGCGATGCGCTCTGCACCTCGAAGGATGGCCGTGCCGTTGGTCGATCGCTGGTCGACGAGCACGTACTTCTCGCCCGTCCACACGACCTTGGCGTGCTCGCTCGACACGTGCGTGTCGGGGACGAGCAGGTCGTTGCCCTCGGCGCGGCCGATGCGGACGATCTCGGCGCTCGCCTCGACGACGGCGCCGACGGCCTGTCCGCGTACGACTTCGAGGCGCAGCATCGATCAGGGAGCCCTGGACTTGAGCTTGAGCGCGACCTTGAACACCTCGTCGGCCGCGAAGTTCTTGCCGGCCGCGCGCTCGGTCTCGACGAGCTTGTCGAGCTTCTCGCCCGCGGGGGCGTCGCCGTTGGGCGCCAGGTGGTCGATCGCCTCGACGATCGCGAGGCGCACGGAGCCGTCGGTGATCTTCTCGACCTTGTCGACGAGCTTGGCGCGCGTGTCGTTGGCCTTGTCGCCGCCGCCGTAGATGCACGTCATCCACGCGGCCTTGACGTGGCCGAACTTGGCGGCGGGCGGGGTCGTCGGCACGGTGGTGTCGAGCGCCGCGAGGTAGCAGGCGACGTCCTCCTTGCACTTGTCGAGGACGGCCTCCGCGGTCTTGAACATCTCCTTCTCGATCGCCTTGCCGGGGATCTTGTCGACCGCCTCGCCCACGGCCTTCTTGGAGGCGGGCGTCATGAGCTTGATGGCGGTGGGGAGCGCGGCCGGCGGCATCGAATCGGCCAGGTCGCCCTTGGCGGCCGCCGTCTCCTTGAGGAGCCAGTCGACCATCGTCGGGTCGAAGAAGTTCGCCGACGCCTGCGCGAGGATCGCCTTGCCGTTACCGCCGCCCATGAGCGAGACGGCCGTGGTGGGCGGGATCTTGGCGTAGGTGTCGAGGTACGCCTTCTGCGTCTTCTGCTCGGCGGGGAAGTGCGTGAGGTACGTCGCCAAGATGGTGCGCACCTGGTCGTTCTGCGTCGCAGAGAGCGCGTCGAGGATCGCGTCGCGGCCCGCGGGGCGCGAGATGTAGGCCACGACCTCGCCGAGCAGGATGAGGTGCCCGTTCTCGGGGTACTCGCCGGCAAGCTTGGCCAGGTCGGGATCGGTGCCCTTCATCCCGGCGACGAGCACCGGCTCGGCCTCTTTGGCCATGCGCTGGAGCGCGACGCGGATGGGGAACACGAGATCGCGCTTCGACGGCGTCATGAGCGCGACGACCAGCGGTTTGATCGCCGGCGTGAACTTGAGCTCGCCGATGACGCGCACGCTCGTCGACATCCAGAACTGGATGTGGTCGAGCGACTGCTCGCGGTCCTTGGGGTTGACGGGCGTGCTGAGCTTCTCGACGGCCTTGGGGCCGTACGACGGGTGCTTGACCGCGAGGACCGCGTTGACGAGGTCCTTGACCAGGTTGATCGACTTGTTGTTCTTCGACGGCTGGAACTTGGAGAAGCAGGCCCAGAGCGCGTCGACGAGCGCCTGGTCTTGCAGCTGCCCGGCGCCCGCGAGGCGCTGCGTGGCGAGCGCGGCCCAGCGGAGGTCCTCGTCGGTCTTGCCGGCCTCGAAGTCGTTGAACGCCTTGGCGAACGCGGGAGTCGCGCGCGCGTCGCCCATGTCGGCGAGCAGCTTGATGAGCTCCTTGCGCGTCTTCTCGTCGAGGCCGCCGTTGGTGTACGTCTTCGTGAGCGGCTCGACGGCCACGTCGAAGAGCGCCTTGACCTTCTCGTCCTCGCGGTTCTTGTTCGCGTTGCCCATCGCGGCCTCGAACGAGTCGCTCAGGCGGCGCACCGCGGTCGAACGCTGGGCCGGATCGTCGAGCCGCTTGGCCCACGTCTTCGGGTCCTTCTCGTCCTCGCACGCCACGAGGACGGCGCCCGCGGCCAGCACGGGCACGCTCCACGCAGCGACGGTCCCGATCGTCCGGGCCGCCAGCGCCACGCCGAGCCCCCAAGTTCGCGCAGTCTTCATGCCAGCTCTCCTCCAGGATCCCGAGAGAATCCGTGCGCGTACGGTAGTCCCCGCGCGCGCGAGGTGTCAACGGCGGTTCACGCCGGACTGTGCGGAAAGGTAGTCGCGAGCTTGCAGGTCCTGCGCCCTCCGTGCGAGCCTTCCCCCGAAGCGGGGGGCCGGCAGTTACGGCGCCCTGACGTTCTCACGCAACTGCGGCCGGTGCCGGCCGACGGGGCCCAAAGCTCACCATGATGACACGAAAGACGCTGATCGTCGCGACGACGCTGCTCGCCACGCTTTGTTTCCCCCCCCCCCCCGCGTACGCGGATGATTTCTTGGACGAGCGGATCACATCGCCGGTCTTCGGGCCGCAGGACGGCGTAGTCCCTGGCGCCAAGAAGGTCGTCACCCTCACGCTCACGGCGGGCACGTTCGCGGCGCTCGGGGCGTCGTTCGTGTTCCTCGCGCAGGCGAGCTCCGCGGAGAGCGATCGGCGCGCGCTCGGCAGCCAACCCGGGTTCGTCTCGAGCTCCCTCGGGCTGCAGTGCCTCACCGCGTCTGCCTGCGCGCAGCTCGCAGATGTCCACGCGAGGCGTGACGCGGCCGACGATCGCTTCCTGACGGGCATCGCCGTGACCAGCGGGCTCTGGGTCGCGACCATGGCGACGCTCTTCTTCTGGCCGAACGTCCCGCGCGAGAAGGTGCAGCTCGCGCCTCAGGCCTCGAGCGCGGGCGGCGGGCTCACTCTCGTGGGGAGGTTCTGAGATGCGCAGAGGTTTGCTGGTCCTCCTGGGCGCGCTCGCCGCGCCGGTCGCGATCGGGCAGGGCTGCAACAACGCGCAGACCGACTGCCTCGACCTCGGCAACTGCATCGGCCTCACCGACGGCGCCGCCGCGGACAGCCCCGTCGACGGCGGGGCGGACGTGGTCGCGCCTCCGCCGGGGTGCGATCCCGCGGCGGAGCCCAAAGACTCCCCCAAGTGCGTTGACGACACGTACGGCGTCTTCGTGTCGAAGGGCGGCGTCGCCGGCGCGGCCGGCACGAAGGCCGCGCCGCTCGCGTCGATCCAGGCGGCGGTCGCGCTCGCGTCGCAGAAGGGCCTCCCGCGCGTGTACGTGTGCGGCGCGGACGCGTTCGACGAAGCCGTCACCGTGGGCGGGCAGGTCTCGATCTACGGCGGCTTCGGCTGCGCGGATTGGGCACCGGCTGCAGGGACGCGCCCGAAGATCGCGCCGACGAAGGCGGGGGAGATCGCGCTCACGCTCTCCGGCGCGCCGAGCGAGGGGATCGTCGTCGCCGACGTCGACGTGAAGGCGCCCGACGGCGACGCGCAGGGCACGCGCAGCTCCATCGGTGTGTTCGTCCGCTCGCTCGGAGGCAAAGGCGCGGCGCTCCGGCGGATGGCGATCGAGGCCGGCCTCGGCCGCGCGGGCGACGACGGCGCCGAGGGCACGACGATGACCTTCACCGCGGCGCCCGGGCCCGGGAAGAACGGGATCGCCGCGACGGACAACGCCGGCGCGCCAGCGCAGGTATGTACATGCAGTGACGGGAAGACGACCACCGGCGGGAAGGGGAGCAACCACAACGCCCCGACCGGGGGTGATCCAGGCCTGCCCGCGCTCGGCGGCGGGATGGGCGGGAGCACGCCCGCGTGCAGCGCGAACGACGTCGGGAACGGGAGCGGGAAGGTCGGCACGGCCGCGACGGACGCGCCCGCCGCGCCTGCGGCGACGAAGCTCGGCGCGCTCGACGCGTCCGGGTGGAAGCCCGAGGACGGACAGTCCGGCGCCGCGGGCGGTCACGGCCAGGGCGGCGGCGGCGGCGGCGGCTACTCTCTGGCCGGAGGCGAGGGAGGCGGCGGCTCGGGCGGGTGCGGCGGGTGCGGCGGCACCGGCGGCGGAGCGGGGAAGGGCGGGGGCGCGAGCGTCGCGATCCTCGTCCTCGAGTCTCCGAGTCTCACCCTCGCGCAGGTCGCGCTCACGACGAAGGACGCCGGCAAGGGCGGCGACGGGAAGAAGGGCGGCGACGGCGACACGGGCGGCAACCGCGGCAACGGCTTCGGAAACGGCTGTCCCGCGGGGCCCGGCGCCAAGGGCGCGAACGGCGGCGCCGGCGGCGGGGGCGCGGGCGGCGTGTCCGCGGGCGTCCTCCACAAGGGCACCAAGCCTACGGGCGACTACACGTGGGCGGGCCCGAGCGCCAAGGCGGCGCGCGGCGAGAGCCCCGGCAACCCCGGCGTGGCGGGCGAGAGCGCGAAGGACGTGGCCGCGCCATAGCCCGCGGCCTGGAGCCGGGCTGTGGCGGCACCTGGCACTGTCGCGGACCTCCAGGTCGATGAGCCCGAGCGTCGCCGCTTGCGCTAAGCTTCGTGCTCATGGTCGTCGCGCTCCCCACCCTCAAGAAGCCGCCGATCGTCGAGGTGGTGTGCGGCGTATTCTTCGAGCCGATCCCCGCTCTTGATCCTGTGCTCGTGGGGCACTACTGGACGAAGAAGCGCCACGACTTTCCGAATCGTGAGCTCAAGGCACCGGTACGGGAAGGACCCGGCTTGGTCGTGACCGAAGGCCCTGGCCCCCTTCGGTGTTGGCTCATCACGCGTGACGAGGAGCGCATCCTGCAACTCCAGCAGGACCGCTTCTACTACAACTGGCGAAAGCGCACGGCGACCTACCCCAGGTTCAGTGGCGAGGGGGGCGTCATGGAAGCCGCGCTTCGCGAGTACGCACAACTCGGCGAGTTCCTCGCAGAAGAGACTGCTGCGAGGCCCGTCACCACGAGAGTAGAGCTCAGCAAGATCGATCTGGTCCCCTACGACTCCACCGACGAGCTGCGCCGCATGCTCCCCATTGTCGACGCGCTACTCGGCTGGACCCACTCTCCGACGCCCGAGCTTGGCGTCCAACTCGCGGAGAGCGCGGACGGCGTGGAGCAACTCGTGACGATATCGAACGCGTTCTTGACTCCCGACCTGGGGCGCGCCGTGAAGATCGAGACGCGCGCAAACTGTGCTCCTTCGGATGACGATCTGCGGGGGGCCCTCATCTCGCTGAACGCGGTACTGAACGAGGCTTTCCGCGGCTTGTTCTCCGAGTACGCTTTCTCGCGCTTCAAGGGGGACGACGAATGACGATGGAGCCCAGCTCGATTGCGGCGAGTGAGCTCCACTCTCTGCGGGCGACGAGCGCGCTGAAGGCGCATAGCCCCGCCACGTACGTGTCCCCGACGTCGACCGCGCTCACGTCGCCCGAAGCCGTCGGCGTCTGGCTCGAGAGAGCCCGCGCCCTCGCCACCACGCGGGCGATCCGTCGTGGCGTACTCGACCGCGCCGAAGAGCAGATCGGCTCGCTCCACCTTGCGGATTCAGAAGGAGCGCACACGCTGGGCTGCATCGTCGGTGGTGCTCGGGCAGAGGGGGCGCCGCTCCTCACACGTCTCCTTGCGCGACCAGAGTTGGCGAACGAATGGGTCGACGCGCTCCTCGCCGGCGTCGTCGAGACGTGGCGACAGGGGCTTGAGTGGATCGCACTCAGGGCGGGGCGGGATTCCGTTCCGCGGATGACGGCGGCGCTCGGGCGCTGTCGTCTCGCATGGCGGGACGCACCGCGACAAAGCGCGCTGAAGGCGCTTGCGAGCCTCGCCGAGCGCGGCGTGCTGCCGGCGCTGGAAGAGCTCGAGCATGAGGCGTTGCGCGAGGATCTCGATGCGGAGGCATCGGCCCGGGCATTCAGCACGTTCTTCGAAGGGGGCAAGGCAGCGCTTCGCGCCGTGCTCGAAGACGCCCGGGACGTCCAGCCAGCGGTGGACCTCGCGGTTGCGCTGGTGGACGTGTCGATGAAGCTCGGCCGAACAACGGAGCTCGACGCTCTACTGGGGAGTCTCAATCCCGCCGTGCTCCCCACATCCGTGACGATGGCGTTCCTCACGACGAGCAAGCCGCTTGCGGAGGATTTACTCGGCCGCGCAACTCTCTTGGCCGGTTTCGAGACTGCCTTGAACGGGCGGGGCTTGAGTGCAGACCGCCTGCTGCGGTTCGTCCGCTAGGCGGCCATGCCCAGGACTCTGTCCAGCACCGAGCTCCCCGCCGGGGTGCGCGCACTCGTCACGATCCGTGCGATCGGTGAGGGACAGCGGCACCTTGGTCTCGCCTACCGCCCCGAGGTCGATGCGCCTTTCCGCATGCTGCATCTGGCCTGGCACATGTGTCTGCGCGACGACGCCGAGGTTGGTTCTTCCTACCGCGGAGTGGAGATCGTCGGCATACCGCCCGAGCTCGCTCCGACGATTGTTGCGCAGTGCAAGCGATCCGCGGTAGCGGACCGGCACGGCTTGCCGTACGGATTCGGGTACAGGCCCTCTTCGATCTCGCGCGATCCGGCGTCAGGTGCGATTGTCCTGAGAGGTGCGTCAGGACTGACCTGTGCCACCTTCGTGCTCGGTTTGCTCCAGTTGGCGGGTGTCGAGCTCGTCGCGCTCGAGAGGTGGCGGGATCGCGAAGGGGACGACGAGTGGAAGATGCGCATCGTGGGTGCCCTCGCTGAGCAACGAGCAGACGCCGCGCATCTGGCCGCGGTGCAGCGGGACACTCATCATGTTCGCGTACGCCCAGAAGATGTTGCGGGAGCTGCGACAGTAGATGACCTCCCCGCAGGCTTCGAGGTCGCGGTGGCGCGGGGATGCGAGGTCTTGGCGGAGCTCTATGCGTGCGCGTGATGCGCGTGCGCTCTTCGAGACTGGAGCGTGGTGCCCGCTTTTGCGATCGCCGATCGCAGCTTCAGCCGATGATCATCGCCTCGCTGAGGAGCTTTCCTTCTTTGAAGCGGCGGAGGTTCCACCGGTCGAACATCGGGACCTCTTTGGCCTGCGCGATGACCTCGGCGAGCCGCTTGCCCACGACGGGCGCCATCATGAAGCCGTGCCCCATGAAGCCCGACGCTTGGTAGAAGTGCTCGAGCTCGTCGACGGCGCCGACGATCGGGTTCGCGTCGGGGGTGAGGTCGTAGCATCCCGCCCACTGCCGCAGGACCTTCACGTGGCCGAGCGTGGGGCAGGCGCGCACGAGGGCCCGCGCGTAGTGGCCCAAGAAGGCGTGCGAGCTGTTCTGGTCGAGCCCCTCGGGCACGCGGTGGTGTCCGATGCCGCCGACGATCTCGCCGCGCGTCGACTGGCTGAAGTAGAGGCTGGTGTCGAGGTCGGCGACGAGCGGCTTGAGCCACGGCTTGAGCGGCTCGGTCGAGCAGATCTCGTGGCGGTGAGGTTTGTTGGGCAGCTCGATGCCCACGAGGCGCGCGACCTCGGGCGACCACGCGCCCGCGGCGTTGACGACGCGGTTCGTCCGTACGCGATAAGGCTCGCCGTGCGCGCCCGACGGGGGGCGCTTCTGCAGCACGACGGCGTCGATGGTGGTGCCGTGCGTCTCGATGCCGACGACCTCGGTGAAGGTCTCGATGCGCGCGCCGAGCTTGCGCGCCGCTTGCGCGAAGCCCCACACGAACGGCCACGGAAAGACCACGCCGTCGTCCGGGTTGAACGTGGCCGCGACGACGCCGTCGACGTCGAGCTCGGGCACCACGCGCTGCGCCTCTTTGGGCGAGAGCACGCGCGTGTCGAGCCCACACTGGCGCTGCAGCTCGGCGCTCGCCTCGAGCGCGCGTCGCCGCTCCTCGGTCCGCACGAGGAAGAGGTAGCCGCCCTGACGCAGCCACACGTTGATCTTCATCTCGCTGGCGAAGTCCTGGCACATGCGGATGCTCTCGCGCATGAGCCGCACGTTGGCCTCGGTCGACCACTGCGCGCGCACGCCTCCGCCGTTGCGTCCGCTCGCGCCTCCGCACAGGTAGCTCTTGTCGACCACGAGCACGTCGCGCACGCCGCACCTGCCCAGGTGGTAGGCGATCGAGAGCCCCATGATGCCCGCGCCGACGACGACGACGTCGGCCGTGGCGCTCACGCGGGCTCCGTCTGCGGGCTCAGGGCGTCGACCGCGAGCGCGTGGAGCGTGGCGTTGCCCGCGAGCGCGCCGTGGCCCATGGCGAGCACTCCCGCGCCGTAGTCGAACGGGACGCCGCGCGCGTCGGTGAGCACGCCGCCGGCGGCGCGCACGAGGGCGTCGGGGGCGCACACGTCCCAGAGCTTCATCGGCTTGTCGATCGGGTGCGCGTAGAGGTCTGCGTCGTGCGCGGTGAGCATGGCGGCCTTGACCCCCACGCTGCCCGCCCGGAGCAGCTCGCGCGCGCCGAGGCGAGAGAGGATCTTCGTCGCGGCCTCGTCGGTGCGCGAACGAGACACCACGAGGCGCGCCTCGGCGAGCGAGCGCACGTCGGTGAGCGACAGCGGACGTTTGGCGCCCGCGTCGTCGACGCTCCACGCGCCCATGTCGCGGATGCCCACGTACACGAGCCCGCGCGCGGGCCAGAGCACGACGCCGAGCACGGCCTCACCCCGCTCGGCGAGGCCGACCATGAGCGAGTACTCGCCGTTGCCGGCCACCAGCTCGCGCGTGCCGTCGATCGGATCGACGAAGAACGCGCGAGGCGACGCACCGTAGCCTTCGTACGCGCCCTCGGGGCTCTCTTCGGCCACGACCGGTACGCCCGGGTAGCCCTCGGTGAGGGCGTCGACGAGGATCGCGTTGGCCGCCTTGTCGGCGCGCGTCACCGGATCGTTGGGTCCCTTGTGCTCGACGCCGAGCTGACCCGTCGCGCAGATGGCGGCGACCTCGGCGGCGGCGCGTCGCGCGGCGCGCACGATGTCGTCGGCCACAGCGGCGAGGGTGCTCGGCGTGCTCAGCACGGCACGCCGACCTTGTCGAGCTCTCGGGGCAAGCGGCGAAGGTCGTCGTCGGACAGGTAGCGCGGGCCGGCGCCCGTCTCTCGCACGAGCTGCTCGAGCTGCTCGACGGTGCGGGGGCCGAGCACCGCGGCCGACACGAGGTGGCTGGCGAGCACGAAGCGCACCGCGGCGCCGCGCAGCGTGTGCACCTCGCCCTTGACGAGGTACCGCACGGCGTCGAGCTGATCGATGCGCGCCTCGAGGTCGAGCACGGTCCACCGGTCGTTGCGGTGGTCGCCTTCGGCGAACGTGTGCTCCTTGGTCCACATGCCGGCGAGCAGCCCGTAGCCCAGCACGCTGCGCGCGAGCACGCCCGCGCCCGCGACCATGAGGTCGCCGGAGATGCGATGCAGATCGATGGGGTGCAGCAGGTTGTACGCGAGCTCGATGACCTCGGCGCCCTTGTCGAGCGCGGTCCGCGCCACGTCCTCGTCGCCGGCCGCGACGCCCCAGTGGCGGATCTTGCCCTCGCGCACCAGCTCTTGCACGACGCCCACGGCCTCTCCGTCGTGGAGCGCGCTGGGCGTGGGGTGGTGCAAGAGGTAGAGCGGGATCGCGTCGACGCCGAGGCGCTTGAGGGATCGTTCGACGGCCTCGCGCACGTGCGGGAGCTGAAAGGTCTTCTGCGGTGGGTCGGTGCGGCGATCGATGCCGCCCTTGGTCACGATCACGATCTCGCCGTCGGCGACCTGGCGCTTCTTGTCGGCGAGCACGCGCCCGAGCAGCGCCTCCATCTTGCCCGCGCCGTACGCGTCGGCCGTGTCGAAGAGCGAGAAGCCCATGTCGAGCGCGCGCCGGACGACGGCCTCGGCCTGCGTCTCGTCGACGGGCCCGTACGGCTCCCCCGAGAGGCCCCACGTGCCGAGCGCCATCTCGGCCACCACGAGCCCGGTCTTTCCAAGTGGACGCTTTCGCACGAGATGCTTTTACCATGGACGGCGCCGCCATGAAGCCAACGCTCTTTGCCCTGGGCGCCCTCGCCGCGCTCGCGTGCGGTCGGGAGCCGGCGTCGCGCGAGCCGCCACCTCCCGCCGCGCCGTCCGCGCCCCCCGCCCCGCGGCAGAGCCAGGAGCGCCCTCCGCCGACGCCGACGCCGGCCCAGCTCCGCGCCCAGACGGTGGACGCGCTCGCGCGCGCCGTGGCCGCTCGGGACGCGGGGGCGTACGCGGCGCGCTTCTCCGACGACGCGGTGAGCGGCGGGCCCGCGGCCAAGGACGAGGGCAAGGGGAGGGGCGCCATACGCTTGCGTATGGAACGCCTGCTCGCGCCGATGTCTCACCCCACGCTCGCCGTGGCGCGCACGCTGTCGGTAGGAGAGCGCCTCGTCGTCGAGTGGGTGCTCTCGGGCGCGCACGATCGCGACGGCCTCGGCGTACCGGCCGCCGGCGCGCGGCTGTCGATGCGGGGCGCGAGCGTGCTGACGTTCGACGACGCGGGCGTCGTCCGCGAAGAGCGCGTGTACTACGACGAGGGCACGTTCGCGGCGCAGGCCGGCGCGACCGACGGGCGACCGCCGCCCGCAGAGACGCGACCGCGATCGGACGCGGGCAGCCCCGCGCGCGTGGACGTGATCGACGCCGCTGTCGACGGAGACCCGCAGAGACGCCACGTCGACGTCGTGCGGTCCCTCTTCGCGGCGTTCGACGCGCGCGACGACGCGGCCTACGGGGCGCTGCTCCACGACGACGTCACGTGGCACGACGCGAGCCATGCGCTGCCCTCGCGCGGCGCCGCCGAGGCTCGCCGCTTCGCCCGCGCTCTCTCGAAGGCGCTGCCCGACGCGCGCGCGACGCTCACGTGGGCGGCGGGGGTCGGCGATCGCTGGGTCGTGACCGAGGTGGTCGTCGCGGGCACGCACAAGGCGACGTTGCGCGGCGAGAAGCCGACGCGTCGCGCCGTGCTCATGCGCAGCCTCGACGTGCTCGAGCTCGACGCGGGGCGCGTGGCGCGCGTCTGGACGTACGGCGACGGCGCCGACGTGCGCGCGCAGATGGGCGAGCGCTGATCAGCCCGGCGCGTCGTCGAACCAGTAGTGATAGACGGTGAGCCATCCGCCGTTCACGACGAGCTCGATGTCCGTGCGCGCGCGCGTGGCGTCGGCCGGCACCACGAACGTGAGCTCGGCCCACGGACCGGGCTCGGCCCGGAACGTCGCGACCTCGCGGCCGTTCGCCCGCACAGCGACGGTCACGTCGCCCGCGCCCGCGGCCGTGGCCTCGACGCGCATGATCCCCCGCGCGGCGCGCCCTTCGGCGACGCTCACGAAGAACCGCTCGCGGGTGCGCTTGGTGCGCCCTCCGTCGACGACGCGCGCGCCTTCGGGTGACAGCGCCTCGGTGGCGGCCTGCTCGCCGTCGCGCGCCCCGAGCAGCTGGTAGCCGTGCTCGCGCTCGCTCTCGAGGTCGGCGACGTCGACCGTGTCGAGCACGCGGCCCGTCTTGGTCCAGGGCAGCTCGCCCGTACCGAGCGTGTCGTAGCGCGCCTCGTACGCGCGCATCGTCTGGCCGCCGAGGATCGTGGCGTCGGTCACGCGCGCCTCGTGGAGCGGAGCGCCCAGCACGGCCTCGCAGCCCATCCACTCGGGGTAGACGATGAAGTGCGTCGGGAGCCGCTGGGGCGCGTCGCGTCGCAGGCGCTCGTAGTGCTCGAGCCGCGAGCCGGCGCCGGCGACCCAGTAGCGGCCCTCGCTCGCGGTCGTGAGCCCCACCACGTCGAACGTCTTGTGCCCGCCGAAGTACGCGATGGCTCCGGTGTCGTTGACGCCGATGCGGGCGTCGGGCGGCAGCGCGGTCGCGGCCCAGCGCCCGAGCGCGACCTGTTGCCGGTCGATGCCGCTCGCCGAGCCGGCCACGTCGTCGATGACCCAGTCGAGCTTGGTGACGAGGGCGCCCGCGAAGAGACCGGCGACGACGGGCGTGATCATCCTGAAGCGCCTGTCGACGAGCGCGCCCACGTCGCCCACGACGCGCGCGAGGCAGGCGAGACCCACGATCCAGCCGGTGAAGAACGGCCAGAGGTAGCGCAGCCGGTTCCACAAGAAGGTGACGTAGAAGCACGGCACGAAGATCGACATCGCGACGACGAGCACAGCGGCCGCGCGAAAGAGCCGCCCGCTGGCGTGACCGCGCAGCGTGACCGCGGCGAGACCGGCGAGGAGCACGGGGGCGCCGCCCTTGGGCAAGAACTCCGCCGACCACACCTGACCGTCGAGCAGCGTCGACACGAGCAGCCGCGCGTTGGCGTGAGCGGTGTCCCAGAGCGGAAAGTACGGGTTGCCGACGAGGAGCTTCACCTGCGTCGTGTCGCTGAAGGCGCGGCCCGTGGCGACGAAGAACACGAGCTGCGGTGCGAGCGCGCCGGCGAGCGCGGCGAGCGTCCACGCGCGAGATCGGTGGCCCTGCGACGTGGCGAACGCGGCGAGCGCCACGGCGACGAGCGCGGCCGAGAGCGAGCCTTCGGGCCTCATGAGCGGCGCGGCGAACGCGAGCGCCAAGAGCGCGCGACGCAGGCGAGGGGACCGCGCCTCGGGGGCGAGCTCGCTCCACTCGGCCGCGCGCCTGGCCGTGGTCGCCACGAGCCACGCGAACGGCACGATCTCCATGCCGCTCGCGGCGCCCCACAAGAACCCGCCGAACGCCGCGGTCATCGCCGCCGCGCCGATGGCCGCGTATCGACCGGCGAGGCGATCGGTGAGCAAGAAGGCTTCGCGCGCCAGGCCGAAGAGCGCGACGAACGACAAGATCCACGCGGGCCACAGGAGAAGCTCGCCCCGCAGCCCCACCGCCCAGAACGGCGCGAGCACCAGCGGCCAGAGCAGGCTCGTCGATCCGCTCGAGACGGCCTCGCCGGCGTGGAAGCGCAGCGGGTGTCCCTCTGCGATCGCGCGGGCGTACTGCAGGTGGATGTACGTGTCGTCGAGCGTCCCGCCCGGGTGGCCCAGGCGCGCGAGCACGGCGCCGAGCGTGACGCGCGCGAGCAGCCCCACGGCGAGCGCCAGGGGGACCCACGGCAGCACGGCCCGACCACGCGCGCTGCGTGCCCAGACCACCACGGCGCGCGCGCGCTCCGACGCCCCCGCGCGTCGCGCGAGATCCGCGGCCCGGCCTGCCACGCGATCGAGCATGCGTTTCACGTAGCCCATCGCGCCAGCCCCGCGCAATCTCGGCTATAAGCCGCGGCCGTGGACCAAGAGCGCCCCCCCTCTCCCGAACGGCCCAAACGACGGCCCAGCCCGTACGCCGACGCCCCGCGCCTTCCCGAGGGCGAGAGCGTCGACCTCACCTCGCTCGTGACCGGCGAGTGGATCGAGATCGAGGTGGGGTGCGGTCGGGGGGCGTTCGTCATCGAGCGGGTCGCGGCGGAGCCTCGCGCCGCCGTCGTGGGCATGGAGATCAAGCGCAAGTGGGCGGCCCTCGTCGACGCCCGGCTCGCGCGTCAGGGCCTCGCCGCGCGCGCGCGGGTCTTCGCCGAGGACGCTCGCGCCGCGCTGCCCAGGCTCGGGCCGGCGGGCGCGCTCAAACGCATGTATATGCACTTTCCTGACCCGTGGTGGAAGAAGCGCCACCACAAGCGCATGGTCATGGGCGACGTCTTCCTCGACGAGGCCGCCCGCCTGCTCGAGCCCGGGGGCGAGCTCTTCATCCAGACCGACGTGGTCGAGCGCGCCGAGGCCTACGAAGCGCGCATCGCCGCGCACCCGGCGTTCGCGCCCGCGGGCGACGCCGAGGGCTCACCGCGCTTGGAGCAGAACCCCTACGCCGCGCGCAGCAACCGCGAGCGCCGCGCCGACGAGGACGGCTTGCCCGTGCACCGCATGCGCTGGGTGCGCGTCAGAGCGTGAACTTGTGGCGCGCGGTGCCGTCGGCGGGCACCGTGACGGTGGCCGTCTGGGCCTTGCCCTCGGCGGTCGTGCACGTCACGCGGTGAGGTCCGGCCGACAGCTCTAGGCCGGCCACGGGCGTCGCGCCTCGCCCTGCGCCGTCGACGGTGACGTTGCACCATCCGCCGCTCGCGCCGACGTTGAGCTTGCCCTTGCCGGCGGGCTTCGGGTCGGGAGCTTTGACCGCGGCCGCGGTGCCGGCGGCGGCGACGGGCGCGTGCTTCTCGGGCGCCTTCTCGAGCTCGATGTTGACGAGCTTGCGCTCCTGCGGCCCGCCCGAGACGGTGACGGTGTGGTCTTGGAAGCCGGGCGCGCTCACGACGATCTTGTGCGACACGCCGCTCGCGACGCCCTCGATCGTCGAGCCGGTGACGGGCTTGCCGTCCATGGTCGTGGTGAAGGTGGCCGTCTCGGGCGTGACCTTGAGCACGAGCACCACCGAGCCCTTGGTGAGCGCGAGCTTGACGGTGCCCGGCGCGTCGGCGGCGAGCTCGACCGACTGCTTCGCGTGCTCGTAGCCGTCCATCGTGAGCCTGACGTCGATCGGCACGCCGAGCGGTAGCTGATCGAGCGTGGTCGGTGTGGTCTCGGCGCGCAGGTTGCCGTTGACCCAGATCGAAGCGCCGACCGGATCGCTCTCGACGCGCAGCGAGCCCGTCTTGGGCGGCGCGGGAGCGGGCGCGGCGGCCGCGGCGCGCGCGGCGTTCTTGGCGTCGCGCTTGACGATCACGTAGCCCACGCCGCCTCCGACCGCGCCCAGGAGGACGACCGCGCCGGCGAGGCCGAGCGCCAGGCCCGTGCGCGACGGCGTCGCGCGGGAGGCGTTGACGTCGGTGACCGTGCGCGCCGCGGCGGGCATGCTCAAGGTGCTGGCCGCGCGCTGCCCGCTTCCGTCGACGTCGTCGACCGACGTGGGCCCGTGCTGCATCTCGATGATGTCGGCGAGCTGCTTGCCCTGGAGGAGCGCCTCTTTCTGCGCGGCGAGCTTGTCCTCGAAGAGCCCCTGCATGAAGTGCTGGAGCGCGATGTTGCTGACGGCGATCTGGTGGCGGCGGACGAACGCCTCGATGTCCGCCTGCATCTCGCGCGCGGACTGGTAGCGCTGCTCGCGGTCCTTCGAGAGCGCCTTCATGATGATGGGCTCGAGGTCCGCGGGGAAGTCGGGGCGCACGTCGCTCGGGCGCGGGTACTCGCGATCGCAGATGAGCTTGAGCGTCTCGTACTCGCTCGCGCCTTTGAAGAGGCGCTTGCCCGTCGTCAGCTCGAACAGCATGACGCCGGTCGAGAACACGTCGCTCCGCGCGTCGACGTGATCGCCGCGCGCCTGCTCGGGCGACATGTACGGGACCTTGCCCTTGAGCTTGCCGCTCTTGGTCTGCTCGAGCAGCTTGTTGTCGCTCTTGGCGATGCCGAAGTCGACGATCTTCACGTCGCCGGTGAACGTCACGACGACGTTCTGCGGGGAGATGTCGCGATGCACGATGTGCAGCGGCGTGCCGTCGAGGTCGTGCTTCTCGTGGGCGTACGACAGGCCGGCGCACATGCCGAGCACGATCGCGAGCGCGTGCTCGAGCGGGAACTCGAGCACCTCGCGCTTCTTCATCTGGCGGACGATGGAGCGCAGGTCTTCGCCGTGCACGTGCTCCATCGCGATGTAGAACTGGCCGTTGGCCTGTCCCACGTCGAAGATCTGAACGATGTTCGGGTGCGAGAGCGTCGCGGCCACGCGCGCCTCGTGCAGGAGCATGTCGATGAACGCCGCGTCGTTGTTCATCGCGGGCAGGATCCGCTTGATGACGAGCAGCTTCTCGAACCCCGCGACGCTCTTCTGGATCGAGAGGAAGATCTCGGCCATGCCGCCCGCGGCGAGCTTGCGCAGGAGCGTGTACTTACCGAAGCGCGCAGGCAGTCCGTCCGCTCCCGGAGCGGCGCTCGGGGCCGCCACCGGGGGTGGGTAGGCCAACGGCGGCGGCGCGTGTGACATCTAAGAAAACCCTAGTCCGTGTGCCTTGCTTGGTCAATCGAGCGACCAAGGGCCCGGCGCCCGGGAGACGGCTCCGAGACTGCCCGCCGTGGGCCGCTTTTGTAGGGGGTTGGGCCTCATGTCGGCGCGGTCGCCGCGCGCCCCCCGCCGGTGGGCCCGTGGTATGGACGGTCGCCACGATGCGCCGAACCGTCAGCCTCGCTCTCGTGCTCGCGTGGGGGATCACGTCGACGGCGCACGCCGCGGCGCCGGCCGTCGCGCCAGCCGCCCGCAAGGGGCCGTACGTGCAGCACGTGTCGTCGACCTCCGCGGTGGTTCGCGTGGAGCTCGACGGGCCCGCCCCGGTGCGTGTCGCGGTCACGCCCGCGGGCGACGCCGGCGTGAAAGTGTCAGGCCCCGACGGCGGCGCGGACGGCGGTGCAGCTGCGTCGGCGTCCAAGGCCTTCCACTCCGTGCGCCTCGACGGCCTACATCCGTCCACTCGATACTCGTACGTCGTACATGTAGGCGACCGCGCGCTCGAAGGTGTCTTCACCACTGCGCCGCCTCACGACACGACGGCACCGGTCCGCTTCGCGGTGTACGGCGACAACCGCACGGATCACGCCGCGCACGGCGCGCTCGTGCGCGCGATGGCGATGACGCCCGCGGACTTCTTCCTCCAGACGGGCGACCTCGTCGCCGTGGGCGGCGATCCGGCGCAGTGGAAGACGTTCTTCGAGCTCGAGGCGCCGCTCATGCGCGAGCGGTGCATCTTCGCGACGATCGGCAACCACGAGCTCTACGAGAGCAGCGGCTCGGAGTTCGCGCAGTACTTCGGCCCCGAGGGCGCGCCCGCCGTGATCCCCGATGCGGGGCCGCCCGAGCAGGCCTACTTCGCCTCGACGTTCCGATGGGGACCCGCGCGCTTCTTCTTGATCAACGCCATGGTCGACTACGAGCGCGGGCCCGATCGCGCGTGGCTCGAGAAGGCCCTCGCCGACGCCGACGGCGAGAAAGATCTCACGTGGCGCATCGTCGCGCTCCATCACGGCCCGTGGTCGAGCGGTCCGCACGGCGAGAACGCGCGCCTGCACCGCGCGGGCGTCGTCGAGCTGCTGCGCCGTCACAAGGTCGACCTCGTGCTGTCGGGCCACGACCACCTCTACGAGCGCGGCATCGTCGACGGCATGCCCTACGTCGTGTCGGGCGGCGGGGGCGCGCCCCTCTACAAGGTCAAGGTGCCGCGGCCCTACTCGCGCAAGTCGGAGTCGGTGCACCACTTCGTCGACGCGGTGCTCACGCGCGCCTCGCTCGCGATCACGGTGACCCGCGCCGACGGCACCGTCGTCGAGCGCTGCGGACTCCCCAAGTCGGGCACGTGGGACTGCGATCCGCCGCCCGCGCCTCCGCCGCCTCCGCCGCCCCCGCCCAAGTCCACGTGCGGGTGTCGCGTCGCGGGCGGTCCGTCGTCTCCCGCGACGTGGCTGGGCGCGCTCGTCGCCTTGTCGGCCTGGTGGGCCCGCAGGCGGCGCCCGCGCGATTGAGCGCTTGGCCGCCGGTCCCGAGTCCGCGATACTCACGGCATGCGCGCTGGCATGGCCGTCGTCGTCGCCGTCCTCGTGGGTGCGGTGTGCGCTTGCACCACCTACCGCGATCAGCTCGTTCGTGGCCAAGAGGCGTTCGAGCTCAACCAGCACGACCGCGCGCTCGCGCACTTTCGCAATCTCGAGCCCGACCTCGAGCGTCTGTCGACGACCGAACGCGCGCAGTACGCGTACCTGCGCGGCATGACCGACTACCGGATCGGCTACCGCGCCGACGCGCGCCACTGGCTCGCGCTCGCCCAGGCGATGGAAGAGACGTCGCCCGGGCTCTTGCCGGTCGACTGGAAGACGCGCACCGGCGAGGCGCTGCACGATCTCAACCGCGTCGTGTACGACGACGGCATCGCGGCCCTCGGCGCGCCCCGCAAGGCCAGCGACGTGCCTGCGGCTGCGCCTGCGTCCGCGCCTGCGTCTGCGTCTGCGCCTGCGTCTGCGCCTGCGTCTGCGTCTGCGCCTGCGTCCGCGCCTGCGTCTGCGTCTGCGCCTGCGTCTGCGCCTGCGTCTGCGCCCGCGCCCGCGTCTGCGCCCGCTCCCGCGCCCGCGCCCGCGCCCGCTAGGTGAAGGCGGGGTGGGGCTCGCTCGGGGGGTGGGCGAGTGTGCCGCCGTGCTCGG
>JAGQJA010000112.1 GCA_020430845.1 Myxococcales bacterium
CGCAGACGCAATCGCAATCGCAATCGCAATCGCAGGCAATCGCCCCGGCGACCCTACCGGTGAAACACCATCACCCACACGTCGTACAGCGCGTGGGTCCACACCGCGGCCGCAAACCCCCGCGTGACGAAGATGAGCGTGAGCGCGAGGCCGAGCAGCATGCGGAACGTGAACGAGCGGATCTCGAACGCGTCGGACAGCGACCCGACGTAGTGCACGCCGCTGAACACGACGGCGCACACGAGCGCCCACGTGACCATCACGACCATCGAGCGCAGCGTCATGCCCGGCGCCGGGCCGGCTTGACCGGCGAGCATCATCTTCTCTTTCGAGAGGAGCCACACGAGCACCTTGGCACCGAGCCCGAAGAGGATGGCTCGAAACGTGAGCTCCTCGTAGAAGCCCGCGCCCATCGACATGACGAGCCCCACGAACGGGCCGCTCGTCGCGATGGCCGAAGGGCCCGCGAACACGTGCCCCACCACGTAGCTCGAGATGACGGCCATCGAGATGGCGTAGATGACGCCCTCGACCCCGATCTGGATGAACTTGCGCGGGTGGAACGCCTGACCGCGACCCGCGACCGCGAAGGCCGCGGCGAACACGCCGCCGATGACCAGCGTGGCCCCGAGGTACATGGGGACGTTGCCCTCGCACGCGCGGAGCAGCCAGCTCGTGACGAAGTCGGTGGCGTTCTTGACGCCCAAGAAGACGACGCCGAGGTGGTAGACGAGAAAGACCGGGAGCGTCAGGCCGAGGTCGACCCACGCGCCCGGCTTGTCTCGAAATCGGACGTCCGGGGCGACAACCTCAGCCATGGTGGAGCCTCACGAGGCGACGCATCGCATGCAAGTTTGCGCACTGTCGCGCCGGAGCGCCAGTTTACCGGCGCCCGCCGGCCCCGATCAGGAGCCGGGGCGGAGCTTGTAGACGATGGCCACGACCACGATGCCCCACAGCACGAGGTTGAGCACGAACGGCACGTCGCGGAGCATCTCTTGCGTGGGCGACTCGGCGCGAAGACCCCGGCCCGCCCGCCCCGACACGAGCATCAAGAAGCGCACGATGCCGAACAGCGTGAACGGCGCCGTCAGCCACAAGAAGTGACTGTTGAAGAAGAGCTGCGTCGCCGGGTCGAGCGTGTACGCCACGTAGGTCACGATGGTGGCGAGCCCCGTGATCGAGAGCGCGACCGTGAGGGACCGCGAGCTGTAGGCGTCGAGCGCCTTGCGCTGCTTGCCCGCCTGCTCGTTCGCGAGCTCGTGGCGACGCTTGCCGAAGCCCAAGAACAGCGCGAGCAGCGCGGTGCAGGCCAGCATGTACTCGCTCACCTTGGTGTCGGTGGCGAGGCCGCCCGCCACGACGCGGAGCACGAAGCCGAACGCGATGAGGCCGACGTCGAGGAAGGCGACCTTCTTGAGCTTGAACGAGTACGCGATGTTCTCGACGAAATAGAGGGCCGCGACCGCGGCGAAGCGCCAGTTGAGCCGGTAGGCGAGCGCGAGCGACACCAAGACCAGGATGGCCGCGGCGGGCTTGGCGATCGACACGGGCACCACGCCGCTGGCGATCGGGCGCTCGCGCTTGACGGGGTGGATGCGGTCGGCCTCGACGTCGACGAGGTCGTTGATCGTGTAGACGGCGCCGGCCAGCAGGCAGAACACGGCCGTGGCCATGAAGGCCTGCCCGGCGACGCGCAGGTTGAGCGTGGGATCGCCCGACTGGGACCTGGAGAACAGCTCCTTGTTGAAGAACATCGGAGCCATCACGAACAGGTTCTTGACCCATTGGTGCGGGCGGATCGTCTTGATGAGCCCCCGGACCAGCGAACGCTGGGCGCGCAAGGACGGCGGGGCTGCGCTCGAACGGGTCACGCCCCGTGAATACACCACCCCATCGCGCGCGCGAAGGGGGCGCGAGCCTACAGTCGAGAGACGTACGGCTTGACGAGATCTCGCGACGGGCAGAGAACACCCGAGATGTCGCTCCGTCCCCGACTGGTGCTCCTCTGGCTCGCCGTCGCGACCGTCCTCGTCCCGGCCCTCTCGGGCGGGGCGCGCGCGGACGTCGGCCCCCGATTGCCGCGGATCGGCCGCCTCGCCGAGGAGGTGTCGCGCGCCGGATTTCCGCATGCGTACGTGCCGTTGCGCAAGCTGTGGGGCGAGTGGGAGGGGGGCGACCCCGCGGCCGTCGAAGAGGCGCTGCGGGCCGTCTCGGCCGACACACGCGTGTCGCCGCCCGTCCGCGCGTACGCCGGGCTGCTCGACGCCTACGGGCGACGTCGCCGGGGAGACCTCGCCGGGGCCAAATCGCGCATCCGTGAGCTCGGGTGGGTGGGACGCTGGATCACCGTCGGGCCGTTCGACAACGAGGGCAAGGGCGGCCTCGACCGCGAGCTCGGCCCCGAGGCCGACCTCGAAGAGCCCATCAACCTGGGACGAACCTACGACGGCAAGGAGCGCCCCGTCTCGCCGCGCGTCGCGCCCGACGTCTTTCCGTACGGCTGGGTCGACCTCGGCGCGGTCGTCCGGCCGCAAGAGAAGGTGTGCGCGTACGCGACGACCTTCGTGAAGGACAAACGCGAGGGGGCCAAGGCGCGCCGCATCTCGATCTGGTTCGGCAGCGCCGGCGCGTCCAAGGTCTTCTGGGGCAAGTCGACCGTCATCCGCGACGACAAGTACCGTGATCTCGACGCCGACCGCTTCAGCGCCGTGGTCGACCTCAAGCCCGGCTGGAACCACCTCACCGTCAAGGTGTGCGGTGACGACGACCCGGCGATGTTCTCGCTGCGCCTGGCCGACGCTGCGGGCGCGCCCGACGACAACCTGATCGCCGACGCGAACCCCGAGCACGCGCGGCAGGCTTCGGCGCAGCGCTTTCACAAGTCGCCGGGGCTCGCGCCCACGCCGCGCGCGCCCGACAACAAGACCCCGCAGATGGGCGGCGCGGTGCCCACGTTCGAGAAGCTCGTCGCCCGCGGCGGGGCGCGCGACATCGAGGCGTACGCGCGCTACCTGGTGCTCACGCGCTCCGACGACTCGTCCGAGCACCGCGCGCGCACGCTCGCGCACAAGGTGGCCGGCTCCTCTCCGACGATCGCGCGGGCGCTGCTCGCCGGCGAGCTCGCCGAGAACCGCAACCAGCGCGCGCTCTGGATCGACAAGGCCGAGGACATGGTCGCCAAGGGCGGCTCGCTCGACGATCGCGTCGACGTGCTCCTCGCGCGCGCCACGCACGCGCGGGGCGGGCCCAACTGGCGCGACGCGATGCCCTACTACGAGAAGGTGCTCGCGCTCGACCCCGACAACATGACCGCCAACCTCGCGCGCACCGAGATCTTCGCCGAGGCGGGTCTGCGCGAGACGGCACTCGCGTCGCTCCTCGCGCTGCTCGAGCGCCACCCCCGGAGCGTCGCGCTGCTGCGCGCCACGGTCGCGGCGCTCCGCGAGCTCGATCGGACCACCGAGGCCGGCGAGATGCTCGAGCGCTACGCGGCCGTGCGCTTCGACGATCCCGACGTGCCGGGCGACCAGATCGACCTCGCCGTCGCGCACCGCGACGCCGCGCGCGCCGAGCGATGGATCCGCCGCCTGCTCGACACGAGCCCCGACAACGCGCGCGCCCTCGCGACCGCCGCGCGCGCCTACGTGACGTTGGGACAACGCGCGCAGGCCGTCGCCGCGTTCCGCCGCGCGCTCGACCTCGCGCCCGAGGACACCGCCGCCATGCGCGCGCTCGCCGGCGTCTACGCCGTGGGCGGACAGAAGGACGAGCAGCTGCGCCTGCTCAAGCGAGTGCTCGAGCTGCAGCCACAAGACAAGGACGTGCGCGAGTACGTGGCCCACGCCGAGCCCTCTCGGCCGCGCGTCGACGAGACCTACGCGCGCAAGCCCGAGGAGTTCCTCAAGGGGCGCGCCGCGCCGAGCAAGGGCGAAAACCGCAGGACTCTCGTGGACTTGCAGGTGACCACGGTGTTCCCGAACGGGCTCGCGAGCCGGTTCCACCAGGTCGTCTACCAGCCGCTCACCGACGCGGCGGCCGCGCAGGCGCGCGAGTACGCCTTCTCGTTCGAGGCCGACACCGAGACGGTGCAGCTGCGCGGCGCGCGCATCTATCGCAAGTCGGGCCAGGTCGACGAGGCCATCGAGAGCGGCGAGGGCGCCAACGACAACCCGTCGATCGCGATGTACACGAGCAGCCGCACCTTCTACGTGCACTTCGCGCGGCTCGACCCGGGCGACGTCGTCGAGCTGCTCTACCGCGTCGAGGACGTGGCGCAGCGCAATGCGTTCGCCGACTACTTCGGCGAGGTGGTCTACATGCAGTCGGGCGAGCCGATCGGCCGCTCCGAGTACGTGCTCATCACGCCCAAGACGCGCACGTTCTACTTCAACGAGCCCAAGGTGAAGGGGCTCACCAAGACCCAAGAAGACAAGGGCGACCAGCGCATCTTCCGCTTCGTCGCGCAAGACGTCGCGCCCATCGAGCCCGAGCCGATGCAGCCGCCCTACGCCGAGACGCTCGGCCACGTGCACGTCTCGACGTACAAGAGCTGGGACGAGATGGGCCGCTGGTACTGGGGCCTCGTCAAGGACCAGTTCGTCGCCGACGAAGAGGTGCGACGGCGCGTCGCCGAGATCACCAAGGGCCTCACCGACGACCGCGCCAAGGTGCGCGCCGTGTACGACTGGGTCGTGCAGCGCACGCGGTACGTGGCGCTCGAGTTCGGCATCCACGGCTTCAAGCCGTACCGGTGCGCGCAGATCTTCGCGCGCGGGTTCGGCGACTGCAAAGACAAGGCGACGCTCATCGTCACCATGCTGCGCGAGCTGGGCATCCCGGCCACGATCGTGATCTTGCGCACGGGCATGCGCGGCGACTTCGAGACGTCGCCCGCGAGCTTGGCGCCGTTCGACCACGCCATCGCCTACGTGCCCTCGATGAACCTCTACCTCGACGGCACGGCCGAATACACCGGCTCCACCGAGCTGCCGGCGATGGACCGCGGCGCGCTCGCCATCCAGATCAACGAGGGCAAGCCCAAGCTCGTGCACCTGCCGATGCCGCCCGCGAGCGAGAGCGTGACGGCGCGCCGGCTCGAGGCGCAGATCGCCGGCGACGGCTCGGCGCAGTTCGAGTGGAAGGTCGACGTCTCGGGCGTGAGCGCGCCCGCGTGGCGCCAGCGTTACCTGGCCGACGCGACGCGCACCAAGCGCCTGCAAGAGGACGTCTCGGGCGAGCTGCCCAACCTCGAGATCGCCAACGTGCAGGCGAGCGATCTGGCCGACATCGAGAAGCCCGTGGAGCTGCGCGCCAAGGGCAAGGTGCCGCGTCTCGCACGGCGCGAAGGCGAGACGTGGACCGTGCCCGCCGGGCCGAGCGAGCACATGGTGCGTGACTACGCGTCGCTCTCGGCGCGCAAGCACGATCTCCGCATCTCGTCGCTCGCGACGCACGTGCACGAGCGCGTGCTCAAGCTCCCCGCGGGCGCGCGCGTCGTGACCCCGCCCAACGCGAAGCAGGGCTCGTCGCCGTTCGGCAGCTACGCCGTCGAGGTCGAGTCGAGCCCCGGCGCCGTCCGCATCAAGACCTCCGTGGCGATCTCCAAGTCGCGCATCGCGGCCTCGGAGTACGCGGCCTTCCGCGCCTTCTGTGAAGAGGTCGACCGCGCGCTCGGCCAAACGCTGACCTACGCGACCAAGTGAGCTCCAAGATGACTTCGCTCCGATGGCTCTTTCGCGCGCTCGCCGCGTGCGCGCTCTTCGCCGCCGCCGCATGCGGACCGGCGGTCCCCAACGCCGCCACGCCGGCCGACCTCGACCAGCTGCGCGCGAGCGCGAAGGGGTCGACCGATCCCGACACGCTCGGGCGGTGGCTGCTCGAAGAGATGCTCGCCCCCGGTGGCACGCGCGACGGCGGCAAGGCCGCGCGCGACCGCCTCGCGCAGACCAAGAACGAGCACGCGAGCATGTACGCCGCGATGGCCGTGGGGCTGTGGGACGAGGTCCACGGCGCGCCGCGCACGTCGGCCGCCGCGTACGTGGCGACGCTCCGCCGATCGCGCAAGAGCGACGATCCGGCGACCCCGCTCGTCGCGTGGTTCGCGACGCATCACCTCTTGGGTCTGCGCGGCACAGTGCCCGGGCTCTACGACCAGCACCAACGCGACATCGAGGCCGTGATCAACGCGCCCGGCCGCGTGGGGTGGCGCGCCGTCACGCAGCTGCTCGAGTGGTCCGCGTCCGAAGCCGCAGACAAGGCCGCGTCGACCGGCGCCGCCTTCGACGCCAAGATGACCGAGCGCATGGGCTGCGCAAAAGAGGTGCGGCTCGCCGGTCCGTTCGGCAAGGGCACCGCGGCCGAGCGCGGACGCAGTCACGCGGCGGAGCGCGCGCCGTGGCCGGCGGCGTGGCCCGAGGAGCCCTACCGCGGCAACACGCCCAAGGTGCTCTCGACCGAGCGACATCGCTGCCTCGTGACGAGCAAGGAGTCGACCGAGGACGGCGTGTTCTACGCCGAGACGTACTTCGACACGCAGGGGTCGAGAGAGCTGCTCGTCGCGGTGCAGGGCGCGGTCGCCGTGTGGGTCGACGACGCGCTCGCCCTCCAGCGCGACGTGCGCACGTGGGGAGACTGGCAGCGCTTCGGCGCGGTCGTCCGCGTGGGGGCCGGCCGCCACCGCCTGCTCGCGCGCATCTTGGGTGACGCCGCGAGCGTGCGCTTGCTCAACGTCGACGGCACGAGCGCGCGCATCGAGACGAGCAGCGACGCGAGCCGTCCGTACGGCCTGTCGCCCGCGACGGTCAAGGTCCGAGACCCCAACCCCATCGACGCCACGGTGCGCGACGCGGCGGCCGGGAACGCGAGCCAGCTCTCTCCGCTCATGGCCGCGCTCGCGGGCGAGGCGGCGCGTGTCGACGGGATGAGCGACGTGGCCGCGGCCTTCATCGAGCACGTCGTGACGCCCAAGAAGGCGGCGCCTGTCGCGCTCATGCTCGCGGCGCTCTACGCGCGGAGCGACGCGGCCCTGCCGGATCAAGTACGGCGCACGACGCAGCGCGAGTACTTCTCCCGCGCCGCCGCCCGCGACGCGGACCTCTGGTTCGCCCAGGCGTGGCTCGTGATCGAGGACTCCGAGCAACGCGGGCTCGTGGAGGCGGTCGAGCCGCTCCGCGCCCTGGCGTCGAAGTTCTCCACGGTCGCCGACGTGACCGAGCAGCTGGCGCGTGTCTACGGCCGCCTGGGGTGGAGGGCCGAGCGCCTCGAGCTGCTGGCCAACCTGGCCAAGCGCTTCCCCGACGACGAGAGCGCGCTCCGCCTCTACCTCGGCGCGCTCGAAGAGGACGGCTCGGCCGCCGACGCCGACAAGGTCGCCGCGCGCATCAAGAAGCTCGAGCCCGACGCCGAGGTCGACCTCGACCGCGCGCTCGCCCGACGCGACTGGAAGGCCGCCATCGCCGAGCTCCGTCGCCTCGAGAAGCGACGGCCCGACCGCAAGGAGCTCGCGGGGCGCATCGCCGACGTGCTGCTCCGCTCGGGAGATCCGAGCGCGGCGGCCAAGCAGCTCGAGAAGGCGCTCGCCAAGAACCCGCGCGAGACGGCGGTGCGCTTCCGCCTCGCCGACATGTCGTACGCGCGAGGCGACGGCGACGCGCTCCGCAAGGCGCTCGCCGACGCGCTCCGCGCCGGGGCCAAGGGCGGCGAGATCCGCGCCGCGCTCGACCTGCTCGAGGGCGCGAGCTTGCTCGAGCCGTATCGCATGAACGGGCTGGCGGTCATCAAGGAGTTCGAGGCCTGGGAGAAGAAGGGCCGCAAGATGGACGGCACGGCGGCGCGCGTCCTCGACTACGCGGCCACGTGGGTGCACCCCGACGGCGCGAGCGAGATGCTCGAGCACGAGATCCTCCGCATGCAGTCGCAAGAGGCGATCGGCAAAGAGGCGGAGCAGCAGGTGCCCTCGGGCTTCGTGCTGCGGCTGCGCGTCATCAAGCCCGACGGCAGCATCCTCGAGCCCGACGTCGTGGCCGGCAAGCCCACGTTGACGATGCCGCACCTCGAGGTGGGCGACTACGTCGAGATCGAGCACATCACGCCCGCGCCCAGCGACGGCGCGCACGGCAAGCGTTACCGCGGGCCGCACTGGTTCTTCCGCGAGGCCGACAAGGGCTACTGGCGCAGCGAGTTCGTGGTCGTCACGCCCAAGGACCGCGAGGTCGAGATCGAGACCGTCGGTAACGTACCGAAACCCAAAGAGAAAGCGCTCGGTCCGTTCGTGGAGCGCCGCTGGCGCGTCGACGAGAGCCCGCCCGCGCCCGAGGAGCCCGACAGCCCCAACCCGCGTGAGTTCCTCCCGAGCGTGCGCTGCGGGTGGGGCGTGTCGCTCGAGGACACGCTCATCCGCTACGTCGACGCCGCGAGCGACGACACCCCGCTCGACCCGCGCCTGGCAAAGGTCGCGCAGGAGATCGTCAAGAACATCCCCGTCGGCAAGCGCGACGCGCGCGCCGAGGCCCTCTACAAGTTCGTCAACGACAGCGTCCAGGACGGCCAGGACTCCGACGGGCGCCGCGCCATCACCGGGCGCAGCGGCTCTCGGCAGAGCGCGTTCGCGTACCTCGCGCGCCTCGTCGACATCCCGGTGGAGCTCGCGCTCGTCAAGAGCCGCATCGCGCCGCCGCCGCTCGGCAAGATGAGCGAGCTCGAGATGTACGACAACCTCGTGCTGCGCCTCGGCACCGAGGGCACGCCCCGGTGGCTCACGGTCCGCGACAAGTTCGCGCCGTACGGCTACGTGCCGGCGGAGCTGCGCGGCCAGCCCGCGATCCGTCTCGTCGACGGCACGCCGCGCGACACCACCGCGGCGCTCGGCGCCTCCGACGGCGTGACCATCGAGGGCCGCGCCGACCTGCGTCCCGACGGCTCGGCCTCGGTCGAGATCATCCAGCGATACGCGGGACGCATGGGCATCGGCATGCGCGCGGTGTTCGACAAGGTGCCCGCCTCGCAGCGCAACGACTTCGTCGAGACGCGTCTGCTCGCGCGCAACCTACCGGGCGCGCGGCTGCGCGACATCAAGGTCGAGAACGCCGAGGATCTGAGCGTCCCCTTCGTGCTCCGGATGAAGGCCGACATGCCCGAGCTGGCGCGCCCCGCGGCCGACGGGCGCATGGTGCTCAAGAAGCTCTTCCGCGTGCAGCTCGCGCAGATCGCGTCGCTGCCCGAGCGACAGACGCCGCTCTTGATGGCGACCTCGTCGCACGTCGAGGTGCGCTTCCAGGTCGTCGCGCCCGAGGCGATGCGCATGCCCTCCAGCCTGCCTCCGGGCGAGGCCAAGCACGCCGACCGCTCCGTGGTCGTGCGCGATCGCGTGGCCGGTCATGCGATCGACCTCGACCGCGTCGTCGATCTGCCCGCCGGGCGCGTCCAGCCGGGCGCCGAGTACGCCGCGTTCGTCGCGTTCGTGCAGAAGGCCGACGAGCTGCTCGAGCGAGAGATCGTGCTCGGCAAGTAGGCGCCGGCGCGCGACTCGCGCGCCTACTTCTTGGCCGCAGGCTTGGCGGCGTCGGCGCCGCCGTCTTGCTCTTCGGCGATGCGCTGGCGGACGATGTCGTACGCCTTGTCCTGCGCCATGGCCTTGTCGAGCGCCTTGATGCGCTCCTCGGCGCTCTTGGGAAAGAGGCCGGCGTCGGCGTACTTGGCGGCGTGCTCTGCGTACGCCTGCCACGCGGCCTTGGCCTCGGGCCACTTCTTCTGGCGCTCGAGCAGGTCGGCCTTGAGAAAGAGCACGCGCCCTCGCATCGCCGGATCGCGCGCGTCGGTGAGCGGCTCGGCTTTCTGCAGGGCGGCGTCGGCCTCGGCCAGCTTTCCGCTCGACGCGTGGGCCTCGGCCAAGAGGTACGGCGCGAGCGCCATCTTGGGGTTGAGCACCATGGCGCGCTCGAACAGCGCGACCGCCGCGGGCACGTCCTTCTCTTTGTACTTGGCGATGCCCTGGACCACGGCCGCCATCGCCTGGCTCATGGCGGTGCGGTTCTGCGGATCGAACGACGCGCCGGCGTCGGACGGGCGCGCGGCGGGCGCCGGGCGCGGCGCGGGCGCGGGTCCGTCGGCGAGGACGATGGGCGCGAGGGCCACGACGGGCATCGCGAGCACGGCGGCCAGCACGAGCTTCTGCGGCGAGCGCATGAAGGCGAGGCTATCAAACGGGCGGGGGCCTGTCGCGAATCCTCACCTGCGCGGCGCGAGGGGCTTTTCGGGCGGCGCGCCGCGTGCGAGATATCTCCCAGATGCTGCCCCGCGTGCTCGAGCCCGAGGTGATGGACACGGCGGCCGAGGCGCGCGACTACGACGCGATGGACCACGCCGCGGTCAACGCGCGTTTCTGCGAAGACCTGCTCGAGGTCACGACAGCGTCGCCTGTGCTCGACGTGGGCACCGGGACCGCGCAGATCCCCATCGAGCTCTGTCGCCGCGCGCCCGACGCGCGCGTCGTCGCGATCGACCTCGCCGAGCACATGTTGTCGCTCGGGAGGGAGAACGTCGCGCGCGCCGGGCTCACGTCGCGCATCGAGCTGCGCCGCGTCGACGCCAAGCTCACCCAGCTCGACGGCGGCAGCTTTCCCACCGTGATGTCCAACTCGATCGTGCATCACATCCCGGAGCCGAGCGTGGTGCTCGCCGAGATGTGGCGCCTCGTCGCCCCGGGGGGCTGGCTCTTCGTGCGAGACCTGTCACGCCCCGACGACGAGGGCACCCTCGACGCGCTCGTCGCGCGCTACGCGGGGGAGCCTCCGTCCGACCCCGCCGCGGCCGCCTCGTTCGCCCACCAGCGCGAGCTCTTTCGGGCGTCGCTGCACGCGGCCCTCACCGCCGACGAGGTCGCCGATCTCGTGGCGCCGCTCGGCGTGCCGCGCGCGGCGGTGACGATGACGAGCGATCGCCACTGGACGCTCGTCGCACGAAAAGGGCCGTCCGAGGCGTAGGCGACATGTCGGACAAGGTGCGCCCCTACCCCTTCACGTCGCTCGAGGCGCTCTCGAAGCGCGAGGTCGCGATCGGAAACGTGGCGCGTGCGTTGGCGCGGAGGCACCTGCGCCTCGACGCCGTGGGCCGTGAGCTGGCGTCCGCGTGCGGCGCCGACGTGACGATGCACCTGCGCGGCGTGGCGGTCACGACGGCGGCGCGGGCCGCGGACTCGGCGTGCGCGTTGGCGCTGGCGCCGGCAGACGCGTCCTCGATCGGGGACGGCGCCGTCATCGTCGCGGAGCTCGCGCTCGCCGCGCGCGTCGTCGCGGGCGCGCTGCGGCGCGACGCGCCCCGGGTGTCGGACGCGTCACGCCCGTCGGCGCCGGCGCTCGCGGGAGCCCTCGCCGCGGTGGCGATCGCGACCGCCCGCCGCGCGCACGCGGGACACCCCTTGCGCGTGCTCGCGGCCGGTCCCGCGCCGCCCATCGCGCGCGATCTGGTCTCGCGCGTGGGCGAGGTGGCCGAGGTGCGCCTCTCGGTGACCGTCGGCCTCGACGTGTTCGACGCCGCGCTTCTCGTCCCGACGGCGCACATCCACGCGACCACGGACGCGACGTTCGACGACGGCGCGCTCACCGCGCTCGGCGCGCTCCCGCTCGAGCTGCCTGTGGTGATCAGCCGCGCGGCGGCCACGCGCGCCGAGGTCGAGGCGCTCGCCGTGGGCGACGCGTGGCTGCCCGGAGACATCTCGCTCGCGCCGAACGACGAGGGCGTGCTCGAGGGCGCGGTCCAGCTCGTCGCGCCGACGTCGGAGATCGGCCTCGGAGGCAAGCTCGTCCGCGGCGCCGAGGTCGTGGTAGGAGCCATGGAGCGCTCCGCGTGGAGCGTCGACGACGCGGGGATCGCCCCCGCGAGCACGGAGGACCCGATGGCAGAAGACACCAGCGCGGCGGCGCGCGTCCTCGAAGACGCCCCCGTCGTCGTGCGCGTCGAGATCGGCGCAGCGCGGATGACCGCGCGCGAGTGGAGCGCGATCTCCGAGGGCG
>JAGQJA010000113.1:0-209 GCA_020430845.1 Myxococcales bacterium
GCAGCGCTCCACACGACGGCGTCGTGCTCGTCTGTGCCGAGCGCGCTGCGCGCCGCGGTGAGCCCGTCGGCGATCGTGACGGAGTGGCTCGTCTCGAGCGCGCGCGCGATGGCGCCGCCGACCACCGCGTCGGACTCGACGAGCAGCACGCGACGCCGCGCCCGCGCCGTCGCGTGGGCGCGCAGGATGACCGTGAACGTCGAGCCGAC
>JAGQJA010000113.1:299-6465 GCA_020430845.1 Myxococcales bacterium
TCGAAGATGCGGCCGAGCGCCTCGGTGGGGATGCCGACCCCCTCGTCCTCGATGGCGACCGCCACGCTCCCGTCGTCCCGCGGGAACACGCGCGCGACGATGCGACCGTCCTCGCGCTTGGCCTCTTCGATGGCGTGCGCCGCGTTGACGAGGATGTTGATGAACACCTGCGCGAGGCGCGCCTCGTTGGCGACGACGTTCGGGACCTCACGAAAGTCGAAGATGACGCGCGCCCGCGGCGCGACCTCGGGCCCGGCGAGGCGGAGCGCCATCTCGAACGTCCGCGCGACGTCGACGTAGAGCATCTCTTCGGCGCTCGGACGTCCGATGGTGCGCAGGTCCTGGGCGATCTGCTTGACGCGCATCGCGCCCTCGCGCGCGTCGCGGATGGCGCGCTCGCGCCGGAGCGGGTCGGCGCGCTCGCTGAGCGCGAAGTCGAGGCTCGCGAGCACGTACGTGAGCGGGTTCATCACCTCGTGTGCGACGCTGGCGGCGAGGAGCCCCACGCTCGCGAGCCGCTCGTGCTCGGCGACCTTGCTCAGCACCTCTTGCCGCTCGGTCGTGTCGCGCGCCACCACGACGACGCGCTCGACGCGGTCTCCTCGGGTCACAGGGCTGAGCAGCGTCTCGTACGGCGCGATCCGCCCTCCCACGCCAGTGCCCCACGTCTCGAAGCGGCACGCCTTGCCCGTCGCGACGACCGTACGAAAGCGCTCCATCCACGGCTCGCGCTCCTTCTCGTCCACGAACATGGCCGCGGGCTGACCGACGACGGCGTCGTCCGGGAGGTGCTCGAGCACGCGGTTGACGAAGACGATGCGGGCGTCGGTGTCGCAGACGATCACGAAGTCGGGCAGGTGCTCGGCGAGCGCGCGCCACCGCGCCTCGCTGCGCGCGAGGTGCTCGCGCTGCACCACGCCTTCGGTCACGTCGGACAGTCCCACCAGCACGCCGGTGATCTCGCCGGCGCTGTCGCGGAGGGGAGACGCGCGGAACGTGCACCACGTCGTCTCGCCGCTCGCGCGTGTCAGCCCCAGCGTGAGCGGCCCGGCAGGCTGGCCCGTGCGGAGCGCGATCGCCGCCGGATACTCGGTGGGCGGGCACGGCGAACCGTCCTCGCGCACCGTCGAGCTCGCCCAGTCATCGAACGAGCGCTCGATGATGGTGCCCTCGGGCACGCCGAGCACGCGCAGCGCCTCGCGGTTGAGGGCGACGGGCTTGCCCGTGGCGTCGAGCTGCACCACCCCACCGGGTAGCACCTCGAGGAGCTCGGGCTTGAGCGCGTCGCCGGATGGCATCGTCAGCTGTGGATTCCGCCGGGGATCTTGTCGCGCCCCTCGCGGACACGATCGTTCCAGGTCTCCTTCTTGGCCGCGGGCTTCTCGACCATCGTGATGCAGCCGGGCACGGGACACACGAGCTGGCACAGGTTGCAGCCCACGCACTCGGGCTCGTCGACCCACGGCACGCGATCGCCCGCGATCGCCCCGATGGGCAGCGGCTTCGGCGCCTTGGCCACCCCCGGGTGGTGCGCCTGCGGCGGACGCTGACGGTCTTGCTCGCCGGTGAAGATGCACTGGTGCGCGCCGTCGTGGCACGCGGTCACGCAGAGCTGGCAGCCGATGCACTTCTTGGCGTCGATCTCGGCGACGATCTTGTAGTTCAGGTCGAGGTCGCCCCACTCCTGGTAGGCCCCGGTGGCCTTGCCGCGCAGCTCGTTCACGCTCTTCATGCCGCGCGCGTCGAGGAAGTCACTGAGCCCCTCGATCATGTCCTCGACGATGCGGTAGCCGTAGTGCATCACCGCGGTGCAGACCTGCACGCTCGTCGCGCCGAGCGCGATGAACTCGGCCGCGTCGCGCCAGTCGGAGATCCCGCCGATGCCGCTGATCGGCACGGTGATGCCGGGATCGCGGGCGAGCGCCGAGAGCATGTGCAGCGCGATGGGCTTGACCGCCGGACCGCAGTAGCCGCCGTTGGTCGACGCGGCGCCGACGCGGGGCAGGGGGACCATGCGGTCGAGGTCGACGCCCACGATGCTCTTGATGGTGTTGATGAGCGAGATGCCGTCGCCGCCGCCGGCCACCGCCGCGAGCCCGGGCTCGAGGATGTCGCCGGTGTTGGGGGTGAGCTTGACGAGCACGGGCGTCTTCGCGAACTCCTTCGTCCAGCTCGTGATCTCCTGCAGCAGCTTGGGCTCCTGACCCACGCTCGAGCCCATGCCGCGCTCGCACATGNNCACATGCCGTGCGGGCAGCCGAAGTTGAGCTCCAGACCGTCGGCGCCGGCGTCCTCGCACTTCTGGATGAGCACCTTCCAGTCGTGCTTCGTCTCGGTCATGAGCGACGCGATGATGACGTGCTTGGGGTAGCGCTTCTTGACCTCGCGGATCTCCTTGAGGTTCACCTCGAGCGGTCGGTCGGTGATGAGCTCGATGTTGTTGAGGCCCATCATCTTGTGGCCCCGGTAGTCGACCGCGCCGAAGCGGCTCGACACGTTCATGATCGGATCGCCGAGGGTCTTCCACACGGCGCCGCCCCAGCCCGCGTCGAACGCCCGCATGACCTGCTCTCCGCTGTTGGCCGGGGGAGCGGACGCGAGCCAGAACGGGTTGGGGCTCTTGATGCCGGCGAAGTCGATGCTGAGATCAGCCATGAGAAGCTCCTCCAGAGAAGTCGGCGTGCATCGCGCGCGCGGCGTTGCGTCCGTCGGCCACCGCGTTGACGACCTCCTTGCCGCCGTTCACGCAGTCGCCCCCGGCGAACACCTTGGGGTTGCCGGTGCGGCACGTGGCGGCGTCGACCACGACGCGGCCTTTGGCGTCGGTCGCGACGCCGTCGAAGAGCGCCGCGACGCCCGAGAGCTTGGCCTGACCGATCGCCATTGCCGCGACATCACAAGGGATTTCGTACTCCTTGCCGGCGATGGGCTTGCCGCTCGCGTCGGTCTCGGCGACGCGCACCGCCGTGAGCGCGCCGGCCGCGTCGCGCACGAAGGCCACCGGCTGGGCGTGCGCGACGAGCCGCACGCTCTCGCACCGCGCGCCTTCCATCTCGTGCGCGTAGCCGCTCATGTCGGCGGGCCCGCGCCGGTAGACCATCGCGACGTCGCGCGCGCCGAGCAGCGCACACTCACGCGCCACGTCGATCGCCGTGTTGCCTCCACCCACGACGACGACACGCTTGCCGGCGAGCGTCTTCTTGCCGTCGGCGCGGGTCGACTCGAGCTTCATCTGTTCGATCCACGCGGTGGCCCCGACGACGCCCGGGCCCTCTTCGCCCGGCACGCCGAGCGACGAGTCGGTGCCGAGGCCCACGGCGAAGAACACCGCGTCGTAGTCGGCGAGCAGCTTCTTCGCGCTGACCTTGCCCGGCCCGTCGTCGGCCGCGACCTCGACGCCCGTCTTGATCTCGACGCCGAGCTCCACGAGCCAGTCGACCTCGGCGAGCGACTCGTGGGCGTGGAGCTTGTACGGGGCGATGCCCGTGGTGTTGAGCCCGCCGGGCGCGCCGCGCTTCTCGAAGACGACGGCCGTGTGTCCCTCGAGGGCGAGGTAGCCCGCGCAGGCGAGCGAGCCCGGACCGCCGCCGACGCAGGCGACCTTCTTGCCCGTCTTGGGCTTGGGCGTGAGCAGCGGGGGCTGCCCGGGCGCCGTGGCCGCCTCGGTGGCGAAGCGCTGCAGGCGCCCGATCTGGATGGGGTCTCGGCCCCAGCCGTTGTAGACGCACGAGCCGACGCACAAGACCTCGACGGGGCACACGCGCGCGCACGAGACGCCCAGCAGGTTCTGCTCGAAGATCGTCCGCGCGCTGCCGCGCACGTTGCCCGTCGCGATCTTCTGGATGAAGGTCGGGATGTCGATCTCGGTCGGGCACGCCTTGATGCACGGCGCGTCGACGCAGTAGAGGCAACGCTCCGCCTCGGCGCGCGCCTCGGCCTCGGTGTAGCGCGGCTTCTTGTCGGGCAGCTCGTTCTCGAGCCGGTCTTCGGAGAGCAGAGAGGCGAAGCTCATTCGGTTCCTCTTCGGGCGCGGGTGGGGCTCACGAGGCGAACGTCGCGAGGGCGTCGTTCATGAGCTTGAGGCCTTCTTCGATCTCGGCCTTGGTGACGTTGAGCGGCGGCGCGATGCGCACCACGTTGTTCCAGAGGCCGCCGCGGCCGATGAGCAGCCCGCGCGCCTTGGTCGCCTCGAAGAACTTGGTGACGGCCTCGGGCGCCGGCGTGCGGTCCTTGGCCGTCTCGTCCACGACCATCTCGATGGCCTGCATCAGGCCCTTGCCGCGCACGTCGCCGATGGTCTTCGGGTAGCGCTTCTTCATGTCGTCGAGGCCCGCGCGGAGCAGCGCGCCCATGGCCTCGCAGTTGGCCACGAGCTTCTCGTCGACGATCGTGTCGATGGTCGCGTTGGCGGCGGCCGTGCTCAGCGGGTTGCCGCCGAACGTCGAGATGTTGCCGGCCTTCCACGCGTCGGCCACGGGCACGGTCGCGAGGCACGCGCCGATGGGCAAGCCGTTGGCGATGCCCTTGGCCATCGTCATGATGTCGGGCTCGACGCCGTCGTGGTGCTCGATGCCCCACATCTTGCCGCCCGTCCTGCCGAAGCCGGTCTGGACCTCGTCGCAGATGAACAGGCCGCCGTACTTCTTGATGATCTCGACGGCCACGGCGAAGTAGCCGTCGGGCGCCACGACGAAGCCGCCCACGCCCTGGATGGGCTCGGCGAGGAAGCCCGCGATCTGCCCCGTCGTCGTGGTCTGGATGAGCTCCTCGATGTCCTTGGCGCACGCCACGCCGCAGCTCGGGTACTCGAGCTTGAACGGGCACCGGTAGCAGTACGGCGCGTGCGCGTGCTTGACCGCCGCGATCTGCGTGGGCACAGCGCGGTACTTCGCGTGCGCGGTCAGCGACTGCGCGAGCATCGAGCGGCCCGAGTAGCCGTGGCGGAGCGCGATGATCTCCTGACGGCCGGTCGCCACCTGCGCGAGCGTCACGGCGGTCTCGTCGGCCTCGGTGCCGCTCGCCGTGAAGAAGGCCTTGCCCGCCTTGCCGATGGCGCCGGGCGCGAGCTTCACCAGCTTCTCGGCCAGCTCGACGATGCCGAGCGTGGGGTACAAGGTCGAGACGTGCCCGAGGCGGTCGATCTGCGCCTTGACCGCCGCGTTCACGCGCGGGTGCGCTTGCCCGAGCGACACGGTGAGGATCCCGCCGAAGAAGTCGAGGTACTCCTTGCCGTCGACGTCGGTGAGGCGCGCGCCCGATCCCTTGTCGAGGCACACCGACTCCGCGTAGTACGTGCCCACGCTCGGAAACAGGTACTCTGCATGCTTCGCGCGAATCTTCGCGCTCTGGTCGCCGCTCATGAACGCCTCCCTGGGCCCCGCCGCCGGCCTCTGACGATACACCGAGACGGCCCGCGGTAGGGCAACTCGAAGCGTCGCAGAAGCGTCTGAATTTCTTTGGTTTGTGCGCGACTGTCAAGCGCGCGACGGCCGGTCAGGTCTTGGTGCAGCTCGCCCCCGAGGCGCACCGCTGGACGCAGTTCTTCGTCGGGCAGGTGAAGATACAGCTCGCGCCCGCGCCGCACGTCTGGATGCACTTTCCGCCCGGGCACACGAACGTGCAGTTCGCCCCCGCGGCGCACGTCTGCCGGCACCCCGCGGTCTCGCACGCGCTCGTGCAACGCGAGCCCGCGCCGCACGTGTGCGTGCACGGGAGCCCGCCCATCTTCTCCGCCGGGCACGTCATCGTGCAGGACTTTCCTGCGCCGCAGGAGCCCGGGCCCTGGATGATGCCGAGCGCGGCGAGCGTCTCGTCGGCGGTCTTGGTGGCGGCCGTGCCCGCGGTCGTCACGCCCGGGGTCGAGCGGGCCCCGCCCACCGTGGGCGGACGCCGCTGCTCCTCGGCCTTGCGCTTGGCCTCCTCCCACGACTCGCCCGCGAACATCTCGCAGCCGGCAACCACGGGCGCCAAGAGCGCCAGCGTCGCGAAAAGCCCCACCGCCCGTCGACCCACCATGCGGCGAGACTACCGCGTCGGGGTCGTGCCTGCGCGCGCTATCCTCTGGACGTGGACCGAGAGCTCGAGATCGCGCTCGGCGCCCTCCGCGGCAGACGTGTCGTGGCGCTCACGGGCGCGGGCGTGAGCACCGAGTCGGGCATCCCCGACT
>JAGQJA010000114.1:0-1780 GCA_020430845.1 Myxococcales bacterium
CGTGGATCCTCCATGACCACTGGTGCCGTGTGTACACCTTGCTACACCGTAGTGAAAGGTAAGTCATGAAGCTCCGCTCGCTCCTGCTCGCTGCGTCCCTCGCGCTCGCTGTCGCGCCGCAACCTGCGTGCACGTCGAGCGCAGAAGAAGACGTCGACCTCTCGGAGGACGAGCTCACGACGCGCCTGTCCGTCCGATCGATCGGCAGCGAGCGCACCTTCAGGGCGCTCTCGACCGAGGGCGGCGCGTTCGGCCAGGCCGGGCGCACGGTGAAGTTCCTCATCGACGCGCGCGATCCCGCGGCGCCGCGGATCCACTTCATCAACGCCAACTATCAGGTCGGCGGCCGCACGCCCGACTACGCCAAGTACCACTACTACTTCGCGCGCAAGGAGCTCGGCGTCGTCGAGAGCAACCAGGCGTTCAACGACGCGACCTACTTCACCGACGACAAGCGCTACTTCGCCGGCACGCTCCAGACGTACTCGCTCGGCGAGCCCGAGGCCCTGCACTACGCGGTCCAGTTCTACCCCGACGACGTGATCCACGACGAGGTCATCACGCGCGCGATCGGCGTCGTCGCCAAGGCGCTCCGCATCCGCGACGCCAAGAAGCTCTTCGTCGCGACGGGGCCGCAGCAGACGTTCGAGCGCGTCGTGCCCGATCTCGCCGCGCTCGGCTTCGGCGCCATGTCGATCGACGACGTGCTCGGCTCGGTGAAGTACCTGCCGCTCAACCCCGGCGAGGCGTGGGGCTACCTGCGCATCTTCCCGCGCGACCTCGGCGAGCTGCGCCCCACCGACATCGTCGTCTTCGACGAGCTGCCGCTCGATCTCTCGGTCGTCGCAGGGACGATCACCAAGGTGTTCCAAGACGTCACGTCGCACGTGAACCTCAAGGCCAAGGAGCGCGGCACGCCCAACATGGTGCTCCGCGACGCGGGCCCGGCGCAGGCCGACCTCGCGCCGTTCGCCGACAAGCCCGTGCACCTGCGCGTGGGCAAGACGGGCTTCGTCATCGAGGCGACCACGCCCGAGCTCGTCGAGGCCAAGCTCCGCGAGCGCACGAACAGGCCGTGGGTCGCGCTGCCCGTCGTGCCCGAGAGCCGCGTCGTCTGGTACGACGAGATGTGCCCCACGCTGACGGAGGCGTGCACGCAGCAGGGCAACCGGCTCGGCGGCAAGTCGGCCAACCTGGGCTTCCTCGCCAACCGCAGCGTGCTCGGTCGCGTGAGCCAGCCGGGCAGCGAGAGCGCCAAGCTCGGCTACGAGCTCGTGCCGCAGGGCTTCGGCCTCCCGGTGCAGTTCTACCGAGACTTCCTCGCGCTCCCCGACAACGCCGCGCTCAAGGCGAAGATCGACGCGTTCGTCGTCCGCGAGAAGTCGGGCGAGCTGTCCCCCAACGAGCGCCGCGCGCTCGCCGCCGAGATCCGCGAGGGCTTCTACGTGGCCAAGGTGCCGCCCGCGCAGCTCGCGCTCGTCCAAGAGCAGATCGGTCGACTGCGGCAGCTCGTGCCCAACCTCGAGAAGATGAAGTTTCGCTCGAGCGCCAACGCCGAGGACATCCCCAACTTCGACGGCGCCGGTCTGCACGACAGCTTCAGCGTCAAGCTCTCGTCGACCGACAACGCCCAGATGTCCTGCCGCATCGAGGTCGAGCAAGACGGACCGGCGACCAAGCTCGAGATCAAGCCGAAGACCCCCCAGTGCGGCATCAAGGGCGTCTACGCGAGCCTATGGAACGCGCGCGCCATCGAGGAGCGGAGCTTCGCGCGGCTCGA
>JAGQJA010000114.1:1866-2887 GCA_020430845.1 Myxococcales bacterium
ATCAACAGCGACGTGCTCGCGTACACGCTGAGCCTCCAGAAAGACAACAACCTCGTCACCAACCCCGACCCCGGGACGATCTCGCAGATGACGCTCGCCACGTTCGGCGGCTTCGGCCGGCCCACGCGCTTCACCGTGGTGCGCCGCGCGACGCCTGTGGCGGGAGCGCCGCCGCTCGCCGCGAGCGTGCTGCCCGACCCCGTCATGGACCAGCTCACCGAGCTGTCGAAGAAGGTCGAGACCGCCTACTGCAAGGTCAAGCGCGGGTACTACGACGGTGACTGCCGGCAGGTCTTCCTCGACGACCGCAAGGAGCGCGCGCTCGACATGGAGCTCAAGGTGACCGAGGGGGGCCGCTTCGTGATCAAGCAGGTCCGCGAGTTCCACGGGCACTGATGCGCAGGCGCAGGCGCGCCGGCTCCATCGTGAACGAGAAGCGCTCCCACACGACGTCGGCGCCCACGCGCTGGACGTCGAACGCCTTGAAGATGCTCGAGAGCGCGACGCGCATCTCGAGGAGGGCCAGGCTGCGCCCCGGGCAGATGCGCGGGCCCGACCCGAACGGCAGGTTCGCGGAGGGCTCGTGCGCGCCCGTCGCGCCGTCGAGCCAGCGCCGCGGTCGAAACTCCTCCGGGGCGTCGAACGCGCCGGCGTGCGTGGCCGGTCGACGCATGAGGAGCAGGAGCGACGTGCCCTTGGGCATCGCGACGCCCGCGAGCGAGGTGTCGACCTTGTTCTCCAGGAAGATCAGCGGGGCCACGGGGCGCAGGCGCATCGTCTCGTTGGCGACGGCGCCCGCGAGCTCGAGGCGCGACGCTGCGTCGAGATCGGCGACCACGGCGTCGTCGCCGAGCGCGGCGTCTGCCTCGGCCTGGAGCTGCCCTGCGACGTCGGGGTGACGCGAGAGCTCGTGCGCCGCCCACGCGAGCGTCCCGGCCGTCGTGTCCTCTCCCGCGAGCAACATCGTGAGCGCGTTCGCGTGGATGACCTCGTCGCCGAAGGGCTCTCCGTGCTCGTCGCG
>JAGQJA010000114.1:2948-5601 GCA_020430845.1 Myxococcales bacterium
CGCGTGCGTCGTCGACGCGGGCGCCGATCCACGCCTGCGTCTTGGCCAGCGCCGTCTCGAGCCGGCGATCGTCGGGCAGCTTGATGAACCGCCAGTACGGCAACAGGGCGTTGAGTCGCCGGTTGATCGCCGGAAAGACCACCTCGAGGTGGCGCTGGATCAACGCGTCGTCGTCTCCGTCGATCGTGTTCGCGTCGTAGCCGAACGTGAGCCACGTCGTGACGTCGACGGTGAAGCGTTTGAGCTCCGAGACGATGTCGAGCTCGCCCCCCGCCTCGGCCAGGCGCGACCACCGGCGCACGAGGCGCGACGTGACCTCGCGCAGCTGCGGGAAGAAGCCGCGCAGGTGCCGCTGCGAGAGCGCCTCCATCGAGAGCCTGCGCTGCGCCCTCCACGCGTCCCCCTCGGCCGAGAAGACCCCGTTGACGCCCAGCTCGGTGAAGATGCTCTCGACGGTGCTGATGCGTCGAAACGTGTCGGGACGCGCGCGGAGCGCTCGCTCGATGTCGGCCCGATCGGACAGCACGACGAACGTACGCGGCCCGATCGACACCTTGAACGCGTCGCCGTGCTCCCGCGCGAAGCCCTCGACGATCGTGTGCAGGCGCGCGGGATCGAGCGCGAGGGCGTTGCCCACGAGGGGCAGCGGCGTCGGACCGGGCAGATCTTCCACGCGCCTGAGCGCGCCGGCAGCGGCGCCGGCGGAGGTCTCGAGCGCGGACGCGTCGACGAGCACGCGCCCTCGGCGGACGCGCAGCGGGCAGCGTTCGAGCGTCTCTCTGCCGCGGACGCGCCGCCCCGTCGTCACGTCGAAGCGCCAGCGGTGGTTCCTGCACACGAGGTCGCCGCCTTCGATCTCGCCCTCGCCGAGCAGGGCGCCCTGGTGCGGGCAACGTCCGTCGAACGCGGCGAGCCCGTCTCCGGCGCGCACCAGCACCAGATCTCTGCCGCCCGCGGACGCGACGAACGGACCCGGCCCGTCGAGCTGGTCCACGCCCCCGACGTCGTGCTCGCGGGCGTCGGCCGCGGCCTGCGCGTCTCGCTCGCCTCCGCCCGGAGACGCGCGGCTCATGCGCCTTCTTCGACCGGAAGCGTCATCAGCTCGTGGAGGATGGCGCGCGCGGGGCGGCCCTCGATGACCCCGCCCGAGAGCGCGCGGAAGATCGGCGCGCGCACGCCCCGCTGCTCGGTCCACTTGACGATGCGCGGGATGAGATCGACGCCCTCGACGCGGAGCTTGGCGGCCTTGAGCGCGTCGTCGCGGCTCTTTCCTTCTGCCAGCGCGGTGCCCAAGACGACCTCGGGTCGCTCCGCCTGCGAGATCGACGCGAGCAGGTCGCCCGAGCCCGCGAGGCCGAGCACGGTGCGTTCGTCGCCCCCGGCCGCGCTCGCGATGCGCGCCGCCTCGCCGATGCTCCGCGAGATGAGCGCCGCCACGAGCGCCGGGCTCGTCTTGAGCGCCTGCGCGTAGCCCACCGCGATGGTGAGGCAGCCGACGAGCGCGCTCGCCCACTCGAGGCCGCGGAGGTCAGATGTAGGATACACACGAAGATGATCGGACCCGAGCGCCGCCGCCACGGCCTCGCACACCTCGGGGTAGCGCGAGCCGCACACGAGCACCGACGGTCGGCCCGCGACGAGATCGTCGGCGAGGGCAGGGCCGCCCAGGGCGCCGACGCGTCGCGCGGGCGTCTCCTCGCGGATGACGTCGCAGATGGTGAGCAGCTCCGGCCCCTCGAGCCCGCGGATGCCGTGCACGACGTAGTGCGAGCCGTCCATGTGCTCGCCGAGGTCGCGCAGCGCGGGCCTCGCGACGCCCGACGGGATGGCGAGCACGACGAGGCGCGCGTGCTTCATCGCCTCGGCGACGGTGCGCACGATGCGGACGCGCTCGGGCAGCGGGCTCGGATCGCGTCGCGTGAGCAGCACGACGTCGCTCCCGGCCTGCGCGGCGCCCGCGGCCAGCGCCACTCCCCAAGGGCCTCCGCCGACGACCAGGACCTTCTGCGCGTCCGCCATGTGCTGGAAATACCACGCATTCGTTGGCGCCGGCGCCGTTTTTGGGCCACAACACGCGCTCCATGAGCCGCGACCTCGTACCGCTCGGCAAGAAACCCCCCGGGCGCGGCAGCGCGCACGAAGGCAAGCCGCGCTTTCTGCCCACCACGCGCCAGGAGATGGAGGCGTGGGGCTGGGACGAGCTCGACGTGCTCATCGTCACGGGCGACGCGTACGTCGATCACCCGGCGTTCGGTCCCATCCTCATCGCGCGCTTCTTGGCGGGCCGCGGTTACCGCGTGGGCGTCGTCGCGCAGCCGGCGTGGGACAAGCCCGACGACATCGCGCGCATGGGGCGCCCGCGCCTGTTCGTCGGCGTGTCGGCGGGCAACCTCGACTCGATGCTCAACAAGCTCACCGCGCAGAAGAAGGTGCGCAGCGAGGACCAGTACTCGCCGGGCGGGCGCCCCAACATGCGCCCCAACCGCGCCACCCTCGTCTACGCCAACCTGTGCCGGCAGGCGTTCCCGGGCCTGCCCGTCGTCATCGGCGGCATCGAGGCCTCCCTGCGGCGCATCGCCCACTACGACTACTGGTCCGATCAGGTGCGTCGCTCGATCCTGCTCGACGCCAAGGCCGACCTTCTCGTGTTCGG
>JAGQJA010000114.1:5742-10039 GCA_020430845.1 Myxococcales bacterium
ACCGACGGCAAGGTGCTCGTCTTGCCGTCGTACGAAGAGGTGCTCGCCGACAAGGCCGCGTTCGCGCGCATGTCCAAGCTCTTCCAGTACGAGACCAACCCGTTCAACGGGCGCCCCATCCTCCAGCCGCACGGCGACGAGGCCGTGTACTTCGAGCGGCCCGCGCTGCCGTTGTCCGAGGACGAGATGGACGGGCTCTACGATCTGCCGTTCGCGCGCGTGCCCCACCCGTCGTACAGCGAGCGCATCCCGGCGTTCGAGACGGTCAAGAGCTCGATCGTCACGATGCGCGGGTGCTTCGGCGGCTGCACGTTCTGCAGCATCACCGAGCACGAGGGGCGCGTCATCCAGAGCCGCAGCGAGGCGAGCGTGCTGCGCGAGGTGCGCGCGCTCACGCGCATGCGCGGCTTCGACGGCGTGCTCACCGACCTCGGCGGCCCGACGGCCAACATGTACAAGATGCGCTGCAAGGACGAGCGCACCGAGTCGGCGTGCCGGCGCCTGTCGTGCGTGCACCCGGGCATCTGCGAGAACCTGCAGACCGACCACGCGCCCCTCATCGACCTGATGAAGAAGGTGCGCGAGGAGAAGGGCGTCAAGCGCGTCTTCATCGCGTCGGGCGTGCGCTACGACCTGGCCGAGCGAAGCCCCGAGTTCGTGCGCGAGCTCGCCAAGCACCACACGGGCGGTCAGCTCTCGGTCGCGCCCGAGCACAACAACGACCGCGTGCTCGACAAGATGAAGAAGCCCTCGATCAAGAGCTACGAGCGCTTTGCCGACACGTTCTGCCGCGCGAGCGAAGAGGCCGGCAAAGACCAGTACCTGGTTCCGTACTTCATCACGGGGCACCCGGGCTCGAGCCTCGCCGACACCGTCGAGCTCGCGCTCTACCTCAAGAAGAACGGCATGCGCCCGCGCCAGGTGCAGGACTTCATCCCCACGCCCATGGCCGTCGCGACGACCATGTATTATACAGGTATCGATCCGCTCACGGGCGAGCCCGTGCCGGTGGCGCGCGAGCTGCGAGACAAGCGCTTGATGAAGGCCCTCGTCTTCTACTGGGACGCGCAGCACTGGCCGCTCGCGCGCGAGGCGCTCAAGAAGGCCGGTCGCGCCGACCTCATCGGGTCGCACGCGGGGGCGCTCGTGCCGCCCGAGTGGGCGACCGCGGGGGCGCAGGTGGGCCGAGCTCCCTCGACCAAGGGCCCGCCCGGCCGGGCGTCCGCGAAGCGAGGCCCGCGCACGGGCAAGCGTGGGCCCGCGCGCGGCTACGGTCCCAAGCGCTGAGCGTCGCGCGACGTCAGCGGGTCGGGGCGAACGCGTCGCGTCCTCGAGCAGTCGCGCTCACTGCTCGAGCGTGATCTTCGACTTCTCGTCGGCGGCGATCTCCGCCTCACGGAACGGCGCGCGGAGCCACTCCTTCTTGCCGTACGCGCGCGTATAGTCGTCGTAGTGCGGCGACGCGGGGTCGCTCGACTGAGAGTACGTGACGAAGGTGTGGGGCTCGACGCCGTTCGGGCCGAACGTGACGACCTGGAGGTAGCTGTTGCCGTAGAGCATCGGCCCGTAGCCTGTGCCCGCCTTGAGCGACGGGCGCCGCACCTGGGCGATGGTGAAGTTGCCGGTGCTCTGGAAGCCGCCGGGGACGGCGATACGCTCGCCTCCCTTGCCCTCGCGGAACGAGACGGCGGAGCGCGGCGCGTCGAACGGGAACCCGGCCGCCTTGACGGAGCGCACGGCGGCGGCGAGCGCTTGGGCGATCTCGGGCTCGTCGGTCTTGAGGCCGCGCGGCGTGCTCACCGGATCGTTCGCGTCGAACGGCGTGGTGTACACGAGGACGCGCGCCGACGCGGCCTCGACGCGGAACCAGAGCTCGTCCCAGAGGAGGCTCCCCTTGCTGTCGGCGTTGTTCGTGCCGTCCCACGCCGTCAGCGCGGCGCACGCCTCCGTGATCGTGATCTCCTCGGACGGGCTGACGGGCGCGTTCGTGAGCGGATCCTTGGTGAGCGTGATCGTGGGGTTGACGCAGAGCGCGTCCGTCAGGGTCTTCTTCTCGGACTCCGCGGAGTACACGCGGCTCGAGAGGACCATCTGCCGGACCTGCTCGGCGTTGACCGTGCCTGCCGCGCCGAGGCCGTCCGTCCCCGCGACGCGATCCGACACCATCTTGTGGCAGAGGCGCGAGCGGAGCGACTGCGGCGTGCCGACGGCGCCGATGATGCGCGCGAAGCCGGTGATCGGTGCCTTCGCGTTCGAGAGCCAGAAGCTGTCGTTGCAGTTGAGGACGTGATCCGTCGCCGAGCGTGTCGGGAGGTTCTTCGCGCCGAAGATCCCGGGGCGCGGCGCGTCCGCGTCGGTGCCCCAGTCGCAGCTCGCCTTGCTCCCGTCGAGGAGCGGGAGGCCGGGCGCGGCCCTGCCGAGCGTGGAGGAGAGGAAGGGCACCTCGCACGCCTTGGCCTGGTCGTCGGTCACGTGGGGGACGACCGAGATGTCGCCGTAGTAGACGTTTCCGTCCTTGTCCGCGGCGGTGGTGTTGACCCAGGGGACCGCGACCTCCTCGGCGTGGATCTTCTTGAACTCGGCGAGATCCTTCGCCTGGTTCCAGCGGAAGTAGTGCCGGAGAAAGCCCGTGTTCTCCATGTTCGCATCGCGGATCGTGAAGGCGCGCTCGGTCGTCCACGAGAAGAGATCGTTGCCGAGGTAGATCATCGGTCCGTACTCGGACCGGTAGCGCTTCACGGTGCGGTCGGCTTCGCCCTTCACCTTGATGGTGAGCGTGACGACCTGGATCTTCTTCTCCTGGCCGTCCTTGAGGTAAGTGAGCGGATCGCCCGGCTTGAGGGAGAGCGCGTACGGCGTGAAGCGGTAGGCCGTCGAGACGGTGTGGCTCCAGGCTAGGTTCTCGGTGAAGCCGATGAGCACGACGGGCGCGCCGTAGAGGCTGGCGCCCTCGACGTCCATCTTGCCCGGGATCGTGAGGTGCACCTGGTAGAGGCGCTCGCCGCCGTACCAGGGGAAATGCGGGTTCCCGAACTGGATGCCGGGGCCGCCGGTGAGATCCTTGCCGAACGCGTACATGTTGCTGCCGAGCTCGCCCGTCTTCTGGGCCATGAAGTTCGGCGCGACGCGCGTGAGCCCCTCGCGGAGCTCGGCGGCCGAGGGCATCGCGCCCGGCGGCGGCGCGGGCACGGCGGACGCGCCCGGCGGCGCGGCGGCGGCGATCCCGTCGATGAACCCGGCGCTGCTCGCGAGCAGGTTGAGCTTGTAGAAGCGCAAGTAGAGATCGAGCTCGTCGATCTCGCGCACCCACGGCTCGGCGCGGCACGCCGCGTGGCGTCCCTCGTGCTTGCCGCTCTGCAGCTCGCGCACGTAGCGGTTCACGCCGGCGGCGTAGCCACGGATGACGGCGCGCAGCTCGGCGGGCTGCGCGTCGCGGTAGCGGGTCGCGACCTCGTCGCTGAACTCCATCTTGTAGAAGGCGTCGCTCGCGACGTTGCTCTTCGAGGACGTCTGCCCGAGGTCGTACGGGATGTCGCCGAGGAACTCGGCGCGACGCCCGCGGACGGTGAGGATCTCCTCCTGCAGGATGCAGACGTTGTCCTCGGAGAAGGCGTATCCGTATCCGTAGCCGAGCCCGCCGAAGTCGTCGGCGGTGACGTGGGGGACGCCGAACGACGTGCGCCGCACTGTGGCCTTGAACGGCTCCGGGGGCGCAGCCGCCTCCGCTCCGCCGTCCTCCGCGGGCGGCACCACGGGGCTGACTGTGTCGTCGCTGCCGCACGCGAACGCGCCGAGACCCAACGCCGCGCCGCCGATCGCCACGCCCAGAGTCCACCTGCCGAGAACCATCCGACCACTCCTCTCCAAGAGACGGTGGTCGTCTTTCCACGGATCGCGCGGCGACTCAACCTGGGCGTGCGCGCGATCGACGGGCGGCGCCACGCGCCCGGCTCGCGCCGCACGCCGCCGCGTGACGGGGCGCTCGCGCCGCGCCGCGAATCGAGGCTCGCGCGAGGCTAACGTCTCGAGCGCAGGCTCACTTGCACGTCTGCGGCAGCGCCGTCGCCTCGGGCAAGAACGCCGAGTACGCGTCGATCCGGCGTCCGCCGTGCGGGTCGTCGAGCTTGAGCAGGATGCGGTTGCGCACGGGGTTGATGCGCGCGGCGTCGTAGGCGTCGGCGTCCGACGTGGTGTTGCCGAAGGCGTAGCTGGGCACGAGGCCGCGCGCGCCCATCGCGGCCAGCTCTCCCGCCTTGAAGGCGCGGGCCGCCTCGCCGTTCGATCCGGTGAGGCCGGT
>JAGQJA010000803.1 GCA_020430845.1 Myxococcales bacterium
GGTCGCCCTCGATGGCCATGAAGCCCCGCCCCTCGAGCTTGGACGCGTCGGGGTCGATCTGACCGCGCGCCTGCGGCGGCAGGTACAGGATGTATCGCGTGTAGATCCACGTGCCCGACGGATCACCGCCCGTGGGCTCGGGGGCAGTAGCCACAGAGCCGTCGCCGCCGTCGGGTGCCGTGCCCTCGATGAGCACGAGGCTCGCCGCGTCGCGCATGGTCGGTGCGGGCGACGTGTCACATGTGCCTCCGTCTGGGCTCTCGGCGTCACCGCCGTCGCCGACCGCGGGCGTGCCAGCTTCGTCCCCCGCGTCGACGGCCGTCGGGGAAGGGTTGCTCGACGAGGAGCACGCGGCCGCAGCGGTCAGCGCGAGCGCGAGGAAGATCAGCGGCCGCACTCGGGGCATCTTTGACGAGAGTAGCAGTCAGCGCCTCACACACAACGGCGGGGGTCGCGCGTCGGGGGCGCGCGCCTGGCGCGGCATGCCGAGAGAACTTTCGCGGATGGGGCGCGCAAGTATTCGTAATGGCTGATAAAATCGCGCCGCGACTCGATCGCTGTGCGCGCCACCTCAGACCGTCCGCGACCGCGTCTTGGTTCGCCGCATCCAAGAGTCATGGCCAAGCTGCGCGTCGACATCTGGTCCGACATCGCCTGCCCGTGGTGCTACGTGGGCAAGCGCCGGCTCGAGGCGGCGCTCGAGGGCTTCGAGCATCGCGACGGCGTGGAGATCGTGTGGAGGGCGTTCGAGCTCGACCCTTCGGCCCCGCGTGAGCGCGACGGCACCGTGTCGTACGTGGCGCGGCTGGCGTCGAAGTACGGCACGTCCGTGGCGCAGGCAGAGCAGATGATCGCCCGCATGACCGAGACGGCGCGCGGCGACGGGCTCGACTTCCGTTTCGACCGCGTGCGGTCGGGCAACACGTTCGACGCGCACCGCGTGCTCCACCTCGCCCGCGAGCGGGGATTGCAGGACGCCGTCAAGGAGCGCTTCTTGAGGGCCTACATGACGGAGGGAGAGCCCATCGGCGATCCAGACGCGCTCGCGCGGCTCGCCGCCGAGGTAGGCCTCGACGAAGAGGAGGTGCGCGCCACGCTCGCGAGCGACGCGTTCGCGGCCGAGGTGCGCGCGGACGAGCAGGAGGCGAGCGAGCTCGGGATCCGCGGCGTGCCGTTCTTCGTGCTCGGGGGCAAGTACGCGGTCTCGGGCGCGCAGCCGGCCGAGCTGCTCGCGGGTGCCCTCCACAAGGCGTGGTCGGAGCTCGCGCCTCAGCCGCTCGTCTTCGAGGAGGGGGCCGTGTGCGGCCCCGACGGGTGCGCGTAGAGCGCCACGCAAACGACGCAACGTGGACCGCGCCGACGTAGGTGGTAGGCTCGCCGCGTGCGAAAGGCTCTCGTCTGTGGGGTCCTGCTCACGCTCGCGTCCACCGACGCGGCCGCGCAGAAGACCACCTCGTCGTGGTTCTACGGCGCAGACCCGCACGTGCCGCTCGCCACGGTACGCAACGGCAAGATCCATCAGGCCGTCCCCACCGCAGACCGCGGCTCGCGCTGCGGCGACACGCGCCGCTGGGCCGCGGTGGGCTCCAAGTGGCACGCCCTCGACGCGTGGGGGCAGATCCTCGCGACGACGACGGTCTCGTCGCTCGACCCGTACGACGTGACGGCGTGCGCCGAGGTCTCGTTCGCGCCGCACACGCGCATCACGCACGACGACCGACGCGTCTTCGTGTCCGCAGACTCGGCGTGGAAGCCCGCGCCCTCCGTCGAGTGGCACCCGACCGCGACCGAGCGCGCTTCGTTCGAGGCGCTCGTGGCGACGGCGCTGCCCGCGCGCGAGCGCGCCACGTCTCACTGCTCGAGCCTCGCGACGACCACCGCGTACTTCGACGGTCGGTGGGCGGTCGCGGCCAAGCAGGGCGGGTGGGTCGTCGCGTCACGCGCGCCGGGGCGGCGACCGTGGAAGACGGTGAGCATCCACCGCGAGAAGGTGACGAGGGCGTTCGGCGGGATGTGCTTCCGACCCGTGGCCATCTTCGACATGGACGGTGACGGCGTCCCGGAGATCATCCTCCGATCGTCGGAGGGCGCGTCGTGGGGCGACGAGATCCTCAAGCGAGGACGCGACGGTCTGTGGCGCTCGGTCGCGTCGAGCCCCGGCGGCGCGACGGCGTAGGGCGCGCGGCGGCGCACGTGCGGGCGTTCGTCGGCGCGACGACGGTGCCGATACACCCCCCGTGTCTCATCCGGCCGCCCTCAGCCCTCGTCTGTATCTGTG
>JAGQJA010000804.1 GCA_020430845.1 Myxococcales bacterium
GCCAAGTGGGGCCGCGTGACGATCCTCAGCCCGCGCGCCAGCACGCACGGCTACGCATACCTCGACACGCTCGCGCACGAGCTGACCCACCTCGCGATCAGCCAGCACTCGCGCGAGGGCGCGCCGCTCTGGCTCCACGAGGGCCTCGCCAAGCGCGAGGAGGTCCGGTGGAGGCCGCCTGGACCGTTCGACGCCAAGCCCGACCCCGACGCCATCGTCGCGCGCGGGCGCGAGCTGCACCTCGACATCCCGCTCGACAAGCTCGGCCCCTCGATCGCGATGCTCCCCAGCGCCGACGCCGCGATGGTCGCGTTCGCAGAGGTCACGAGCTTCGTCCGGTTGCTCGCGGAGACCTCGGGCCCCGACGTGATCGGCAAGCTGCTCGTCGCGCTGCGGACCGCGCCGTCGGCGGGCGAGGCGCTTCGCGCGGTCACCGGACAGGACCTCACGGGGTGGGACGCCAAGTGGCGAGCCGACCTCGCCAAGAAGCCCAGCGCGCCGCTGCCCGCGCTCTTCGGCCTCGGCCCGCCGCCTCAGGGCATGGCCGACGCGCGGGATCGACACCGCCTCGCGGAGCTGCTCGTGGGGCGGAGCCACGCCAAGGAGGCGCTGCTCGAGCTCGCCAAGGTGCCTCGCGACCACTTCCTCGACCCGTCGCTCCGCTACGTCGAGGCGCGGGCCCACGAGGCCGCGGGCGCCCCCGCGGAGGCCGCGGCGGCCATCGGCGAACCGACGGAGTGGCTCACCGGCTTCGGCCCGTGCTGGGCCGTCCAGGGGCGCCTGTCGGTCGCGTCCGACCCCAAAAAATCGGCCTCTGCGTTCGCCGAGGCCCGCGCGCACGCGCCGTTTTCGTTCGAGGCCGCGTGCGAGTCACGACCCGGCACACCCCCTACTACACGTAGCGCTTTGTGCGAAGCCGCGACGGCGCGAGACGAGCCTGATGTCGGCCGGTGATCGCTCGGCGGATTGACCTGCGAGCGCGCAGCCCGGCATAATCCGTAACGATTCGATCTACCGGGAAAAATGAGGCTTGGGGCGCCAAGGGCCTTTGGTCTCCTGCGCGCCCAGCGCGACACGGTCCACCTGCCCGATGAATGCCCTCACTTACGCGACCGCTCAGCTGATTCGTGTCCTTCCGCGCGAGAGAATCACGCGCGTCATGGGCAAGCTCTCCGACATCTCGTGGCCGCAGCCCGTGGGGCGCGCCGTCGTCGACGCGTACTGCCGCGCCTACAACGTCGAGCTCGACGAGTGTCTCAAGCGCGACGGGTTCTCGAGCTTCGACGAGTTCTTCACGCGCGAGCTGCAGAGCGGCGCGCGGCCGCTGCCGTCCGACGGCGGCGTGGTGGCGAGCCCGGCCGACGGTCGCATCGAGTCGCAGGGCCCGGTCGACGGGCGGCGCTTCTGGGTGAAGGGCCGGCCGTACTCCGTGGCAGAGCTCGTCGGCGACGAGCGTGAGGCGGCCCGCTACGAGGGCGGCGCGGGGTGCGTGGTCTACCTCTCCCCGCGCGACTATCACCGCGTGCACGCGCCCGTCGGCGGCGTCATCCGCTCCGTCCGATCGATGCCCGGCGACTACTACCCGGTCAACGACATCGGCGTGCGCCACGTCCCCAACCTCTTTGCGCGCAACCGCCGCGTCGCGATCGCCCTCGACGCGCCCGAGGCGAGCGGCTTCGGGCGCGTGATGGTGGTCATGGTGGCCGCGATGGTGGTGGGGCGCATCACCGTCTCGTGCATCGCGTCGCGCGACGTGCCGTTCGGCTACCACGAGATGAGCCCGCCGCGACCGGTCGAGCAGGGCGAGGAAATCGGGATCTTCAGGCTCGGGTCGACGGCAGTGATCTTCTTCGAGCCGGGGGCCGTCAATCGGTGGGAGGCGCTCGAGGGGCCGATCCGGATGGGGCAGCCGCTCGCGCGTCGCACTCACAAGCGCGGGACGGACGAGGGCGAGGGATGAGCAGCGACGGCCCGACGAAGGTGGACGTGGCGCTCGACGAGATCATTCTCGGCGAGGACGGCGCGGGCCCCGAGCCCGGGCCGCCGCCGCCCACGCCCCTCGACGTGCCCCCGCCCAAGAAGGACTCCATGCGCGCCAAGGCCGACCCGGCCAAGAAGCGCAACAAGATGACGCTGCGCATCCCCGACGACGAGGTGTCGCGGCCCAACCTCCCGGCAGGCACGCCCGCGGGCGGCGTCGCGGCGGTGGTCCTCGAGGCGGCGCGCTCTCCGTCGACGCCCGATGCGGGGCCCACCGCGCTGCCGCCCGTCGCGCCCGTGCCCGGGGGAGCTCCCGGCGCACCCACGACGCTCACGGCGCGCTCGCCCGTCTCGCCCGACGACACCGTCGAGATTCCGCCCGAGCGGCCCGTCAAGCCACCGAGCCCGGGCGTCGACGTCGCGCACGATCCGGGTTGGACGCCGTTCGAGCCTCCGGTCGCGGAGCGCCGCACCGATCCCGATCTCGTGCCCGCGCCTGCGCCGGCGCTCTTCCCCGAGTCCGAAGAGATCCCCATCGACACCGAGCTGGGGAGTGAGGACGGTCTCATGGCCGCGCCGTCGCTGAGTGATCTCGCGACGAGCCCGCGCCTGCCCACGGTGCAGGACTCGCAGGAGATCCGCATCGAGGAGGGCGACCGCGTGTCCGACGTGGGCGACGCGCCCGAGATCGACGTCGACGATCTCGTGAGCGTCGAGTCGCTGCCCAAGCCGCCCGCGGGCGCGCCCTTGCCGCCGCGTGTGTC
>JAGQJA010000115.1 GCA_020430845.1 Myxococcales bacterium
GAGTTCGAATCTCTCCTCCTCCGCTGAAAATCCAAGGGGTTCGTGAACGAGCCCCTCGGGTGGTCCCCCCCTTCGAGCGGTGACCATTCACACGCCATTCACACGGCTCACGCAGAGCGGCGGCCGAAGACCTGCACCGCCTGCCTCATGAGCTCCTCGGGTGCGTGGGCGTAGCGCTGGGTCACCGAGAGGTGAAGGTGACCTGCGAGCTTCTGCACCGTCGGCGCTCCCGCGCCTCCCGCGAAGACCTGGGGCACGAAGAAGTGACGCAGGTCGTGGAAGCGAGAGTGCGGGAGCTCGGCCTTCTTCAGCGCCTTCTGGAAGGCGTGACGAAGACCGCTGTCGGTCCAGACCGTGCCCTTCCTGCTCGCCGCCACCGGGTCGAACGGCGAGAACCGTTCGGGGCGAGCAGCGAGCAAGATGTCCTTCAACGCTGGGGCGATGGGGATGGCACGTTGATGCCCTGACTTCGGGGTCACCACGACGCCGTGGGTGATGGCCCTCTTCACGAACAAGGTGTCCGTGTCGAGGTTCACATCCGCCCATCGGATCCCGATGACCTCGGACAGCCGGAGCCCCGCATAGGCCGCCAATGCGATGGCGGTGCGGACGTGCTCCGGAGCCTTCGCCAGGAGCATCACGATCTGCACGATCGTCAGCACCTCGAAGACCTTCGACTTCACGCGATGAAGCGGAGGGAAGTCCGGCTTCACGTTGTGGTGTCCGAGCTCGATGGCGTTCCACACGACGCTCCGCAACGGCATCGTCGCGTTGTTCCGTGTCGCCACCGAGACTCCGTCCCGCAGAAGATCGAGGTCGAGCTCCAAGAGCGCGGCCTTGTCGATCTTGCTGAGCGGCCAGCTCCCGAAGCGGGGAAGAAGATGAGCCTCGATGACCTTCTTGTAGCCGTAGAGGCTCGAGGGCTTGAGCTGTTGTCCCGCCCCTTGCTCGTAGAGGACCCACGCCTCCGCGAGGGTCATCTCCTTCTTCTTCTCCGCCTTCTCCTCGGGCACGAAGTCCTTGGCGGTCGGGATGAATCCCTTCTCCGTGAGGACGACCAGGAGCTGACGCTCCTCCGCCCGAGCTCCGTCCGCCGTCTGCAGCTTGGCGTTCCGGAAGTAACGCACCTTCTTGCCGGTGCGTCGGTCGACGTACGAGATGTCAATGACCCAGGGGCGGTTCTTCCGCCGCGTGTCGCGGTGCACGGGCATGGCCGGCTACTCCTTCTCCGGCCTGGTCGCGTGCGAGGGACGAGAAGAAGAAGTAGCACGCGTGCCCTTGTTCTTCTTCTTCTCGTCGTCCTCGCTCGGCATCCACGCATCGCCGATCAGCACCCGCCACCGCCCGCCGAGCTTCCTGGCTCGGATGCCATCAAAGACGGCCTCGAGGCTCCCGTCGTAGCGGCGGCGAGCCCGCCGTTCGATCGCACGCCGAAGCGCACCGTCGGTCATCCCGATAATCGGGGCGGCCCTCGGGATGCCGAGCCAGCGAGGACCATGCAGAACCTCGAGGTCTTTCTGCGGTCGTCCCCGCTCGTCGGGGCCGACGAGGCGCAAATGTCGACGCTTCTTGTTGTCGTCCTCGGACATGACGCTGCCCTCACCAGAACCCGCCACGTCGCTCCCACTCCACGCGGATGGCCTCCCGATCGAGGTAACCCTCCGGCTCCCAGTCGAAGGGCACGTACTCGTGACCTTCATCTTTCAAGCTGATGAGGCGCTGCCACTCGTCCGTCGCCCTCCGCATCTGGTCGAAGTACCCGTCGACGAAGCGGCGGCGGGTCGTGGACCCGAAGTCTCGTTGGATGTCGTTGAGCCGGACGATGCGGCCCTCCTGGATCTGAAGCGCGACGAGAATCGGCACGCCATGCTCGAGTCGTTCCTCGACCCCGTTCACGACGTCACCTCCTCGCCATGCTCGGGATCCTTGGTTGCAGTGGCGGCTACCGTGCGACGGCGCAGGATCAACTGCATCGACGTGATGACATGCTCGTAAAGCGCGAGGCGTCGACTCACCTTCCTGAGGTCGCGCTCGATGCCACGAATCTGTGTGACGGCGAAGCGGAGTCCGGCGTCGTTGAAGGCGACATCTCGCCACGACTCGTCCGGCTCGAGGAGCCCCAAACAGCGAGCCTTCGCGTCCTGGGTCTCGATGCGCTTGATGTGCCGAGCCTCAGCGAGGTTGTTCAGGAGGCTCGTCTTCTTCTTCGACAGGCGCTCTGCCCAAAGCAGGCACACACCGAGGCGATCCTCGATCTCGGCGTCGGACGCCCTATCCAGATGCGAGAGCAGGTCGAGTCCGTCGCTCTCGTGGATTCGGATGGAGCGGGCGAGCTCCTCCTCTCTCTTGATTGTCGGGTCCATGATCGTCTCCAGGGCAACAAGGGGCAACAACGGTGGCGCTCACGGTGCCGTTCGGTGGCCCGGCAGTCCTCGTCGCCGCATCGCGGCCGGCTGTCGGTCACCTAGTTGGACTCTCCGGACCAAAGGTCCCAAACGGGGTTGGGCCCTCTATGGGTGGATTCGGTCCCCTATAGGAAGCCAGGCTATTCAGCCCTTCGGCCCTGCTGGAAATCCCACTGGAACCCTTGGGGGGTCCGGGGGGCCGGCGCGGCCGCGAATCCCAAGACAAGAAGAAGTAGAAGCGGTGTGATTCCTAGGTACCGTGCGTGCTCATCACGTCGGTGAGCGTTGAAGCGGCAAGCTCCTCGGCCAAGGCACGAGGGCGGAAGTAGTTGACCCAGCCGACGACGAGGCGCTTCGTCGACTTCTGCTTCTGCCGGTCCGTGAGACGGGCATAGCGTCCGGCGCCGTCACGGATGGCCACGAGCTTTTGGCGAAGGCGCTCCACCCGCGACAGCGAGGGACGGATGATCACCTCGCCCGTCGAGGAGCGATGCATGTCGTGACCGAGGCAGAAGCAGACTTCGTCGGGGCGACGGATGAACGTCTTCGCTTCGGCGATCTTGAGATCGAACGTGTATTTCAAGTGCACCTTGATCTCGCTCAACGTGTTGGGAGCGACGCCCACGTCGCCGTGCACGCCGATGAGGAGGTCGTCGCAGTACCGGACGAAGCTCTCGACGCTGGGCAAGGTCCGAATGAACTCGTCGGCGGGAGCGAACGCGATGTTCGACAGGAGCGGCGAGAGCGGCCCACCTTGCGGCACGCCCCGCTCCGCCTTCGGCTCACCAACGGGTGACACTCGAAGGGCGGAACGCACGAGCCTCAGCACGTGCTTGTCGGTCACGCGCGTTGCAATGCCAGCGAGGACGTCCTCGTGACGGAGCCCGGGGAAGAACCCCTTGATGTCGAGCTCGATGACGGCTCCCACCCGGGGGTCGCCGACGATGCGCTCGGCTTGGTCGATCGCCGAAGGCGGGCCGAGACCAGGGCGGAAGCCGTTGCTCTCGGTGGCGAACCAAACGTCGAAGATCGGCTCCAGGACGTAGGTCATCGCCCGCTGGACGATGCGGTCTCGCAGGGTAGGAACCTGCAGGGAACGCGTTCCACCGGTCGGCTTCTTCACTTCGACGAGCCGGGTCGGGCCCCACTGGAAGTCGCCCGACTTGAGCTCACGGGCGAGCTCCTCGATGTTGCCGACCATGTCGCGGCAGAAAATCTTCTTCGTCTCCCCGTCGACGCCCGCCGTGCAAGCAGACCGGCGGGCGAGCGTCTCCACGGCTGCGTGCGTCATGAAAGCGCGGTCGTAGATGAAGTTGTAGACGTCGCCGAACTTCCGGTCGGCACGACTCCACGCGGCGAGCTTGTCTTGCACGGCCTCCACGGTCGCCGCGGCGCTCACTTGGCCAGCTCCCACTGCCGCTCGACGGCACGCTTGTAGGTGACCGCCTTGACGCCGAGGGCAGCGGCGATGCTCGCGATGCGCTCGTCATCGAGCTTCGTGTAACCGCGCTCCACGCGTGACAGCGTCGGCCTCCCGATGCCGGTCTTGCGGTCGAGCTGATCGAGCGTGAGCCCGGAAGCCTCACGTAGCTCCCGAGGGGTCTTCGATGGGCGAGGCGGGTGAGACGGCCTCGGGGCTTCAATCGGCGTTGGCGTCGTCTTCATGACGACGATTCATTTACTCACTACACCAACATCAACAACGCCAAACACCGAATCGCTCGAAGACGAATGGGACATAAATCAGGACTGTAATTACCGGCCCATTCACAGCTCATCTCCGTCGTTCGGGCAGGACTCCAGCAAACCAACGAACGAACGGCGATCGATCGGCGAAGTCCTGGACGATCAGCGGGGAGAGCCGCTGGGCGACGAGCGTCCCGAGGTATGTCGTGGGCACTGGGTGGACACGTCGCTCTCGCATGACCCGCTTGCGAAGGTTGTCGATCTTCCACGGCGAGGTCGTCTTCTTCGACGCCCGGACCACGAGGTTCAGGAGCTGGGCCTCCTTGAAATGCGGACGCACCTTGCCGCTCGGCGTGCGCTCGCCAGGAACACACCGCTGCCGGACGATGAGCCTCGCCACTCCACCGAGCACGAGCTTTGGCGGCGCCCCACGAATCGGCTTCTGCAACTTCGACCTGGGAGGTGGCTTTCCGCGTACAAGCGCTGCACGAATCTCACGGAGACGCCGGGCTGATGCAGGCCGCTTGGCCATCTCCAGCACGCCCTGCACCAGAAGCATCCCGAACAGCTTCACGGTGCGGAGCGCATCGGGATCCTTCACCGCCGGCGGCCACAACTGCTTGCCGTGAGTCGGGTCGCCCCAGTCGACCGGGCCTTCGTGCAGGGCCACGGTGACGGCGGAGAAGAAGGAGAGCTGGGTGGCGTAGTACACCGCGGCGCTTCTCACTTCCGCGTCGGCGAGCTCCTCGATCATCTGGTCCACGCTCAACCGTGCGTCCCCGTCGCCGTCGAGGAGCAGTCTGGAGAGAAGAACCTCGAACGCCGTGTAGGCCGGCATGAGCTCGCGCGGAACGCCCTCGGGTCGAAGACGTTGAAGAAGAAGTAGAAGCCGGTCGTGATCGACAAGCGACTTCTTGTTCTTGCGTGATGTAGTTTCCATTCCGTCCATCCCGCTCGCTCTTCGGGATTTGATTGCGATCCGTTACGATCCTTACGCGCGAGGCGGAGTTCATGGAGTACTTCACGGAGCAGACGGCCGCCATCTGGATGGAGGCGAGCCCGGCGTTCATCCGGCACGAGGTCCGCCAGGCGCGGCGGGTCGTGAACAAGTTGAACTGGCGGGCGTACTCGCAGGCACGCTGCTCGGCCTTCGCTGCGCTCCTTCGGGCGCTTCGGCGCTGCCTCGGCCCCGCCTACGTCGGTCGTGAACGCGAGCCCGGTCGCACCTGGGTCATCCTCGGCAAGAACAACGACGGCGTCGTCGTCCCCGTGGTGCGCACCGGGATGGGGGCGGCCCAGACCGTCGACGACCTCAAGGCCCCGTTCGAGCTCGAGATCCTCGTGCCGGCCTTGTTCAACGCCGCCGCGCTCGGGAAGTTCACCATCTCGACCGGCGCATCTGCAGGAGGTGACAAGAAGTGAAGACCGCAAGACTTCGGCCCGTGCCCGCACCGAGCGACCTCCCTCTCTCGATCGGCGAGGTGATGGCGCTCGCTCGTCGGTGCGTGGAGCGAGCGCTCGTGCTCGAAGAGCTGGCACAACATGCGGCCACCGTCTTCGTCGGCAAGAACGGAGGGGAGCCGCGGCTGCAACTTCAACGCGACGGCGAAGGCCCGAGACCGGTCGACATCGAAACCCTGGTCGACGTGTCGACGGAGCTGACCGCGCTCGCCGCCAAGTACAAGGGCGAGGCCGAGGCGCTCTACAACATGCCGGCGAGCAAGGTCCGACCGGTAACGGCGGGCGAGTACAACCCCGAGCTCAAGGACAACGTCGTGCATCGCACCGCCGAGCCGGCGCCGACCACGGACGCCGCGCCGCTCTCTCCCCTGGTGGCGGTACAAGAAGGTCAGGTGCGGGCCAGAAAAGGCTGAACGCTGGGGAACGTGTCCAAGCCGCGGCAAGGTGCTGTAGAACAATGTCGCCATGCCCCTGCCGCCCGATTTCGAGAAGCGCCTCTGGGACGCCGCCGATCAGCTCTGGACGAACTCGACGCTCAAGCCGCACGAGTACTCCATGCCGGTGCTCGCGCTCGTCTTCTTGAAGTACGCCGACCATCGGTTCGCTGCGGCGGAGAAGGAGCTCACCGGCGGGCGCCGCCGAGGGACCGTGGGCAAGGAGGACTACCACGCGCTCGGGGTCCTCTTCGTGCCCGAGGCGGCCCGGTTCTCACGCCTGCTGAAACTGCCGGAGGGGGCCGATATCGGCAAGGCTGCGAATGATGCGATGAAGGCCATCGAGGCCGAGAACGACGAGGTGAAGGGCGTCCTGCCCCGCACCTACGGCAGCTTCGAGACGACGACGCTCAAGGAGATGCTGAAGCTGTTCAACACGATTCCCGAGGACGTCGAGGGCGACGTATTCGGCCGAATCTACGAATACTTCCTCGGCAACTTCGCGCCGCGAACGCTCGAAAAAGGCGGTGAATACTATACGCCGCAGTGTGTTGTCCGGCTCATCGTCGAAATCATCGAGCCGTACCACGGCACGATCTACGACCCGGCCTGCGGCTCCGGCGGCATGTTCGTGCAGAGCGCGAACTTCATCGCCGAGCACCAGAAGACACCGGCCGACGAGATCAGCATCTACGGCGTCGAGAAGATCGAGGAAACGTACAAGCTCGCCAAGATGAACCTCGCCGTCCACGGGCTCGCGAGCGACATCAAGACGAAGCTGAACTCCTACTACGACGACCCGCACGACTCCGTCGGTAAGTTCGACTTCGTGATGGCGAACCCGCCGTTCAACCAGAACGCCGTCGACCGCGAGCGCATCAAGGACGACACCAAGCGTTACCCGTTCGGAATGCCGACTACGGACAACGCAAACTACTTGTGGATTCAGCTCTTCTATTCCTCTTTGAAGAAGGACAAGGGCCGAGCCGGATTCGTCATGGCCAACAGCGCCGCCGACGCCCGCGGCAGCGAGCTCGAGGTGCGCAAGAAGCTCCTCGAGGCCGGCGCCGTCGACGTCATAGTCTCCCTGACCTCGAACTTGTTCTACACGGTGACGTTGCCCGTCACGTTGTGGTTCCTCGACAAAGGGAAGGCCAAGACGGACCGGAAGGACAAGGTCCTTTTCATCGACGCCCGCCATCACTTCCGGCAGGTCGACCGAGCCCACCGGGAGATGACGGCCGAGCAGGTCGAGTTCCTCGCCAACATCGTCCGCTTGTATCGCGGCCAGGCCCCCGAGAAGGGGCACGGCAGCGCGAAGCTGATGAAGGAGCACTTCCCGAAGGGGAAGTACGTGGACGTCGCTGGCCTCTGCAAGGTCGCGTCGCTCAAGGAGGTCGAGGCCCAGGGCTTCAGCCTGACCCCGGGCCGCTACGTCGGCGTGGCTGAGCGAGCTGCGGAGGACTTCGACTTCAAGGAGAAGCTCGAAGAGCTCAACGAGCAGCTCGAGGTGCTCAACGCCGAGGCTCGCGAGCTCGAGGCCCGGATCGCCGACAATGTAGCGGCGGTGTTGGGGGGTTGATGGCGAGGTCCTATCCGCTTCGCGCTCTGGGCGACTTCTTCCGCATCAAGCACGGCTTCGCATTCAAGGGCGAGCACTTCGTGGACGCCGGGGAGTTCGTCCTGCTCACGCCAGGTAACTTCGAAGCCCGTGGTGGCCTCAAACTCAAGGGCGATAAGGAGAAGTACTACGACGGCGAAGTCCCGAAGGACTTCGTTCTTCGTCGCGGGGATCTCATCGTCGCGATGACCGACCTGACGCAGAACGCGCCCATCCTCGGCGCCCCCGCCTTCGTAACCGAGAATGAGCGATTCCTTCACAACCAGCGTCTTGGGAAGGTCGTCGAGCTCAATGAAGCCGCCCTCGAAAAGCGATATCTGTACTACCTGTTTAATCTTCGCGCTACGCGGGAGCAGTTGAAGGCTACCGCCACGGGCGCAACGGTTAGGCACACGGCACCGGAGCGCATCTACAGAGTCACTGCACCGGTCCCAGGGATCGAGGTGCAGCGCCGCATCGCCGACATCCTCTCCGCCTACGACGACCTCATCGAGAACAACACGAAGCGCATCAAGATCCTCGAGGAGATGGCCCGCTCGCTCTACCGCGAGTGGTTCGTGAACTTCCGGTTCCCCGGGCACGAGAAGGTGAAGATGGTGAACTCGGCCCTCGGCAAGGTCCCGGAGGGCTGGAACGCGTCGACGCTCGGGACGAATGCAAGGATCTTGATGGGGCAGGCGCCGAAGTCCGACTCGTACAACGAGACCGGCGACGGTCTCCCGTTCCACCAAGGTGTGACGAACTTCGGGGCGCACTTTCCGACGCACCGCGCGTGGTGCACATCGTCGTCGGCAAGGACAGCCGATGCGGGAGACCTCCTGTTCAGCGTCCGAGCGCCGGTCGGGAGAATCAACTTCGCCCCGGACCGGCTCGTAGTAGGCCGCGGGCTGGCGGCGATTCGTCATGCGGCAGGCGCTCAGGCGTTCCTTTGGCTCCAGCTCGGCGAGCGGGTTCAAGAGGACTCGATGGGCGGCGGAACCATCTTCAAGGCGGTCACGAAGGATGACGTGCACAAGATCCCCTGGCTCGAGCCGACCGCGAGAATCCGCCAGGAGTTCGACGCGCTCGCCGAGACACTACTGCGCCAGATCCAGTTGCTCACCGCAAAACAGGAGGTTCTTGCCCGGACACGCGACCTGCTTCTCCCCCGACTAATTTCCGGCGACGTCGTCGTAGAGCCGAATGCCTGACCGGCGCTCCATTCCGCCGGCCGTCATCGCCGTCGTCGCCGAGGAGCTCGGCGGCTTCTTCACGCACGGCAAGCTGGACACGATCTTCCGCATCGCCGGCGCTGCCGGGGACCCGCCCGCCGGCAACAAGGTCGACAAGGTCTCGGCGTGGTTGCTGTGGACGAACAAGGCCTCGGAGGGCGAGCCGCTGGAAGTCCTCGGCGATGCGCTCGGCGAGTACATGGATGCGGAGCTTCACGGAGCCGATGACCCGAGAGAGAAGGGGCGGGAGCGCATCCAGAAGGTGCTCGCCAAGAACGGCCTCACGTACAGCGGGGGCCGGGTCCTTCCAGCCGGCCTGGTTGCCGGCCCCGCCCGCTCTCTAGAAACGGTCCTGCGTGAGCGGGACCTCCCGTCGGTCGAGAAGGAGTTCGCCCGCGCCCTCGACAACGTGGAGGCTGAGCCGGACACCGCCGTGACCGCCGCGTGCGCCGTCATCGAAGCGTTCTGCCGCATCTACATCGAGGACCACGGCCTCACGATGCCGGCGAAGCAGGACCTCGGCGGATTGTGGAAGGAGGTCCGCAAGGACCTGAAGCTCGACGGCGGTGACGTTGCCGACGACGACATCAAGAAGATCCTCGGCGGTCTGGCGAGCATCGCCGACGGGGTCGGCGCCCTACGCACCCATGCGGGCAGCGCCCATGGCAAGGGCCGAAGACCCTTCAAGCTCGCTCCCAGGCACGCCCGACTCGCCGTGCACGCGGCCCATACCCTCGTCGTCTACCTGGTTGAACGGGCCGAGAACGTGAAGAAGAAGTAGCTCGTCCATCGGCCGCGTGTGTCCATGTACGATGGGCCGGTGAGCCCGGGGACGCTCGAAGCCGAAGTGGAAGAAGCCGCACTCGAACTTTTCACCGACTTGGGGTGGAAGGTCGCCCCGGTCATGGACGAGACCTTCGGCGAGAAGGGCACGCTCGGGCGGGAGACGAAGGGCGACGTCGTCCTCTTCCGCCGTCTCCGTCCCGCCCTCGAGAAGCTCAACCCCAAGCTCCCCCGAGAGGCCATCGACCAGGCCATCGACGTGCTCACGCGCGACCGCGCGGCGATGGGCAGCATCGTCGCCGCGAACCGTGACGTTCACGCCCTCTTGAAGCAGGGCGTGAAGGTGAAGGTCCCCGCCCCCGACGGCGAGGAGGGGATGCAGGACGTCACGGTCCGCGTGATCGACTGGGAGAAACCCGAGGCAAACGACTTCCTCGTCGCCCAGCAGCTCTGGGTGCAGGGCGAGATCTATCAGCGGCGAGCCGACCTCGTGGGCTTCGTGAACGGCCTGCCGCTCGTCTTCATCGAGCTCAAGGGACTGCACAAGAACGTCGAGAACGCCTACCGCGACAACTACACGGACTACCTGACGGCCATCCCGAACATCTTCTGGTTCAACGGCGTCGTCGTCCTGTCGAACGGCTTCGAATCGCGCATCGGCAGCGTCACCGGCGCGTGGGAGCACTTCAAGGAGTGGAAGCGCATCGAGCGAGAGGACGAGCCCGCCACGGTGAGCCTCGAGACGATGCTCCGGGGCGTCTGCGACAAGGCCCGCCTGCTCGACCTCGTCGAGAACTTCACGCTCTTCTCCGAGCAGAAGTCCGCCGTCGCCAAGATCGTCGGCCAGAACCACCAGTTCCTCGGCGTGAACAACGCCATCGCGGCCGTGCGGAAGTACCAGCTCGCCTCCACCCCGCCGGGCGTCGGCAAGGACGTGCTCGCCGCCCGCCGCCGCCTCGGCGTGTTCTGGCACACGCAGGGCTCGGGCAAATCATTCTCGATGGTCTTCTTCTCGCAGAAGATCCTCCGGCGGCTCCCCGGAAACTGGACCTTCGTCATCATCACCGACCGGGAAGATCTGGACGATCAGATCTACAAGACCTTCGCCGCGTGCGGCGCCGTGAAGGACAACAACGTCCAGGCGAAGAGCGCCGAGAACCTGAAGCAGCTCCTCACCGAGGACCACCGTTACGTCTTCACGCTGATCCAGAAGTTCCGCACCGACGTGAAGGGCGCGACGTACCCGAAGCTCTCGGACCGGAGCGACATCATCGTCATCGCCGACGAGGCCCACCGCTCCCAGTACGACACGTTCGCCCTCAACATGCGGCAGGCCCTGCCGAACGCCGCCTTCATCGGGTTCACCGGCACGCCGCTCATGGCCGGCGAAGAGAAGACCCGGGAGGTCTTCGGCGACTACGTCAGCGTCTACAACTTCCGGCAGGCCATCGAGGACAACGCCACCGTCCCGCTCTACTACGAGCCCCGCATCCCCGAGCTCCAGCTCACGAACGAGGACCTCGGTGACGATCTCGCCGCCCTCATCGAGGAAGCCGATCTCGACGAGGAGCAGCAGAAGAAGGTCGAGCGGGAATTCTCGCGCCAGTACCACCTCATCACGAGGGAGGACCGGCTCGACACCATCGCCACCGACATCGTTACGCACTTCCTCGGCCTCAACACCGAGACCGAGCGGCCCGGCGGCACGAAGGCGATGGTGGTCGCCATCGACAAGGTCACCGCCGTGCGGATGCACGACAAGGTGAAGGCCGCGTGGGCGAAGAAGAAGAAGGAGCTAGAAGAAGCGCTCGCTCGCACCGCCTACGAGGACAAGGCGGCCAGGGCGAAGCTCCAGATGGCGCTCGACTTCATCACGAAGCTCGACATGGCCGTCGTCATCTCGCAGTCGCAGAACGAGGTCGACGCGTTCAAGAAGAAGGGGCTCGACATCGCCCCGCACCGCCTCCGCTTCATCAAGGAGGACCTGGACACGAAGTTCAAGGATCCGAAGGACCCGCTCGGGCTCGTGTTCGTGTGCGCCATGTGGATGACGGGGTTCGACGTACCGAGCTGCGGCGCCGTCTACCTCGACAAGCCGATGCGGAACCACACGCTCATGCAGACCATCGCCCGTGCGAACCGCGTCTACGAGGGCAAGGTCAACGGCCTCATCGTGGACTACGTGGGCGTCTTCCGGAACCTGCAGAAGGCGCTCGCCATCTACGGCGCCGGTGCGGGCGGTGGCGTCGGCGAGGGCGACACGCCGGTACAACCGAAGGAAGTACAACTCGAAGAGCTCAAGAAGCTCATCGCCGACGGCAAGAAGTTCTGCGCGGATCACGGTGTGGACGTGGACGCCATCCGCTCGCTCACGAAGTTGGCCCGGATCACGGCGCTCAAGACCGGCGTCGACAAGTTGATTCACCCGGTCGAGACGAAGAAGAAGTACCTCACCCTCGCCACGCAGGCCGACCGCGTGTACCGCGCCCTCGGCACCGACGACCGCAAGCTAGAACATGCGCTCGACTGGGGCGTGCTCTTGGATCTCGCCCGGGGGATCCAGGGGCTCGAGCAACCGGTCGACATCTCGGCCGTGATGACGCAGGTCGAGAAGCTCCTCGATGAATCCGTGGACGCGAACGCGTACGTGATCCACGAACCGCCCGGCGACAAGTACGGGGGCCGTGTTCATCTCGGCGAGATCGACTTCGAGGCGCTGGCCCGCTACTTCGCCAAGGCGAAGAACAAGGCGAGCACAGCGGAGGCGCTCACGTCAGCGACGTTGAAACGGGTCGACGCCCTCGTGCGGTTGAACCCGACCCGCCGCGCTCTGCGAGACAAGCTCGAGGAGCTCATCGCCGACTACAACGAGGGCGCCCACACGGTGGCGGCCTTCTTCGAGCAGCTCATGGCCTTCATCAAGAAGATGGAGGAAGAAGAAGGTCGGGCGGAGGGCGAGGGCGTGTCGCAGGAGCAGCTCGCCTTCTACGACCTGCTCGTCGGGGTGGAGGTCACCCTCGACAAGAAGGACCAAACCGCCGTGAAGAAGATCGCGGCCGACCTGCCGAAGAAGATCGAGAAGAAGCTCGTCATCGACTGGCGCAAGAGCCAGATGAAGCGGGCCGCCGTGCGCGTCGCGATCAAGGCCGCGTTGAAGGACCTGCCCGAGGCGTACGACGAGGTGAAGTACGAGGCCGCCCTCGAGGCGGTCTACGAGCACGTCTACGAGTCGTACTGGGGCGAGGGCAAGAGCAAGTACGTGGAGGAGGAGAGCTGATGTCGAGGACGCAGGGGGCCAAGAACATCGTCGATCTGGCGGACCGTACTGCCCTGTCGACGCTTCCTCGTGAAGAGGTTGGACATCTGCCGGATGCCACCGGACCGAAAGACGAGCTGAAGTACGTGATTACCAATCAGGGCAACTTGAGGTCGTGGTTGAAGCGCAAGGACACGCAGTTGAAGGCGCTGGCAAAGGCGGCCGAAGGGGGATCGAAGAAGAAGCTCCGTGGGCCTCGGGACGGCACGACAACCAAATACGATTGGTACCTCTCGCACCTTCTTTCGCTCGAGCTCGTCGGGGGCTTGGAGTTCTTCTTCAAGACGACAATGATTGCGCTCGCTGATGCGCTGGGGTCGACGCTCGACCCCGCCGATTTCACCAAGGCGGTCTCGGCTGCCAGTCTCGTCCCCGTAACCGGTGGGGTGCAGCCGTCCTTTGGCGAGGTGTTCTACGAGCACCAGCTATTCCACAACCTCGGTCACGTGAATGAAGCCCTCAAGCAGCTTGTCGGGGCAAGCTGGCTCGTTCAGCCGAAGCCGAAGTCAGACGATGAGCGATTGAAGCGGGGGATCGAGATCGCGTTCCAGGTGCGACACACGCTTGCGCACAATCGTGGGTACGTGACGAAAAGCGACGCTGCGAAGTTTCGGATGCTGAACGTCTCGGTCACGGCGACGGAGTACCTGGATACGCGGCGTGACAAGCTGTACGAGGCGCTCTCCGAACTCGTGAAGAAGGCGCTGGAGGCGTTTGTCCCTTGGCTCCGTGTGGCCGTCACGAAGCACCTCACCAAGGCTCACAAGGCCGACCCCTCGGCGCTCACGGCCGCTAGACGTAGCGAGCTGGTTCGCATCTTCGACACCGACGCCGACTTCGACGCTCTCCCGTGGACGCCCTAATCCGGTAGGGAACGAAGGCAACGCCCCGTTCCACTGCATGCCGGTGCTACCGCGAATGAGCGACGTAGTCACCTGCAGCTCGCTCAAGTTCGTGGCGCTGCTCCGCGGGCAGGCCCTGCGCAGCCAAGGTCACCGCTTGAACGACCCCGAAGACCGAGGCGTCCGCCTCCTTCTTGTAGGCCGCCTCGATTTGGGGAGCTAGCCGGCGTGGCAGGCGGGCCTTCTCGAGGAATCGTCCGATCTCATCGACGACGTCGTTGACCGGAATACGTGTCGTCGCAGCGAGCGTGTCCGTACCCTTGCGAAGGCGAGCCGGTAGATCTCGCAGCTTGGCGTAGAGCTTCGACTCGAGATCACGAACGTCGAGTCCACGATGAACTCGTCGAAGTACCGCCTCCTCGTGCGGGACCGTCATGCCGTTGAGGCAGACCAGCCGGGTGAGATGGAGCTGGACGGCGAGCGCGGCGAAGCCGTGTTGCTGTTGCGGACGAGAAGGCCGCCCCAGACATCGCCGACGCGGCCATCGCCGCCGGGCTTGTACGGCTCGCCGACGCCGATGACGAACGACGTGGTGCGCTCGGTCACATGTGCACGAACGACTGTGGGGTCCGCGTTGTAGTGACCGATTGAAGCGACGATGCCGCGTGCGACGACGGAGTCGGGCACGGGCGTGTACCCCGGCGTGACGAGTGCACGGAGCTCCGGCTCGTCATCCGGACACGAGCGCATGCGGAGACGAACTTCGGCCGACGAGCGTTGAAGTCGCCGGTTCACCTCCTCGGCGACGTCCTCGCCGGTGGCGTTTTCGAACCAGCGATCCCACCGCAGGCCCAATAGGCTCGCGGTCTGCCGCCGTGACCAGTCGTTGAGGCGGAACGTCCGGCCGTCGGGCACGGCAAGATGATCGCCGTCGACCATCTCGAGCTCGCGGAGCGGAAGTACAAGATCGGGGTTGTCGTGACGCTCCTCTTGTTCGAGCTGCTCGATCAGCTTCATCAAGGTGAAGGGACGCCTCGGGGCGAGGCCGTTCATGATGCGGGGGACGATGGTGGTGATGCTCTCCATGGGAAACCTCATGACGAAATGAATCGAGGGGCATGAGCGTCGTGCCCATGCCCCTCGATTCGGGTTGAAGTGGAAGCGGCGGCCTACGTGCCGACGCGAGCGTCGAGAACCGGCAGCCGGTGGTGGCCGTCGGTCTTCCAGTCAGAACAAGCGGAGGCGAAATCGCAGGTGCTGCACATCGGCCCCGGCGACGGGGCGAAGTGGCGGGCCAGGATCCCCCGCTCGAGCGCAGCGGCAGCGTGGTGCCACCAACCGTCGGGGTTGTAGTTCATCACGTCGACGACGGCGTCACGGCGACGCCGAACCAAGACATGTACTTCCACCGGACGAGTACTCGCGGCGGCGTAGGCGCCAAGCTGCAGGTGCTTGGAAACGTCGGCGCCCCATTTGCGGCTCGACGTCTTCAGCTCGATCACGCGCCCATCGCCGAGCACGAAATCGAAGTACCCCCGAAGAGGTCGAGGGAGAACCTCACCCGTCTCCGGGTCGTGCATGGAGAGCACGAACTCCTGCTCCACCGCGACGACGGGGAGCTCGCCGTACTTCTTCAAGTACAGGCGGACGAGGGCCCGACCTTGTTCTTCCAGATCGGTCGTGTCGGCCTCCGAGACTCCAGCGAGGCCGGCGTTCAAGTCGGCCAAGAAGACCTGCTCGGCGGCGGGCACCAGCGGCACGCGACCGGCAAGCTTCTCGTTGAACCAGAACCCCAGCGCCCCGTGGACGGCGGACCCGAAGACGAGCGCGGTGGACTTCTTCTCCGGCTCGAGCCCGAGCACGTAGATGAAGTAGTACTTCCGCCCGCACATCGCGTAGGTGACGAGCTGCGAGGCCGAGCTCGTCGGCGGGATGTCACCCATGACGGGCCTCCTGCACGATGGCGTCTCGTTCTTGTTCTTGCTCGGCCAGGTGCGCCTTGAGCCCGTCGATGGCACGGGCAGCAGCGGCCCGGGATGCAAGCTCGAAGCGCTCGAGCCCGAGGGCCTCCAGCACCCGGCTGGCGGCGGTCTCGCGGGCTTCACCGAGCTGGTAGGCCAAGCGGAACAAGAGCTTCTTCTGCTCTTCGCTCATGGCCCTTCGATCCGTCGTCGCCGCGGTCTCGGGCTCAGGGTCACGCCCTCGGGCTCGAACAAGAGCTGGCTTCGGACCCGAGGGGGCGACGTTGACGTTGTTGTCGTCGACCGGCGTTGTACTGACCGTGGTTGTAGCGACCGCTTCTTCGGCGAGCTCTTCGACGGCCACGGCACCGACGTTGACGGCGACCCGAAACGCACGGGCAACGGCGCGGGTCTCTGCCATCCGCACGAGATGAGGCACGATGCGACGGTTCACGTTCGTGGCGTTCGCATCGCCGATCCCGGTGAAGACGCCCTTGCGGGTGCGGACGGTCGCACGCACGACGGCGGTGCGATCGTTGTTCTCGCTCGGGACCTGCACGAGCTCGGTGCGGACGGATTGAAGTCCATCCTCGTGTGCAAGATGAAGAAGGCCCTTGAAGGTGATCGCCTCGGTCTCGCCGACGACGTTGCCCCTGTCGTCCCGCACCTTCATGCGGATGACGAAGTTGTTCTTGCTGGCGGCGCTCATCGTGAACCTCCCTCATGGGGGCGGGATCTTCGATGCGGGCGGTTGGTGATGTGGTGAACGAGGGTGGTGATGAGCTGGACGACCACGTGGCCGTGCCGGCGGATGAAGTAGATGAGCGTTCGCATGCGCGGTGCGCCCCGGCGGGTTGTAGCCGGGGCTTCCTCCGGGGCTCTTATCCCCGCCTCCCCCGCTGATTTTCAGCCTCGCTGGACGCAATGGAACAGGTCGTGCAGCTCGTGGGTTGGTTCTCTGGGACGAGGACGTGAGCGCGTAGTACCTTTCCAGAACCGGGCGAGATGGCTGACCGACGCAAGTACAAGAACCCGCCGATCGACGAGGCGCTGTGCGAGTTCCGGTTCGCTCCAGGGCAGGAATGGGACCTGACCATTCCGGGCCGCCTCCACGGAGCCGTGAAGGACGAGTACGCGGGCAAGCCGAGGAACCTCTTCCAGGCTCAGCTCCAGGTCGCGGGCAATGCCCCACCTGCCGTGGCGTGGAACCAGAACGTCAGCATGGTCCAGCTCACTGACGTGGCGGGCACGCACCTGCTCACCGTTGGCCCAGACCTGCTGAGCGTCCACATCCTGCGGCCCTACCCGGAAAACGGCTGGGAGGTCTTCCGGCCGATGATCGAGCGGGCGTTCGAGCAGTACGTGGCGGTAGCACAGCCAGCAGGACTGATGCGCCTCGGCATCCGGTACATCAACCGCGTCGAGGTTCCGGAGCGCACGGCAAAGAGCGACAAGTACTTCAAGTGCCTGCCCGCGGCCGTCGATGGGCTCCCCCAGAACCTACAGGCGTTCATGCATCGGGCGGAGTACGCCTACGAAGATGGCGTGCGTCTCATCACCACGTTCGCCACGGTCGACGGACCACCGGACAAGTCGTCGTTCGTGCTCGACCTCGATGTTGTCCTCGAGGCCGGTGAGTCACGCCCGCTGGGCGATGCGTTGAAACTCGTGGACGACCTGCGTCAGCGCGAACGCGATGCGTTCGAGGCGCTCATCACCGACGAACTGAGGAGGCTCTTCGATGCGTAGGGTCGAAGCATCCGGCACGATGGCCGCAACCCGCGACTTCATCTCCGCCCGCCTCGCCACGCAGGAGATGGAGCGACGTGAGGCGTTGCGGCTCAAGTCGTCGGTCGGGGTCTCGAACACGGCCGAGAAGCTCCTCCTTGTCCTGTCGCGCTCAAGCGGAGGCTCCGGGCTTGCAGGAGCCTGGGATCCTCGTGACTGGCTCACCGCAACGCGCCGAGCGCAGCCACGACTGAATGTTGTGGAAGTCGTGGCCGCCCTTCGGCAGGAGCTTGGGGACGAGCCGATCGAGGACGGCGCTCCGCATCGAGCAGAGGATGGCCTTCGGAGGCTGTCGGCGATCGCGCCGCAGCAGCTCCAGAAGGCGTTGCTCGACATGCTCGCCGATGAGGACAGGGAGACCCAGGGCGGCCTCGTGCAGTGCATCGGGCGCCTCGGTGCGGGAGCGGCCGCGTGGGCGATGCCAGTCGTTGCGGCTGCGCTTCGGAGTCCTGCGGCACGTGTGCGAGGAGCCGCCATCAAGGCCATCGAGCACTGGGCCACCCCCGAAGCTCTGCGACTACTTGAGGGCCACGAGGAGAAGACCCCGTGGCTCGCCGACCACGTTCGTAAGTTGCTCGGGCGCTGAGGCGTGGTCGATGTACCTGGTCCGCAGGATCAACTTGGACCGCTGGGAACCAGTTGACGGCTTCCCCTCGCCGGAGGTGCCAGCGGAGCTCCTTTTTTCGGAGTTCCGAGCCAAGGGCAACAGCCTCTCACTCTGGACAGCCACGGACGACGTGCAGCAGCTCGAGGAGACGGCTCTGGCCATCGTGAGCGCCTTCTCGAAGCTCGAGACGTTTGACCTTGTGTGGTTCCCTCAAGGTGACCTCCAAGCTGCGAAGGTCGAGCTGACCCACACCGACGGTCACACCCGCATCGAGTCTCTCAAGAAGCGGCATGTCGACGCTGCCCGCCTCGATGCCTACCGGCTTGCCCACGTCGCTCACGCCGTGGCCACCGCCGTCGCCGCCCAGCGCTATCGACGTTTCACCAAAGCTGAGGCAGCCGACTTGCTGCTCTCGGCAACGGAGAAGGGCGCAGTCGGGGCGAGCAGCCTTCCCAAGGACCTTCAGAACGAAATCGAAGCGGCAAGGGAGCGCCGCAGCACGAGCACGGAGGGACGGTGAACCATTCACATCCCATTCACACGCCGACCGTCGCGCCGTGTCGCGTTCTGTCCACGAGCGTCGCGTTCGCGATCGCCACCCGAACCTCCACGAGGAAGTCCCAAGCACGCGACCAGGCTGGTTTTTCAGCCTGATCCTGTGGGGTTCAGGGGCGAGCGCTCAGCGACGTCGTTCGAGGGAGGGCAGGGCTTTGAAAACCGCCGAGGGTGCAAGCCCTCCGGGAGTTCGAATCTCTCCTCCTCCGCCCAGAAGAAGCCGACGTCGACGCAGGGCGTTCTCGGTTCGCCTGAACGAGAGCCCGCAACGCCCGAGACGAGCGCGAAGGGCGACGACTTCGGAAGAGGACGAAGCTGTTGAAGCGAGCGTCCTAGATGAGCACCGATGTAGAAGCCGTATGGACGCGCTGACGCGTTGGAGGCCGGGAGGCTGCTCTACGAGCGCTTGGACCCTACACCGCCCGCGGCGCGGGAGAGAGCCAGCGCGGCGTCGCGCGCGTACTCGCGCAGCTTGGCCTTGGGCTCGCCGATGCGCGCGCGGATGGCGATATCGTGGATGACGCCGCTCACGAGCCTGCCGAGCGACGCGCCGTGGATGGGGCCGCACGCGCCGTACGCCTTGTCGAACCACGCGCCCAGCTCGCGGTCGCAGAGCGCAAAGTACTCCCGGGCGAAGCGCGCGAGGTCCTCGTCGACCACCGCCTCCCCCGCCGCCGCGCTGCCGATGATGCACCCGGGGGCGCCGCCCACGTTCACGTTGATCGCCACGGCCTCCTCGAAGACCGCGCGGAGCGAGCTCTCCACCGAGTCGCCGCGGTCGAACGCGCGACGGTACCGTCGCCCCAGCTCCTTGACGCGCGCCTCGATGACGCGGCGGAAGAGGGCGCGCTTGTCGCCGAAGGTGGCGTAGAGGCTCGGTTTGTTGACGCCCATCGACGTCGTGAGCGCTTCGAGCGACGCGCCGGCATAGCCGTAGCGCAAGAAGGTCTCCATCGCTTGGGGCAGCACGGCGTCGGGCTCGAACGCGCGCGGCCGCCCGCGCTTCTTGTGCGGGCTCGGCCCCTTCTTCTCGTCGGTCGCGGACATTTCGTACCAAGTAGAACAAAAATATTGACGAACGCACAGTCGTCATGAATTTTGTACCAAGTCGTACACAATTCAAGGAGGACCCGTCATGCAGCTCTACTATTCGCCGCTCGCTTGCTCGCTCGCCGCCCACATGGTCTGCCGCGAGGCTGGCCTCGACTTCACCCTCCACCGCAGCGAGCTCGTGACGAAGCGCGTCGAAGACGGGCGCGATCTGCGCACCGTCAACCCCATGGGGCAGGTCCCCACGCTCGTGACCGACGACGGCCGCGTGCTCACCGAGAACAGCGCCGTGCTCGCCTACCTCGCCGACCAACGGCCCGCCCACCGCCTGGCGCCCGAGCGCGACGGCTTCGAGCGCTACGAGCTGATGCGCTGGCTCAGCCTCGTGGGGACCGAGGTGCACAAGAAGTGCCTCGCGCTCGTCTACGATCCCACGAGCCCCGACGCCGTGAAGGACTTCGCACGGGTCGCCATCGCCAGGCCGCTCGCGGTGCTCGAGGGGCACCTCGTCTCGCGCGACTTCTTGGTGGGCGACGCGTTCACGGTGGCCGACGCCTACCTGCTCTGGGCGCTCATGCTGCTCCCGCGCGCCGGCGTGCCGCTCGACGACTACCCCACGCTCCGCGCGTACCAGAAGCGCCTGATGGCGCGCCCCGCCGTACGTGAGGCCGTCGCGTTCGAGCGCGCGGCCTACGAGCGCCCGTTCGAGGCAGCGGCGCAGTAGCATGGCCGCATGACCATCAAGAACAGGCAGGTGCTCCTCGCGTCCCGACCCAAGGGCGCGCCTGCGGAGAGCGACTTCCGCCTCGTCGAGACCGAGCTGCGCGACGCCGAAGAGGGCGAGATCCTCGTCAAGAATCGCTTCCTCTCGCTCGACCCGTACATGCGCGGGCGCATCAGCGAGTCCAAGTCGTACGCGGCCGGCGTCGAGATCGGCGCGGTCATGATCGGCTCGACGGTCGGCGAGGTCATCCAGTCGCGCCACCCCGGGTTCGCGGTGGGCGACGTGGTGGTCGCGGGGCTCGGCTGGCAGGAGCACGGGCTCTCCACGGGCCAAGGCGTGATGAAGGTCGACGCCTCGCGTGTGCCACTGTCTGCGTACCTCGGCGTGGTCGGCATGCCGGGCATCACGGCGTGGTACGGCCTGCTCGAGATCGGCAAGCCCAAGGCGGGAGAGACCGTGGTGGTCGGCGCGGCGTCGGGCCCCGTCGGCAGCGTCGTCGGGCAGCTCGCCAAGCTCGCCGGGTGCCGCACCGTGGGCGTCGCGGGCGGCAAGGCAAAGTGCGACTTCGTCACCGGCGAGCTCGGCTTCGACGCGTGCGTCGACCACCGGGATCCGGCGCTCAAGGATCGCTTGCGCGAGGCGACGCCCGACGGCATCGACGTGTACTTCGAGAACGTGGGCGGTCCGCTCCTCGATCTCGTCCTCGCGCGCCTCAACACCTTCGCGCGCATCCCGCTGTGCGGGCTCGTCTCGCAGTACAACGCGACCGAGCCCTACGGCGTGAAGAACTTCGGAGCGCTGCTGACGAACCGCGTGAGCCTCCGGGGGTTCATCATCAGCGACCACATGGACCGCTGGCCGCAGGCGCTCGCGGAGCTGGGGGCGCACGTCGTCGAGGGCCGCATCAAGTATCGCGAGAGCATCGCCAAGGGTCTCGAGAGCGCGCCCGCCGCGTTCATCGGGATGCTCGAAGGAAAGAACTTCGGCAAGCAGCTCGTCGAGCTCGCGCCCTAGCGACCCAGGATCGGCGCAACCGAGTCGCGCCTTGGCGAGGCGCGCGCGTCGTCACTTCACGAGCGCCTTCACGAGGTCGACCGCGCTCTGATGCGCCGTCTGCTCGAGCCTCGTGAGCACCCGCCTCGCGCCCCGCCTCGCCTTCGCCCGCACCTTCGTGGGCACTCTCGCGAAAGCAGCCTCGAGCGCCTCGGGCGACACCTCCGCGAGGACCGCGACGAGCGTCGCCGCCTGTTCGATGTCCTTCGCCGCCTTCTCCGATGTGTCGCGTCGTAGCTGGCTCACGAGCATCTTGTGGCAAGCGAGCCTCTCGGGCTGCGGCACGTGGACGGGGACCATCGCGCTGCGGCCGAGGACGACGGCGGGCATCGACGTCTCGGTGAGGTAGCCGAGCCACGGCAGCGCCGTCGCGTGCGCGCGGAGCTCCGGCGTGGGGAGCACCGTCACGGCGTCGCCGCGCGTGGGCATGAGCAGGTCGACGCGCAGGCGGTCTGGCCCTGGCGGCTTCCATGACGCCGAGGCCTGGTGCCGGACGAGGGGCGGCACGGGGCGCAGCGCCACCCGCGAGTCATGGAGCATCTCCTCGAACGACTTCGCACCGTCGAGGGCGAGCCTCCGATGGCGCGCCACGTCGACGTCCTCTGTCGCCGTCGCGGCCGCGCGCACGCCCAGCTCGTTGAGCAGTGCGCCGTAGGCGTGCGAGCCGACCAGGAGCGCGCCGGCCCGAAAGAGGCCGTTGTTCGCGAGCGCCGCGAGGATCGCGCTCGTACGCGCGTTCACGCGGACATACCCGTGCTGCGCGAGGAGCGAGGCCTGCTCGATGAGCGCGTTGGCGAGCGCGATCTGCTCGCGGAGCTCGGCGGCGCGCGACTCGGCGGCGGCGTCGCCCGCCGGCCCGATGTAGTCGGCGGCCTTCTTCGCGTCCGGTCCGTAGTAGTCGCGATAGAGGAACCGGCGCCCCTTGTTCGTGCGCGTGACCACGGAGCCAGGACTCCCCACCAGCACGGATGGCTGCTCGAGCGCCTGGCGCTTCAGCTCGGCGAACGCCGTCTGGAGCGCCATCGGCTGCGTGTTGAAGAGGGTCGCCATCGTGCTCGCTGCGTCTGGGGTGCTGGGGCACAGTTGTTCGCTACTTTTGCAGCGTAGCGAACAACCGGCTTGTTCGCTAACTCCAGAAGTTAGCTAACAACCCAGCGAC
>JAGQJA010000116.1:0-15590 GCA_020430845.1 Myxococcales bacterium
CACCGCCGCGCCTGCGCGTCTATCGGTCAGTTGCAGGTCGTCTGGCCCAGGCAGCCGGCGTACTGCCCGCTGTCGAGGCAGATCCAGCCCTGGTAACACTGGCCCGGCTTGTAGTTGTAGTCCGAGCACTTGTAGAGGCAGTTGGCCGCCTGCTGGCCGCCGCACTGCTTCTGGTAGAGGCAGCCGTCCTTGGCGTCGCAGAACCAGTCCTCGTAGCACTCGTTGAGCGCGTAGTTGTAGTCTACACACTTGTACTGGCACGCCCCGCCGGTGGCGCCGGTGACGCTGAAGTTGGTCGCTTGCGACGTGCCTCCGCCGGGGGCCGGCGACTTCACCGAGAGGCGGAGCGTGCCGGCCGTGGCCGTGAAGTTGGCCGGGAGCGTCGCGCGGACGCGCGTGCTGCTCACGAAGGTCGTCGCGAGCGGCGTCGTGCCGCTGAACACCTCCGAGCCGTTCACGAACCCGGTGCCGTCGAGCGTGACGACGGTGGCGCCGCTGCCGGAGGCGATCGACGTGGGGGCCACAGTCGTGAGCGCGGGCGTGGGGTTTCGCACCTCGAACGTGGAGGGGATGCTCACCACGTTCTGGCCGCTCTCGACCGTGATGCTGAAGCGCCCCGCGGTGGTGAGCACGTTGACGGGGATGCGCGCCGAGAGCTGCGTCGCGCTCTGGAAGGTGCTGGTGAGCGCCGCGCCGTTGAACTTCACGATCGAGCTCGGCACGAAGCCCGAGCCCGTGATGCCCAGGATGATCTCGGTCTGCGTGTTGACGACGGCGTTGGCCGGGTTGAGCGTCGTGATGCTCACGGCGCTCGGGTTGGCGACCGTGAAGGTGAGCGTGTTCGAGCGCAGGTTCTGGGCGCTCACGACCGACACCTGGAGCACGCCCGCCGCCGAGAGGCTGCTGGCGGGGACGCGCGCGGTGAGCGTGGTCGGGCTCGACGCCTGGGCGGGGATCGTGACGCCCGCGATGTCGATGCTCGATCCGGCCGAGAAGCGCGAGCCCGTGACGGTGATGTCGACGCCCTGCGGCTGCGTGCCGATCGTGACGTTGTCGGGCGAGACGCTCGTGATCTGCGCGGCCTGCTCCGAAGGCGTGGTCGCCGGGGGCGGGCCCGGATCGCCCTCGGGCGTGGGGCCGTCGGACGGCGGCGTCGCGTCGCTCGGCTTGGGCGCCGTGCGCCCCCCGCTCGACCCTCCAGGTCGCGACCCAGGTCCGTAGAGCGGGGTTCCGTCAGGGTTGGAGCTGCACGCTGCGGCGGTGGCCGCGGCGGTCAAAGCGATGAAGATCCAGGCTCGTCGATTCATGGCGCGTGTACATGCAACGCAACGCGCGTTCCATGTGGCCCGCGCCGCGTGCGTGCGACATACACGCGAAAATTCCCGAAAATCACGCTGGTAAGGTGATGTAGGCTCGCGCGTCGAGCGCGCGCAACGGTGGGAAACTCTTCGTGATGGACCCAGGTAAAACGATGGTTTCTTCGCAAGCAACATCGCTCGGAGAGAGGACGACATGCTCGGACTGATCGGCGGCACGGGGCTGGGCGACGCGCTCTTCGGCGAGGCGTTCGGGCGTGAGCACGTGGTCGAGACGCCGTTCGGCGCGCCGTCGAGCCGCGTCCGCGTGCTCGAGTGGAGCGGCCTCGAGATCGCGGTGCTGTCACGGCACGGCGAGGGGCACCTGCTCGCGCCGTCGCAGGTGCCGTACCGCGCCAACGTCTTCGCGCTCAAGGCGCTCGGCGTGACGCACCTCATCGTGAGCGGCGCCGTGGGCTCGCTGCGCGAGGAGTACCGACCCAAGGACCTCGTGCTCGTCGACCAGGTGATCGACAAGACGCTCCGGCGCGAGCCGTCGTTCTTCGATCAAGGCATGGCGGTGCACGCCGAGCTGGCCCAACCCTACTGCGGCGTGCTGCGCGAGCGCCTCGCCCGCGTGGCGCGCGACGACGCGACCGTCGGCTCCCTCGGAGGCGCGCGCGTGCACGGGTCGGGCACGTACGTGTGCATGGAGGGCCCTCAGTTCTCGACGGTGGCCGAGGCGAACATGCACCGCGCGTGGGGCGGCGATCTCATCGGGATGACGGCGATGCCCGAGGCCAAGCTCGCCCGCGAGGCCGAGATGTGCTGCGCGCTCGTGGCGTTCCCGACCGACTACGACTGCTGGCGCCCGCACGCGCCGGGCACGAACAAGGAGGCCTTGCTCGCCGAGATCATCGGCAACCTCGAGGTGGCGACCGCCAACGCCGTCATGCTGCTCAAGGCGGCGATCGCCGCGTTCGCGCGCGAGCCGCTCGGCCCGTGCGCCTGCCACAGCGCGCTGTCGCTCTCGATCTGGTCCGACCGCACCAAGATCGATCCCGCGCACGTGCTCCGGTACGGACCGCTCGTGTCCAAGTACCTCAAGTGATCGCGTGACGTCGCCGGTCGCAGGCCGGCGCTCGAATCCGCTACTTCCAGGTCACGTCGACGCGGTAGTCGACGGCCGCGCCGCCCTTGTTGGTGATCTTGATCACGTAGCGCTCGCCGGGCTCGAAGGGCAGGTTGCCCGAGAGGTCCTGCGTGTTGCCCTTCACGATGAGCTCCATCTTGAAGTTGTTGCGCGACGTCTCGCCGCCGGTGTTGAACGACGTCGCGTTCGCGGGCAGCACGAAGGCCATGTGATCGACCTCCTTGTCGCCGACGCTCCCGCAGAAGGAGCCAGGCGCCGCGAGGACGTCGGCCGTCTGCGGGGTGTCGTTGCTCTCGCTCTCGCGCACAGAGCCGGCCTTGCACTTGGAGCCGCCCCCACCGCCGCCGCCGTCGCCGCCACCGCCACCACCGCCGTCACCACCCCCACCGCCGCCGCCACCGCCGTCGGTGTCGCCCGCGTCCGCGGCGCCGCCCGAGCTGGTGCCGCCCGAGCTCGTGCCACCCGACGAGCTCCCGCCCAGCGGAGGATCGGCCGATCGCGCCGGGGCCGTGGCCTCGGGGGGCGCCTCTTCTGCCGGGGGAGGCGGAGAGGAGCAAGCGACGGCGACAGCCGCGGCCGAGGCCGCGAAGGCGAGGGGGAGCCAGAGGTGAGCGCGAGTCATCGAGAGCACGTACAGCACGGTCCATGCCGCAGGTCCGGGTGGGATCGCGCAGGACCGCTCACGCGCGCGACCGCATGATTTGCGCGCGTTCGTGGGGGATCGCCGCGCTTGGTTGTGCGCGCAGGTGGATCGCGGTCCGCTCGGACTGGAAGTCGGGCCTACATGTGGGCGCGCATCAGCGGCAGCGGTCCGCCGTGCCGACAGCAGCCTTCACGCACGAGCCCGGGCAGCGCGCGATCGCACCGCTGATGCGCCCGCCGACGCAGTACGCGCGGTAGGGCGAGACGTCCGCCCCCACCGCCGCGCTGGCGTAGCCCGTGGGGATGTTGCCCGCGGCGTCTGCGCACCAGTAGCCGGCGCCCTGCGTGCACACCGACGTGGCGCCCGTCGGCGTGGAGCCGGGCGTGGAGCCGGGCGTCGCGGTGCCTGTGACGGGCGCGTCGAAGACGTTCGCCGCGGCCGTGATCGTGCGCTGCATCGCCGTGGCGTCGACCCAGAACGAGGCGCTTGCGTCGCCCGCGGACGCGATGCCGAAGATGTACGTGCCGTCGTAGAGCGGCCCGCCCGAGTCGCCGGAACAGAGGACCGCGGTCGTGGTCGTCTTCGTGGAGAAGCCCGACATCGCGTTGATGGTGTTGGCCCCGAGATCCGACTGCCATCGGAGCGAGCGCTCGCGCTTCGTGTAGAAGCCGCTCCCCGTGGTCGAGCACCCGTACCCCACCGCGGTCACGGTCGCGTCGGTCGTCGGCACCGCCGCTCCCACCGCGGCGTATCGGGTGAGCGTTCGCGGCGAGGCGAGGTGAAACAGCGCCAGGTCGGGATCTGCGTCTCCGCGCGCCGACTTCCACGCGTACACGCTGTCGACCGCGACGCCGCCGGTCGTGGTGTATCCACCCGTCGGGTGGACGTTCGCGTAGAACATCATGCCGCGAGGCGCCGCTTGCGCGGTCGTCTTCGTGACGGTGTATCCACGAACGGGTGCGCTGAACGCGCAGTGCGCCGCCGCCAGCACGAGCTGCGGCCCGAGCTGCGTCCCCGTGCACGTCCAGTCCGCGTTCACGTAGAGCATGCCCACCGCAGGGTGCGCGGTGGTCGTCGCCCCGCCGCGGATCTCGCTCTCCGTGGACGAGGCCTCGTCCTCGACCGGAGCCGCGCAAGCCGCGGAGAGCGCGCTGCTCACCACGAGTGCCATCCACCTCTTGCTCACTGCGATCATCACCGACCTCCGGAGCCTCCTACAGCAACCCACGTGCCCCCGCCTTTTCGCCGGAGAATGGGGAAATTGCGCGAGGGGAGGCGGGCCGCCGGCGATCCGTGTCGTGTCGGGGGTCCATCGATAGGGGGCGCGCGTGTTTGCGTGGGACGTTTGCGCGGGCGCGAAGGGATGCGCGTGCGCGGGCGGGAGCGCGTGCGCGGGCGGGAACGCGTGCGCGGGCGCCGACGCGTGCGCGGGCGGGAACGCGTGCGCGGGCGCCGACGCGTGCGCGGGCGGGAACGCGTGCGCGGAGCTGATCGCTCGAGACCCCACGCCTCCGCGCGCCGCATCCGCCCCCCCGCGCCCGCCTCACCCCCGGTCGATCATCAGGCTCGCCGCCGTGCGCGGCGCCCTGTCCGGGAACGCGCGCAGCTCGTCGAGCAGACGCGTGTAGTCTGCAGGCTCGTCTACGTCGTACCACGTGGGCACCTCGCGGATGTGCGCGCCCACGGCGGCGCAGCGCTCGCGGGTGCGCGACATGACCTCGCTCGTGCTCCACGGGATGTCGGAGAAGAGCGCGTCGAGCACCTGAGGCGACGGCCTGCGCGCGCCGATGAGGTAGTAGCCGCCGTCCTCGCACGGCCCCGCGAGCACCTCGCCGTCCTCGAGCGTGGCGATCGCGTCCGCGAGCGGCTCGGTCGGGAACGTGGGCGAGTCGGTGCTCGTGATGACGACGGTGTCGTGGCCGAACGCGAGATCTTCGAAGCCGGCGCGGAGCCTCGCGCCGAGGTCGGGCCCGCGCTGCGCCACGATCTCCCACGGCGCGAACACGTGCGAGGCGAGCGCGGTCGCGCCGTCGCGTCGCGCGATCTCGGTGTCGTCGCCCACGGGCGCGGCCAGGGCCACGTAACGCGCGGCCGGTACGGCGAGCAGCCCGTCGAGCGTGTCGCGCAGCATGCACGCGTACAGCGCCGCCGCGCCCTCGTCACCGAGCAACGGCGCGAGGCGTGTCTTGCACGTGCCCGCCACCGGCGCGCGCGCCATCACGCCGATCGCGACGCGTCGCTCTCCGCTCACTCCCCGCCTTGCGGCGGCGGCGCCAGGTCGCGCGGCTTGGCTTCGCCGTGCGCGTTGTCGCCCGACACCTGGTACGGCACGCCCTTGAGCCGCTCGAGCACCGTCTTGCCCCGCCACTCGAGGTACGCCTGGTTGAAGTACAGCGCGCGCTTGTCGAAGTACGGGTTCTTGAGGCCGCCCAGCTCTGCCACCAAGAACATCAGCTCGCCGATGCTCACGGGGCACCCCTCGACGCGCACGTACGGCTTCTCGCGCGCCTCACGCAGCTTGAGCGCCATCTTGGCCATGCGCGCGTAGACGTCCTTGTGCTTGACGTCGTGCGGGTCGAGCTCGGCGCGGTCCTTGTACTTGCTACGGATCTTGACGAGCTCGCCGCCCAGCTCGCCCTCCCAAGAGACGCAGTCGCCCACGAAGATGACCTTCTCGCCGTAGCTCACGTCGAGCGGCCCCTTGTAGTCGCCGAACACCATGTGGATGCGCGGCAGCTTGCGATCGCACTGCTCGTCGGCGACGCGGAGGATCTCGATGACCTCTTCCATCACGCCCGGGCAGCCGCCCCAGCAGTAGTCGTCCCCCTTGGGGCCCGACGGCGGACGCCCGGCGTACGCCTGGATGCTCGTGCCCTCGAAGTACTTCTCGACGCGGATGAGCCCGATCTTGAAGCCACGCCCACGCTCTTTGGCCTCGTCGAGCGAGACGTCACCGCCGACGCGGATGTCGTCGAGGTCGATCGGCCCGAAGCCGCGCTCGTGCGCGAAGCGGATGTGGTCGACGCCGCGCGGGTCGACGCCCACGATCGCGCAGGTGACCGAGTCGATCGCGACCTGGTTGTTGCCCAGGATGAGCAGGTTCATGTTGCGCGGCATCGGCGTGAGCATGCGCCCCTCGCCCGCGATGACGCCGTCGATGACGATGAGCTGCGGCTGGATGACGTACTGCAGGTCGGCCAGCTTCTTGTTGAGCGCGTGGTCGTGATCGATGAGGCGGTGACGGTCGTCCTGGATGCCGATGTAGTTCTTCATCGCGAACGTCACGGTCGTCCACGGGTGCGCCTTGAGCTTGGGGCAGTTGACGAAGAAGTCCGCCTTGACCACGGGCTCGGGGATGAAGACGTAGTCGCGCAGGCGCTCGTCGTGCGTGTAGCGGACCTCGAGCTGCGGCACCTCTTCGAAGCAGTACTTCTTGGCGCCGGTGCGCTCGAACACGGGCTCGTAGCCGGCCTCGTGGTAGGTGAAGCGCGTCGGGACGGTGATCGCGGAGCGCTCGCCCACCGCGAGCTCGCTCATCTCGCCCGCGTCGCGGTCCTGCAGGGCGCCGAGCACCCCCTCGATGATCTCGGGCCGCGTGTACGCGTGCTGGCACATCTCTCCGGCCATCACGAGGTTCGGCTTGACCAGCGTGCGCCCGCGCGGTCGAAGGCCCAGCTCGGCCATCGTGCTCCCGACGATCTCCCGGATGCGCCCCACGTCGTACTCGGGCAGGTGGTAGAGAAAGACGCGCGCGTCACGGGCCGGGTGCTTCGTCATGGTCCTCACTTTAGCGCCGAGACCCGTTCAATCGAGCCTCCGATTCGCCCCGCCCTTCGGGCGAGCGGGGCGAATCTCCGGTCTCTCGCGCGTTCCCTGGTCTCGGCTCGTGACGACCCAGGAGCCGCGCAACGGGAGTTGCGCTCCCGTGTCCGGGGGTCTCGATGTCCGCCGGCCGCGCACGATGACGCGGCCCCGGGCGTCCACCGTCACTGTAGCGTCTCTGACGCGCCGCGGCGTCGACCTCTGAGAGAATGGTGCTATTGCGGTGTGCGCCTTGGACGGGGGAGGGTGCTTCGCGGCTCTGAGGGCCACGAGGCTCACGGGAAATTCTGGCTCCCGTTAGTAGTTTGACGGCATGGTTCCGGCGCCTTACGACCGACATCGCAGGTCTTGACCTACATCTTCGAAGTTCAATGATTTCCAAGAGGTGTCGTCAATGAGCTCAGGCACGAACCATGCAGTCGCGGCCGCCCACATGACCTCCAGGCTCACGGCTCTCCCCGCTCTCGCGCTGTTCACCCTCGTCGCTGCGTGTGGCGTCACGCCCGCCGACAGCTCCGAGCCGATCGGCGCCGCCTCGAGCGCCGTGCAGGGAGGCGCGAGCGAGACGTCGGCCACGTTCGCCATGGGCGTCGCCAGCCGCCAGGGCGGGGTGTGCACCGGCACGCTCATCGCGCCGAACCTGGTGCTCACCGCGCGCCACTGCGTCGTCCCGCCCGACGGCAAAGAGGGCGTGACGTGCAACGACAAGTTCCCCAAGTCGGTCTCGGCCTCGAACCTCGGCGTCACGAGCGAGTCCAACCTCTTCCGTGCGCGGACGTACCACGGCGTCAAAGAGATCATCACGCCCACCGAGTCGGGCTTCTGCGGCAACGACATCGCGCTGCTCATCCTGTCCGACAACGTGCCCGAGTCCGAGGCCAAGCCGGCCATCCCGGTCGTGCAGTTCAGCATGGGCGACGCGCGCATCTCCGACGCGATCACGGCGATCGGCTACGGCATCACGGCGCCGTCCGCGCAGGACTCGGGCCTCCGCCGGAGCCGCAAGGACATCGGCATCCTGTGCGTGCCCGGCGAGGCGCGCTTCGCGTGCAAGGGCGAGCTCGAGAACTTCCTCGACACCGATCAGGAGTTCATCACCGAGGGGTGGGTCTGCTCGGGCGACTCGGGCGGCGGCGCCTTCGACCAGAACAGCCTCGCCAAGGGCGGTACGCCGTACGTGCTCGGCACGCTCTCGCGCGGACCGCAGACGGCCGACCGCTGCCTCGCGGCCATCTACACGCGCACCGACAAGCACGCCAAGATGATCCAAGACGCGGGCATCAAGGCCGCGAGCGAAGGCGGCTACGCGGCGCCGACCTGGACGCAGGCCAAGGAGGTCCCCGTCGAGCCGCCGGCGCCCGAGCCCACCGACACGCCCGCCGCGTGCGAAGGCGAAGGCTGCCCCGCCCCCGAAGAGGCGCCCGTCACCAAGACGGTCACCACCACGTCGGGCTGCGCGCAGGCGCCGCTCGGCACGGGCGGCTCCACGTCGTTCGTGCTCATCGGGCTCGCGCTCGCGGGCGCCGCGGCTCGTCGTCGCCGCGCCTCCTGAGGCGCGCGTCAGCGCGGTGAGAACCGCACCAGGTGCCGATAGACGTACGTGGGTCCGGCCTGACCGTCGGCCCACGACACGTCGGGCCCGTCCACGTCCGAGCTGTAGTTGTAGATCGCCAGCTCGGTGGGCGACGTCGTCGTGATGCGCGCGGCAAAGCACGTGTCGCCGCGCGACGGCAGGTCGAGCAGGTACGCCACGCGCTGCTCTCCCGGCACGAAGCGCCAGATCGCGCAGCGCTTCTTGCGTTTGCGGTAGTCGAGCTGGAACTTCAAGGTCTCGCCCTGCGCGCTCAGCTCGCGCGAGCCCAGGTCGTAATCGCCCGTCTCGGTGACGTTGCGACGACCGACGAGGTACGCCTCGCCGTCGTGCCAGAAGACGAGCGGCGAGTCGTACTTCTTCTTGTCGGTGACGCACGTCCATCGAAAGAGCGCGCCCGCCTCCGCGCGGCAGACCTTGGAGCCCCAGCCGCTCGTGTCGCCCGCTTCGTTGCGGATCACGCCGAAGAGCGCGCCGTCGTCGCCGATCGCAAAGTCGGTCTCGCTGCCGCCCCCGCGATAGACGACCGCAGACTCCGGCGTCGGGCCCACGGGCCCCCACGTGACGCCGTCGCGCGTGGTGAGCAGCTCCACGTCGAGCGGCAGCCCGTCGAACGCGTAGATGTGCTCACCGCCGAGGTAGGCCGTCATGTACGGGACGCCGCGCTCGGTGCGCGTGCGCCACGCGATGTATCCGGTCATCGGGACGCCCGGCGCGCCGCCTGCGCCCGCGTCGGTGCCCGCGTCGGGATCGCCCGCGTCGGGATCGCCCGCGTCGGTGCCCGCGTCCGCGCTCGCGTCGGGATCGCCCGCGTCGGGATCGCCCGCGCCTGCGTCCCGGTCGGGCGCCGCGAGTCGCGTCGTGCGCAGCGCCGGGGCGAGCGCGCTCCACGTCCCGTCGGCGCCGCGCCGCGTGAAGCGCACGCCGCGTGGCTCGAAGCGGAGTGGATCGTTGCCGAGCTCGGAGATGTACAAGAAGAGCGCGTCGCCGAGCGCCAAGAGGCGCGGCTCACGCAGGTCGGTGCCCGCCGTGAACGTGGCCTCGAGGCGCCACGTGATCTCGTCGTCGCTCGACACGACGACGATGCGCGTCTTGTCCGACGCGAAGTGATCGGGCGCGGTGCGCCAGGCGAGGAAGACGCGACCGGCGTGGCGGATGACGTCGAGGTTGTTGTTCGAGTTGTCGGGGCGCGCGTCGGCGGGGAGGCCGTCGCTCGGGACAATCCGCCGCGTCTCGACGACGGTCACTGTGTGGCGCCCCGGCTCCGCGCGCGGCGGGGCCGGATCGCCCGCGTCTGCCCCCGCCTCGTCTTGCTCCTCGCCGTCGAGGGGCGCGAGCTTGCGCTCGTCGCATGCCGAGATCACGAGAGCGGCGACCGCGCCCACGCACGCGGCCGCGCCGATGGCGCGGTGGGAGCCCATGCCGAACTCATAGCCCGATTCGGGGCCTGGGCTCGATCCCGGCGCGCGCCAGGTGCCGGCTGGTGGGCAAGCGCTGATCCTGCTGAGCCACGGTGGACACACGGCGTGCCCCCTAAGTACCTGGAATGACTAAGGCGCTAATGAAGGAAAAGGTGGTTCAATGTGTGCATCCTCCGATCCCATGATGCACCAACGTGGGTCGGCGACGCTGTGGGCGCTCTTGTCGGTGGCGGCGCTCGCGTGCGCGAGCGGCTGCATGTCCGAGGTCCAGGACGCGAGCAAAGAGCCCGCGGGGGACAACGTCGCGCGCGGTCGCGCGCCGAGCGCGTCGGCAGAGGACGACGTGACGACGGCGCCCGAGGCCTGCGTCCCGCACACGTGCGAGACCCTCGGCGCCAAGGCCGGCTCCCGATCCGACGGCTGCGGCGGCACGATCGACTGCGGACCGACCGACACGTGCACGCCCAAGACGTGTCAGGAGCTCGGCAAGACGTCGGGCACCGTCGACGACGGTTGCGGCAAGACCCTCGACTGCGGCCCCGCGTGCGCCGACGCCAAGGCGGGCAACACGTCCAACCTCAAGGCGTTCCAGCTCGCGCCCATGAGCGACTCGCCCAACTCCAAGGTCGTCGTCGCCGACCTCAAGCTCGCCGACGGCGAAGAGGACTGGTTCAAGTTCAAGGTCACGGACGCGGGCTTCGGCGGCAACCCGCAGATCGACGCGTCGGTCACGCTGGCCGGCGCCCAGGTCAGCGTCTTCTACGTGTGCGACTCGCAGCCCGACTACTCGACGTGCGTCAACGCCGGCGACACGGCCGACGCGACCGTGGGCAAAGGCTGTAGAGGCGTGGGCAAGGTCGGCCTCGCGACCGAGTGCAGCGGCATCAGCGAGAACGGCACCGCCTTCGTCCGCATCAAGAAGGCCGCCGCCGACGCGCAGTGCGCTCAGTACACGCTGACCGTCACCGTCGAGTGATGCCGATCGCGTGAGCCGACGCCGGCCCGGTTGGGGCGGGGAGCGCTTGCACGGAGCTGCGCTCTCAGAGCTCGATCTGGGTGCCGAGCTCGACGACGCGGTTGGGCGGGATCTGGAAGAACGCGTTGGCGGGGCGCGCGTTGCGGCTCAAGAACGTGAAGAGCAGCTTGCGCCACATGGCGAGGCCCTTCTTCTTGGTGAGCACGAGGGTCTCGCGGCCCAGGTAGAAGCTCGTCTCGGCCGCCTTGGTGGCGATGCCCTCGGACTCGCAGCGCGCGAGCACCTCGAGCACGTTGGGCACCTGCATGAAGCCGTACGACGCGGTCACCTGGTAGAAGCCGTGGCCCAGCTCCTTGACCGCCTCGAGGCGCTCGGCGTTCGGCACCTCGGGCACGTCGTGCGTGGCGATCGACAGCAGGACGACCTTCTCGTGCAGCACCTTGTTGTGGCGGAAGTGATGCAGGAGCACGGGCGGCGCGCCCTCGGGGTTGGACGTCATGAAGACCGCGGTGCCCTTGACCCGAGCGGGCTTGGTCTCTTCGATGTCCTTGAGGAACATGTCGATGGGCAGCGTCTGGGCGAAGAAGCTCTGGCCGAGCAGCTGCCGACCGCGCCGCCACGTCGTCATCACGGTGAAGACCACCGAGCCGATCGCGAGCGGCACCCAGCCTCCGGCGCGTAGCTTGACCAGGTTGGCCGAGAAGAACGACAGGTCCACCGAGAGGAAGAGCACGACCAGCGCGCCGGCGGGCAGGATGCCCCACTTCCAGCGCTTTCGCGCGACGGAGAAGAAGAGGATGCTCGTGATGGCCATGGTGCCCGTCACGGCGATGCCGTACGCCGCGGCCAGCTTGGACGACTCGCCGAAGTACAGCACCAGCGCGACGCACGCGATCATGAGCGCCCAGTTGACCTCGGGCACGTAGATCTGGCCTTCGGCCTCGCCCGACGTGTGGACGATCTTCATGCGCGGCGAGAAGCCGAGCTGCACGGCGGCGCGCGCCAACGAGAACGAGCCGCTGATGAGCGCCTGCGACGCGATGATGGCGGCCATCGTCGCGATGATGACGAGTGGGTACTTGAGGGTCGGCCCGACGAGCGAGAAGAACGGGTTGGCCACGCGACCTTGGCTCAGGAGCAGCGCGCCCTGGCCGAAGTAGTTGATGAGCAGCGCCGGGAACACCACGCAGTACCAGGCGATGCGGATCGGCGCCTTGCCGAAGTGGCCCATGTCGGCGTAGAGCGCCTCGCCGCCGGTGATGCAGAGCACGACCGATCCGAGCACCAAGAAGCCCCGGAGCCCGTGGTGCTGCATGAAGTGCACGGCGTGCAGCGGGTTGAGCGCGCCGAAGACGTCGGGCCGCTTGATGATCCAAGGGATCGCCGCCGCGGAGATCGAGCCGAACCAGATCAGCATCGCCGGTCCGAAGATCGCGCCGATGCCGCCCGTGCCGCGCCGCTGCACCGCGAAGAGGCCGATGATGATCGCGAGCGAGATCGGCAGGATGAACGGCTCGAAGGCGGTCGTCGCCTCCTTGAGGCCCTCGACCGCGCCGAGCACCGAGATGGCCGGCGTGATGATGCCCTCGCCGCTGAGCAGCGACGCGCCGTAGAGGCCCAAGAAGAGCAGCACCAGCGCGCCCCGCTTCTTGGCCTTGTTCGCGTCGAGCAGCGCGAGCAGGGCGAACGTCCCTCCCTCGCCCTTGTTGTCGGCTCGCAGCACGAACGTGAGGTACTTGAGGACGATCACGAGCGTGAGCGACCACACGAAGAGCGAGAGGATGCCGAGCACGTTCTCGGCGTTGACCTCCATGCCGTGCTCCTCGGCGAAGCACTCGCGCATCGCGTAGAGCGGCGAGGTGCCGATGTCTCCGTACACGACCCCGAGCGCCCCGAGGGAGAGCGTCGCGAGGCTGCCGCCGTGGTGGTGGCCGCCTTCCGCTTTGGGCTTCATCGCTGGCGATATTACACGAGCGGCGGGGGAGCCGCGCCGGAACCGAACGTGGTCGCCGCCGAGCGAGCGATCTGCGCGGCGCGCTTGATTTCGGCCTCGTACGTGCCCGTCCTCCACGACGGGAAGGCCTCGCAGAATTTTCGGGTGGAGAGAGAGACGTCGCGCGCGCGAGGCTCGCCGGCGGCCGACGTCCGTGAGGCGGCGCGGAGCGTCGACGCGTCGCGTCCCAGGGTCGCGGCGAGTCGCTGGCCCATCACCAGGCGCGTCATGCGCTCGGGGCCGGCGAGGTGCAGCACGCCGCGCGCGTCGCTGGCGGCCACGAGCAGCAGACCCTCGGCGGCCGACGCGAGCGACAGCGGCGTGCGCCACTCGTCGTCGAAGAGCGTCATCGCGTCGCCGCGCTCGATCGCGCGCGTCTGCTGATCGAAGAAGCCGAGGCGCGGGCCCACGGTCGCGCCGAAGAGGAGCGACACGCGCACCACGCACGCGTCCCCGGCGGCGAGCGCGGCGTCCTCGGCGTCGGCCTTGGTTCGCCCGTAGACCGACAGCGGCGAGCGCGCCGCGTCCTCGTCGTACGGCGCGTGCTCTCCGTCGAAGACGAGGTCGGTCGACACGAGCACGAGCCTCGCGCCGGCCGCGTCACACCTGCGCGCCAGGCGCGCGGTGGCGTCGACGTTGACCGCGCGGGCGCGATCGGGATCGCGCGCGCAGTCGGACGCCGCCGACATCGCCGCGCAGTGCACCACGACGCTCGGCGCGGCCTCGTCGAAGGCGCGCGCGACGGCGTCCTCGTCGGTGAGCTCCACGCGGTGGGCCCACGGGACCTCTTTGGTGCCCGACCACCCGACGAACGGCGCGCGCCGCCGCGAGAGCGCGACGCTCACGTACGCCCCGAGCAGGCCGCTCGCGCCGGTGACGACGACCGAGTCCACGTCCGATTCGTATCAGCCGCCCGACGCGCACGGAAGGCGTGGTAGACAGGACCGGTGCACCCGCTCATCGCCGCGCTCCTCGGGGTGGTCGAAGGTCTGACCGAGTACCTGCCCGTCTCGTCGACCGGGCACCTGCTCCTCGTCAGCAAGCTGCTCGGCATCGACGGAGAGGGGGCGTTCGCCTACGACGTCGTCATCCAGCTCGGCGCCATCCTCGCGGTCGTCGTCCACTACCGAAAGCTCCTCGCGGAGCGCACGGTCGGGCTCCTGTCACGAAAGCCCGAGAGCGTGTCGCTGCTCGTGGCGCTCGTGTGCGGCTTCGTCCCCACCGCCGTGATCGGGCTGCTCGCGCGCAAGACGATCAAGCGCTTTCTCACGGGACCCACGCCCGTCGCGGCGGCGCTGATCGCCGGCGGCGTGCTCATGATCGTCGTCGAGCTTGTTCGCTCGCGCCGTACCGACAAGGGGCTCGACGGGCTCGAGCACGTGACGCCCAAGCGCGCGTTCTTCATCGGGCTTGGTCAATGCGTCGCGATGTGGCCGGGATCGTCGCGGTCGATGTGCACCATCGTCACGGGGCAGCTCACCGGGCTCAGCACCGCCACCGCCGCCGAGTTCTCGTTCCTGCTCGGCCTGCCGACGCTCGGCGCGGCCACCGTGTACGAGGCGCTCAAGTCGCGCCACGAGCTGGTGCACATCGGCGTGCTGAACGTCGTGATCGGCCTCGTGGTGTCGTTCCTCGTCGCGTGGGCGGTCATCGCGGCTTTCCTCTCGTACCTGCGCAAGCGGGGGCTGAGTCCGTTCGGCCTCTACCGGGTCGCGCTCGGCATCGTCGTGCTCATTTTTCTCGTCTGAGACCACCTGTCCGCAGCGTTTCGGCGGCCCGAGCCGACGCCACGAGGGGGCCGGGCGAGCTGTCGTAACTATATGAATATACAGCGTTTGTGCCGGTATGTGCTCGGTGCAGTGAATCGCTTTCACTGAATCTTTCTGTTCCGAGGGAAGCATCGAGCGCGGCCGTCGTAAGACCCGGCACCCCGCGCGCTGCGGCTGACGCCGAGCCCCGCGGACCTCTCTTGGAGCCCCTTGTCTGCTCCGTCGCCACCCGGCCTCCGCTGGGGGCGCACGGAAGGAGTCCATCATGAACATCCTCGGTTGGTTTCTCGCGTTGTTTGGTGTCGCCGGCCTCGTGGTCGGTCTGCTTCAGATGCTCAAGGGCAAGAAGCTCAACTCCGTGCCGTTCCGGCGTCCGTCGGAGATCGGTCAGCTCGGCCCGGGCGCGGCAGACGCGAAGGGGATGGTCTCCACCGAGGGCGCCGTGGCGCCGGCCGGCGAGACGCTCATCGCGCCGATGAGCGGCAAGCCCTGCCTCGCCTACGAGATCTCGGTCAAGCGTAAGTGGGAGAAGAGCGAGCGCACCGAGCGCGGCACCGAGACCCGCAAGGGCAGCGACACGCTGCACGACGAGTACCGCGGCGGCATGTTCTCGATCGGCGACGGCGCGGGCAACGTGCTCGTCGACGCGAGCAAGCGTCCGGACGCCTCGTTCGAGAAGTCGCACTCGAGCGACATGAACGTCGGTCTGCTCGGCATCATCCCGGGCACACTGCAGTTCGGTCACTTCCAGATGAACACCCCCGCCATCCTCTCGCTCGACTCGCGCACGGTCGGCTTCGAGGGCGAGGAGAAGATCGTCCCCGTCTCGCAGACGATGTACGCGCTCGGCAAGGTGACGCCCGGGCAGTACGGGCCGACCATCGCGACGCCCGAGGGCATCGGCACCGGAAAGCTGATCCTCTCGAC
>JAGQJA010000116.1:15702-21674 GCA_020430845.1 Myxococcales bacterium
GCGTGCCAGTCCACCTTCACCGACGCGGTGACCTGCGACGGCCGCATGTACGACGCGGACGGCAAGGACTTCACCTGGACCGTCTCGACGGCCGGTGAGTACACCATCACCGTCGAGCAGCCGAAGGTGAAGTACCCGATCGACGCGACGCTCACGCTGACCAACGCGGCCGGCGAGAAGATCGCGTACAACGACGGCGGCTCGCCCGGCGCGCCCGCGGTCGTGACCCAGAAGCTCGAGCCCGGCACCTACACCCTCAACGTCCGCGACTTCGCGCACGACAAGGTCAAGGGCGGCTACGGCTTCCACCTCAGCATCGTCAAGACCGAGGCGCCCGCGGTCGGCTCCGCCGAGATCACCGCCGCCGACCTCCCCGCCGACGGCACGCCGGCAGCCGCGGCCGCCAAGAAGGGCACCGCCAAGCTCGTCGTGAAGCCGAGCACGAAGGGCGCCGCGAAGGCTGCCGTCGCGGACGACGACGACGACGACGACGCGCCGAAGTCGGGCGCCAAGGCGAAGGCCGCCGAGCCCAAGCCCGCCGCCGCCGACCCCAAGGCCGCCCCCGCGGCCGCCAAGACCGAGCCGAAGGCTGCGGACCCCAAGGCTGCGCCCGCGGCCGCCAAGACCGAGCCGAAGGCCGCAGACCCCAAGGCTGCGCCCGCGGCTGCCAAGCCCGCCGCCGCCGACCCCAAGGCTGCGCCCGCGGCTGCCAAGCCGGCCGCCGCCGACCCCAAGGCCGCTGCGCCTGCGGCTGCCAAGCCGGCCGCCGCCGCCGCCAAGCACTGACACGCACGCGCGCTTCGGCGCGCATCACGAGCCGAGCCCCGGGACCCGAGCGGTCCACGGGGCTCGCGCCTTTTTGTGCGACGCGCTTCGTGCGCGCTCTTCCGGCGCGGACTGCCCGGGGGCGCGGGTGATACCCTCGAGCGCGGATGTCCGACGACGGACCGAAGACCGAGAAGGCCCAGACGTTGGTCTTCGCGGATCGCTACGAGCTCACCGACGTCCTCGGTCGCGGCGGCATGGGCGAGGTGAGCCGCGCGTACGACACCGAGCTGCGCCGCGTCGTCGCGATCAAGCGTCTGCACGCGGCCAAGGGCGAGCCCGACACGCAGCGCGCGCGCCTGCTCAAGGAGGCTCGCGCGGCCGCGCAGCTCAACCACCCCAACGTGATCAACGTCTTCGACGTGGGCGAGGCCGACGGCGAGGGCTTCGTCATCATGGAGCACGTCCACGGGGGCTCGCTGCAGCAGCGCATGACGTCGGGCGATCCCTGGTCGACGGCGCAGGCGCTCGACTGGCTCACGCAGCTCGCCGACGCGCTCGCGTGCGCGCACGAGGCCGGGCTCGTGCATCGCGACATCAAGCCGCCCAACCTGCTGCTCGGGCCGGCAGGGCAGATCAAGGTGGCCGACTTCGGCATCGCCAAGGAGGTGTCGCCCTCGGTGGCGCTGGCCGACATGCCGCCGCTCTCGATGCGTGCGCCCATGACGCACGAAGGGCACGTCGTGGGCACGCCGCGCTACATGGCGCCCGAGCAGCTCCGCGCGGGCGCCGTCGACGGCCGCGTCGATCAGTTCGCGTGGGGCATCGTCGCCTACCAGTTGCTCACCGGCGAGCACCCGTACGACATCGGTAGCGAGCCGGTGACCGCGCAGCAGGTCGCCGACGGGCTGTTCGTGCCGCCGCCGTTCCCGCGCGGGGGGCCCGAGGTGGCGCCTGAGATCGAGCGCGTCGTGTTGCGCGCTCTGTCGTTCGATCCCGGAGCGCGATTCCCGAACATGCGCGTGCTGCTCTCGGCGCTCGACGCGGCCCGCCCGCAGAGCTCGCGCGATGTCACGGTCCGGTCTGCGTCGCGCGCCGTGGGCTCCGGCACGCTGCCCATGTCGGCCGCGACCACGAAGACGGTCCCCGGGCAGGTCGACACGACGGTCGAGGTGCCCTCGAGCGACGGCGCGGCGGGCGACACCGAGATCGCGCCGCCCGCGCATGGGCGACCGCGCGCGGTCACCGCGCCGCCCCCTCCTCCGGTCCGGCGCGTCGCCCCGTCGCGGCGTCTGTTCGCGTTCGGCGTCGGCGCGCTCGCTCTGGCCACCGTCGCGGCCGGCGTGGCCGTCGTGCGTGCGCGTCGCGTCGCGGCCACGATCGCCGGCGCGTCCGCATCGGGGTCCGTCGCGGCGCCCGCCGCCCTCGCGCCGGTCGAGATGTGCGGCACCGATGGACGGGTCGACGCCATCGCGGTCGCGGGTGACAAGCTCTTCGCTGCGGGCGACGTCGAGGGCGTCGTCTGCCCGTCCGGCTCCGGCGTCCGCTTCGACGCGAAGACAGGCGCGCTCCTGCCGACGCCCGTGTTCGCCGGCACAGTCCGCGCGGCGCTCGCCGATCCTGAGCGTCCGGGTGGTTACTTCGTGGGCGGCGAGTTCACCAAGGTCGGCGGCCGCGACGCGCCGTACCTCGTGCGCTTGCTCCCCGACGGCACGCTCGACCCGACCTGGTCGCTCGCGCTCGACGGCGCCGTTCGGACCCTCGCCTACGCCGGGGGCACCCTCTACGTGGGCGGCGCGTTCCGGACGGTGGGCGGCGTGGCGCACGATCACATCGCCGCGATCGACCTCGCGAGCCGCAGCCTCACCGCGTTCGCCGCGACACCCGACGTCGCCGTGGACGTGCTCGGCGTCTGGGGCGACACGCTCTATGTCTGCGGCTTCGTCGACGAGATCAGCGGCGTGAAGATGCCGAACGTCGCCGCGCTCGATCGGCGCACCGGCAAGGTGCTCGGGTGGCGCCCCAGGCCCGACGAGCGCGTCGACACCATGCTCGTCGACGGCGGTCGCGTGTATCTTGCAGGTAGATTCAAGAAGATCGGCGGCGCGCGCCGCGACGGTCTGGCGGCGTTCGACGCGAGCACGGGCGCGCTCTTGCCGTGGCGTCCCGACGTCGAAGGAGGCGCGGTCAACGGCATCGGGGCGTCCGGCGGGCGCGTGTTCTTGAGCGGTCGCTTCTCACGCGTCTCGGGCGACGTCGGGCTCCGTCGCGCCCGCCTCGTCGCCGTCGATCGGTCCTCGGGCCGACGCGAGGCGTTCCGAGGACCGGAGCCGTATCCCCTGGTGAGCACGTTCGCGGCGGCGGCCGGCGTGCTCTACGTGGGGGGATCCATCGACAAGGTCGGAGACGCCGCGCGCGGTCACGGGGCGGCGTTCGACCTGTCGACCGACGCGCTCACGGCGTTCGACCCGGCCGTGAGCGAGGACGTCCTCACCATCGCCGCCGGCGGCGACTCTGTGTTCGTCGGCGGCGAGTTCTCGGGCGCCGCCCGCCGCGCTCGAAAGGGGCTCGTGGCGTTCGACGCTCGGACCGGCAAGCCCCACGCGTTCACAGTGACGCTCGACGCGGCGGCCTCGGCGCTCGCGGTCGCGGACGGCAAGGTCTACGTCGGTGGCGCGTTCGATCGCGTGGCGGGCGTCGAGCGCCACGGTTTCGCCGTCGTCGACGCCGAGAGCGGGGCCGTTTCGCCGCGCGCTGCGAGCGTCGAGATCGGTTGGGTCGAGTCGATCGCGGTGGCGGGCGAGCGCGTGCTCTTGGGAGGAAACTTCGAAGCCGTCGGCGGCGTCGCCCGCGCCGGGGTGGCGCAGCTCGACGGGGCCGGGCTCGTCGCTTCGTTCGCGCCCGACATCCGCCCGATCAAGGTCGCGGCCGTCGCGCTGGCGGGCGATCGCGTCTTCGTCGGCGGAGACTTCACCGACGTCGACGGCAAGCCGCAGAAGGGGCTCGCGGCCCTGGACGCCAAGACGGGCCGCGCGGTCCCGTTCCCGTCCGTCGAGGGCACGGTGCAGAGGCTCGTGGTGCACGGCGACCGGCTGTACGTTTGCGGAGATTTTACATCTATCGGCGGCAAGCCGCACCGCCACCTCGCCGCGGTCGCGCTCGCCGGCCGCGTGATGGATACGCGGGTCGACGCCCTCATGGAGCGATCGTGCGACGCCATCACCGTCGGCGGCTCGGTCCTGTACGCCGCCACGCGCGAGGGCGTCACGGCGTTCGACGTGGCGAGCGGCACCTATCTCCCGTTCAAGGCCCCAGTCGACATGACTGGCGCCTTGGCGCTGAGCGGTACCGCGCTCTACGCCGCCGGACGCTTTCAATACGTGGGCGAGCTGCCCCGCGCCAACCTCGTGGCGATCGACGCGCGGACCGGCGCGCCCCGGTGAGCGCCGCGCTCAGCGCACCAAGTAGACGTAGCCCGTGTCGATCGTGAAGGTGTTCTTCTTGTCGTTCGAGAAGAGCTTGGCGCGCAGTCGGCCCTCCAGGTGGCCGCCGCTCCGGCCTTCGCGCAGCGTCACGTCGCAGTAGCCCGTCTCGTTGTCGGACCACGCAAAGTCGGGCGCGTCCGAGTCCTTGGGCGTGGCCCAATCGCGCATCGACCAGCCGACCACGCAGTCGCGCTTGGAGCCGCTTCCCTCGAAGTGACCCGGCGCGAGCTCCTTGACCCCGACCACGACCGTCGCCACCGGGGTCGTGCCGACGACCGCCTTCGCGACCGTGACCCACGCCTTCGAGCCGTCGCGCCACTTGGGCGGCGTCTTGGTGGCCAGCACGTATACGGCGGTCTTGCCGCTCGACTTGTCGGCGACACGCGCCGCGACGCCCGCGCCCGAGTCCCACTTGGCGACGGTCCGCGTGATGTCGGACTTGGAGGACTCGAACGCGGATCGCGCCGCGGGCCTCGCGGCGGGCGGGTCGCCGCAGCCCGCGGCCGCGACGGCAAGGAGGGGAGCAGCGAGCGCGAGCCTGTGTGTGTGTGTGCGCATGGGTCCTCTCGCGATCATCGGGGGAGCTGCAGGCGGGGCGGGGCGGGTTGCGCCGACGGGGGCTTGGGCGCCAGATCACGCCGCGGCGCGCTCGGCGTGGTCGTCTGCGCCGCCTTGGGCGGGTCGACCTGGCGAATGTAGAAGAACGCCTCGCGCATCGGCAGACGGCGCTGTCCGCTGTTCGACACGAGCACGCCACGGAAGCGCGCCTCGAAGTCGCCTTCGTGCCGCGCGTTGGTCATCGTCAGCAGGCACGAGGCGTTGAGGTTGTCCGACCACAGCGAGTCGGGGTCGGTGCCCTTGAAGTCGGCCTTCGTGGCGGCGGCCACGAGCATGTCGGGTCCCTTCCAGTTGGCGGGGCGCCGCGCCGTGCCGGTGAGGCAGAGCGAGAGGCCGGCCTTGAGCTGCTTGATGGCGAGCACGACCCAGCCCGTGCCGTCGACGCCCCGCAGATAGACGATGCTCGAGCTCGGCTTGGGGTCGAAGTCGTGGGCCTCGAAGAGCAGCGGCGGTCCGGGCGGATCGCCGAAGCGGATGACGGCCGCGGCGCCTTTCTCCCACTTGGGCACGGCCGAGCGAATCAACGCGACGCCGCGCTCGAAGCGTTCGCGGTGCGCCTGCTGTGCATCGACGGCCGGAGGCGGCGGTGGCGCGCTCGTCGCGGGGGGAGGCGGAGGGGGAGGCGTGGCCGACGCCATGCCGGGCTGCGGTCCAGGGGCAGGTGCGCCGTCACCGGGCACGCTCGTCACTGGCGGGGAGCTCAGCGAGTCCTTGCCGATGATGTCCTCGGTCGGCCCCGCGGGGGCCTCCGGCGGAGGGGGGCTCCCGCACGCCGCGAGGCTCGCGATCATCAACACGACGGGCCCACCCAAGCGCGCGTTTGTCACAGCCCATCATCGCAACACGGCCGCGCCAGGCGCGTCAATGCGGGAGGCGGCGCGCATCATTTGCGTATGTGCGTATGGGCGCGTAAGCGCGCGTGAGCGTTGGTACGCGGGCGTAAGCGCGCGTGCCCGAGCGGGCGCCCGCCCCGGCGGATGTCGGGCCACACGGGCGATATGGCGGCGCGGCCTTTCCTGTATCCTGCGGTGCAATGCTGGCACCGGGCACGGTCATCGGAGGGGACTATCGGATCGTCTCGCCGCTCCGAGAGGGCGGTATGGG
>JAGQJA010000116.1:21745-25515 GCA_020430845.1 Myxococcales bacterium
ACCTGCGAAAGCGCTTCGAGCAGGAGGCGCGCGTGACGGCGCGCATCGCGAGCGATCACGTCGTGCAGGTCGTCGGCGCGGGCGTCGACCCCAACACGTTCACGCCGTGGATGGCGATGGAGCTGCTGCGCGGGCGCACGCTCGCCGAGGCGGTGGAGCAGGGCGGTCCGATGGCGCCCGAGCAGGTCCTCGAGATCTTCACGCAGCTCTGTCACGCGCTGACGGCCGCCCATCAGGCCGGCGTGGTGCACCGCGACCTCAAGCCCGAGAACCTCTTTCTCGCGGAGGCGCAGCGCACGAGCGGCTCGCCTTATTTCGTCAAGGTGCTCGACTTCGGCATCGCGCGCGTGCGCGCCGAGGCCAAGACCGCCCGCACGATCGCCGTGGGCACGCCCCTGTGGATGGCGCCGGAGCAGACCACCGCGGGCTCGAACATCGGCACGTGGACCGACATCTGGCCGCTCGGGCTCATCGCGTTCTGGATGCTCACGGGTCGCGAGTACTGGCGCTCGACCGACTCGGCCGACCCGACCGTGAGCGTGATGCGCGAGATCCTGTTCGACCCGCTCGTGCCTGCCACGCAGCGGGCCCGAGAGCTGGGCCTCGGTGAGCGCTTCCCGGCGTCGTTCGACGCGTGGTTCGCGCGGTGCGTGTGCCGCGAGGCCGACGGGCGCTACCCCTCGGCGGCGAGCGCGCGCGAGGCGCTCACGGCGGCGCTGCCGGTCACCGCCACGCTGGCCGCGACGGCGCTCGGTGACGCGCGCGCCGCGCACGTGGCGCCGGTGTCGAGCGGCCACACGGCGCCAGGTGGTCCTCCGCCGTGGAGCGGCGCGCCAGCACAGGGGGGCTCTCCGCCGGCGGGCGCTGGTCAGACCGCGTTCGGCGCGCCGGCCGGCGCGGTCGGGCCCGTGTCCTCTGGGCGCACCGCGTTCGGTCCTCCCGCAGGGCCACCGTCGGTCGGAGGCGCGCCCGTCGCCTCCGCGTCCGCACCGCGCAAGTCGAGCGCGGGGCTCATCGCGGGCGTCGCCGTCGGTGCGGTGATCGTCCTCGGCGTCGTCGCGACGCTCGGTGTGCGCGCCATGGGCAGCTACAAGTCCGACGCGACATGTCGATCGACGACGGAGCCGAACGACAAACGACGCGAGGCGTGTCGGTCCGCGTGCGCGCGCGCCAAGGGGCGGGGAGAAGCATGTACTATGCATGGGACGCTCCTCTCCTACGGCGGTCCCGCGGAGCTCAAGGAGGCCTCCGCCGTCCTCGGGTCGTCGTGCGAGGCGGGTGACGGCGCGGCGTGCGCGCGCGCGGCCTGGCTCACCGCGTTCCCGCTCGGCGGCTTCCAGGCGCCCGACGCCAAGCGCGCCGCGGAGCACGCTTCGACGGCGTGCTCTTCTGCGCCGGCCCACTGCGCGCCGCTCGGGGTGGCGCTCGAGCTCGGCTGGGCCAAGAACAAAGAAGACGCGGCGTCGGTGTACGACAAGGCTTGCGGCGCGGGGGATGCGCTCGGTTGCGCGCATCGCGCCAGCATGCCGGGCGCAAAGGTCGACGACGCGGCCCGCGCCAAGGCGCTCACGGCGCTCGAGCCGGTCTGCGCTGCGGGCGATCCGTACGCGTGCGCCGCGGTCGGCGTGCTCAAGGAGCACACGGGGGTCGCGGACGCAGCGCCCGTGCTGCGCAAGGCGTGCGACGCAGGTGCGGGCCTCGCGTGCAACAACCTGGCCGCGCTCCTCGTCGAGGGCAAAGGCGGAGAGGCGCCGCCCGACAAGATCTTCGGGCTCTTCGAGAAGGCTTGCGCCAGCGGTGAGCCTGCAGGCTGCAACAACGCCGGCGCGATGAAGAGCGGCCTCGGCATGGTGCTCCGCAAAGGGCCGCGCGGCGCCACGGTGCTCAAGCTCAAGTGCGTCAAGGCGTTCGCCGCCGGGTGCGCCGGCTGGGGCAAGCCGATCGATGTGTGGCCGGGCGGCTCGCCTTCGCTCGAAGAGGCCGTCTCCGGCTTCGACAAGGCGTGCGAGGCGGGGCTGCAGACGGCCTGCGTCAACCTCGGCGCGTTCGTCCTGATCGGGCAAGGGACGCCCAAGGATCGCGCGCGCGCACACAAGCTGTTCCAAGACGCGTGCGACGCGGGCAACCCGGGCGGCTGCGGTGAGAGCGCCACGCTCGCGTACATCGGCTACGCCGAGCAAGCGCCCGACAGGGCGAAGGCCTTCACCCTGATGAAGAAGGCCTGCGACGGCGGAGAGCTCGACGCGTGCGCGAACTCGAACAGCTTCCTGGCGCGAGGCGCGGGCACGAGCGCGAATCCGACGCAGGCGTACGAGGCGGTGCAGGCGCTCTGCACCGAGCACAAGGTGGGGTGCGGAACGCTCGCGGGCTTCGCGCTCGACGGCCTCGGCACGACCGCGAATCCGACCGAGGCGCGCCGCCTGTTCCAGGAACAGTGCGCCGACGGCGCCGGACAGGACTGCTTCGACCTCGCCCTCCTCATGTATCAGGGCAAGGGCGGCCCGAAGGACAAGGACGGCGCGCTCCGCGTGCTCGACCGCTCGTGCGAGGCGCATCGGCTCGACGCCTGCTTCGGTCTCGGCTTCTTCTACGCCGACGTCGTCCAGCCCCCCGATCGCGCCAAGGCCGCGCAGCTCTTCAAACGCGGGTGCGACGTCGGACACGCCCAGAGCTGCAACTCGCTCGCCATCGCGCACGTCAACGGCGACGGCATGCCGCGCGATCCGAGCCGCGGCGCGCAGCTCGCGCGAGAGGCGTGCGACGACGGCTACCTCGCCGCGTGCGCGACGTACGGGATCTTGCTCGTGAACGGCGTCGGCGAGCCCAAGGACGTCAACAAGGCCAAGCCGTACCTCAAGCGCGCGTGCGCCGGAGAGATCAAGGACGCCTGCACGAAGCTCAAGCAGGTCGGCGGCTGACGGTCACTCGGCGGCCATGACGGCGCCGGTCTGTTGCGTGGCCGTGGGCGAGCGCCGCGCGAGCTGCACGCCGAGACCCAACGACATGGCGATGAGCACGCCGACCGCGAGGGCGGCCGCCTTCATCGCGAGGGTCGCCCCTTGCGGCGGCGGGGGCCTGCTCGTCAGCGCGGCCAGGAGCGCCTGGTCGGTCGGGGGTAGAGACAGCGGCGTCGACAGGGGGCTCATCGACGGCGAGCGCGGGGCCCTGCGCTTGGCCTCGAGCGCGGCCACGTAGCGCGCGACGTCGCCGGAGGTCGTGGGCATCCCCAGCTCTGCGAGGGTGTGCTCGATCGCGGCGCGCATGTCGAGCGCCGTCGCGTAGCGTCCGTCGGCGAGCGGGTGCATCGCGCGCGAGAGCAGCTGCGCGACCGGCGGCGGCACGGTGGGCGGGATCTGGATCGGCTGCATCGACGTGATGTGCTGGAGCACGATCGCGATGCTCGGTCCGTCGAAGGGGGCCTCACCCACGATCGCGTGGAAGAGCGCCGCGCCCACGCCGAAGATGTCCGTACGACGGTCGACGCGCATCGAGAGCGCCTGCTCCGGCGCCATGTACCGAAGCTTGCCCTTGAGCTCGTTCGAGCTGCGCGTCTCGGGCGCCAGGCGGCCCTTCGACTTGGCGACGCCGAAGTCGATGAGCTTCACGGCGCCCGATCGCGCGACCAAGATGTTGTGCGGGGAGATGTCTCGGTGCACGACGTCGAGCGGCGTCCCGTCGAGATCGCGCAGCTCGTGGGCGGCGTGCAGGCCCGCGCACGCGTCGGCGCAGATGCGCAGCGCGACCGCGACCGGGAGCAGCTCGCCGATCTC
>JAGQJA010000116.1:25605-26966 GCA_020430845.1 Myxococcales bacterium
CATCGACGCCACGTTGGGGTGCGAGATCGCCGCGATGAGGCGCGCCTCGTCGCGGATCATCGCGCAGAGCTGGGGCTCGTCGGCGAGGTGCGGGTGCAGCGTCTTGAGCGCGCGGAGCTTGCCGCTCCCTTCTTCGCGGACCAGGAACACCTCGCCCATCCCGCCCTGGCCGAGCGAATGGAGACGTGTGTAGCTGCCGGCGAGCCCTCGCACCTCTCACCGCTATTCACAGATCGGTCCATCACAGCCGTGACGATATTCATGGAAAATTACACCGTTGCGAGGCGTACAACGTCACCTCTGGTGAACGGGCGATCCATGGCGGCGCGCGCCGGTGATCCTGCCGCGCGTCCGGCTACTTCTTCTCGCCGGGGAACACGAAGCGCACGCCGATGCCCAGGCTCGGGCTCCACGTGGTCGCCTTCTCGAAGAGCGCGACCGATCCGTCGAGGCGCGCCTTGATGAAGAGCGCGTGGTCGCCGAGATAGACCGCGTCGAAGGCCACGGTGACGAACGCCGAAGGTCCCCACGTCCAGATCGTCTCGAGCTCGTTCGCGCGCCGGAAGCCGAGGCGCCAGAGATCGATGCCGATGCCGGGTCGGAATCGGTCGACGACCATCTCGAAGTCGAAGCCGAGGCGCATGCGCTCCATGCGCAGGCCGTTGGGCGTCGCGCCGCGCTGGTAGCCGAGCCCCACGTGGAACGCGAGCATCTCCGAGGCGTGCATGCCGAGCGCGCCCCAGACGTCGACGAGCGTGCTGCCGATGCCGTAGAGGTGGAGCTGCGTCGCGCCGCCTTGCAGCGCGAGCTCCGTGGCCGGGTTGAACTTCTCATCTGCGACGGTCGCCGTCGGCGCAGGGGCTCCGGGCGTGACGGCCGCCGGCGGAGCAGGCACGGCGCCGGTGGGGGCGGGGGCTGCACCAGGCGGCGGCGGTACACCGGGATCTGCGCCCTGCGCCGCGACGGGCTGCGCGCTCGTCAGCACCACGACGACGGCGACGGCGGTCGCACCGAGCACGCGGGCGTGGCGGCTCACGGGCACGCGCTCCTCCGCTGCGACGTGCTCCCACTCGAGGACGTCCCACCGCTCGTGCCGCTCGACGAGGCCGTGCCGCTCGTGCCGCTCGACGACGTCCCGCCCTGCACGGGCGCGAGGCCCGCGGCGCGCCGACACATGTCCGCGCTCCGGATCTGCTCGCACGAGCTGCCGAGGATGCAGTCGGCCTGGGTCGTGTCGAGCGCCGGGTCGCGCACGATGGACTGGCTGCCCGAGCAGCCCGTGCTCCTGAAGAAGACGCAAGGCACGCTGCGGGGGTCGAACCCGGGGCAGCACGAGTCGAGGCGCGCGACGGCCTCCTCGC
>JAGQJA010000117.1 GCA_020430845.1 Myxococcales bacterium
AGCCGCAGTAGATGCCCGCGTCCGCGCAGCAGAAGGCGTGCGTGCCGTCGCACGCGGCGCCCGGGTTCTTGGGCGTGCAGCACGTGCCCACGATGGCGCTCTGGGTCACGGTGTGGGTGCATGCGATGGTGACGGGCAACGCCTGTCCGCACGCGATGCCGGGCTCGAAGTCCGCGGCGGCGACGTCGCACAGCGGGTTGCCCGCGTCCACGTCGGGAGCGGCGTCCGCCGGCGCGTCGTCGGACGCGTCCGCCGCGTCGCTCTCTGCGTCGAGCGTCGCGTCGTCCGTCGCAGCGTCGGCGTCGACGAACGCGCCGTCCGTGGGCTCGACGTCGCCCGCGCCGGCGTCGACCTCGGCAGGCGCGTCCGGCGGCTCACCCGCCTCTTGCCCCGCGTCGGTCGTGCCGGGATCCGAGGTGGAGCAACTGCCCACGAGCGCGAGGGGGGCGGCCGCCAGGAGCGAGATCGCGAGCGCGCGTCGGACGAGTGCCACGCGCGGCGGAGTGCAAGATTCGAGCCCTCGTCGACCACGCACGACAGCCGCAGAACGGCCAATTTTCAGGGCAATCCGCGCGCGTTCCTTGCGGGCCGGCGCAAGGCGTGCGCCGGTGATCGCACGCCGGGCTCGGCCTGACGGAGCCGCCGATCAGCGCTTGAAGATCTTGCGGAAGAAGCCGCCGACGCCGCCCTCGTCTTCGTCCTTGCCCGAGCCCTTGCCCGAGCCGGGGTTGCGCATGCGGTACAGGCGGACCTCGCGCGCGGCCTCGACGTTCTTCTCGTCGAGCGCGACGGCGCGCGTGAAGTCGTCCATGGCTTGCGGGATCATGCCGAGCCGCTTGCGGAGGGTGCCGCGCCAGAAGAACGCGCGCTCGCACTGCGCGTCGCCCGCGATGAGCCCGTCGAGATCCCGCACGAGCTCGCGGATGCGCTCGACCGTGACGTTGGCGCGGCTCGCCTCGACCCCGATGAGCACGGCCCGGTACTCGGCCTTCTTGGGCGCGAGGCCGACGGCACGCCTCAGGTGTGCTTCGGCCTGATCGAGATCGTTGCGCTTGAGGAACGTCTCGGCCTTTCGGTACTCGAACTGCGCCTCGGGCATCTCGGCGGCGGGCAGCTTCTGGCTCGACGGCGCCCCGCCGCCCCCGCCCAGCGACGAGAGGTACCCGACGCGCTTGGCGGGATCGCTCAGCGTGACGCGCGCTTCCTCGAGCCGCGAGAAGACCTGCGCGAAGAGCGGCTTGAGGTCGGCCAGGTTGGCGGGCACGCGGTCGGGGTGCCACTCCTTCACGGCGGCGATGAACGCCCGCTGCACGTCTTGCGCGCCCGCGGCGCGGTCGACGCCGAGCGCGGTGAAGTGATCGGACGCGAGCAGCGCGGCGGCGCGCTGACGGAGCGTGGCGCGACGGGCCTCGAGGTCGGGAGACGACACGGTCCCATGGTACACGCGCCCTCGTCGGGGTGGTCCGTCTGCGGAGGGCTCACCTCGTCCGACATATCGCATGGACGCGAGCGCGTCTCCGCGGCGGACCTGGCCCTGGGAACATCTCGATCTCACCTGCGGGTGGAAGTCGGAAAGCCCGCGCTCCGGACCATGTGCGGCGTGGCACGCTCGCTGCTCTATGTCGCCGACATGCATGGCCCCTCCCGACTGTTGCCCGTCGCTCTCCACCTCGCGCAGCGCTCCGGCGTGGGGCTGCTCCTCGGCTCGCTCGCGGCGGTCGCGCTCGCGAGCTGCTCTGCGCCGCCCGACGCCCTTGGCCGGCGCGCCAGCGTCGTGCCCGCCGACGTGGCGCCCGAGACGGAGGACCGATGCGCGCCCGGAGTCGCAAAGAAGTACGAAGAAGACCCGAACGCGATGTGCGCCGAGAAGACCGAGACGCCCGAGGAGATCGCGGGGACGCTCGCGACGTCTTCGCTCGACGACGACACGATCGCCTTCAAGGGCTGGTCGGGCCCGGGGCTCGGCGTGCGAGGGCCGGCGCCTGGCTCCGTCGCGAGCTGCGCCGGCCGGACGGGCCCGGGCATCACCACGTGCGGGCCCGACGGCAAGGACAGTTGCTGTCGCTATGCGGACGTCCCCGAGGGCGTCGGGTCGGGCGGCGTCCTGAGGCCGCGATACGCGCTCGACGTATACGAGGTCACGGTCGCGCGCTTCGAGTCGTTCGTGAACGCGTTCAACGGCGATCTGCGCGGTGCCGCGGCGAGCGGCAAGATCCCCGGGTGGAACCAGGCGTGGAACGGACAGCTCCCGGCGAGTCGCGCGGAGCTCGGGCAGATGGTCGGACCGGACTGCAAGTCGCGGAGCGACGTGCGCAACTACGGCGCGCTCACGTGGCCCTCGGCCGATACGACGGCGGCCGTCAACGCGCTCGTCCCCGACAACAACGCGCGCGCGGCGGACATTCGGGCGGACGCGACGCCCGACCGCCTGCGCGCCAAGCCGATGAACTGCGTCACGTACTACCTCGCCTCGGCGTTCTGTCAGTGGGACGGCGGCGCGTTGCCGACCGACCGAGATTGGGCCCGTGCGGCGCGAGGCGGCGCCGAGGCGCGCGTCTATCCATGGGGAGACGGTCGTACGGCAGACCGACTCGTCACCAAGCTCGACAAGCAGAACGACAGCTCGCTCACGTGGCCCGCGGACTTTCCGTACTTCGGCAACGGGCACAACGCCTATCACATCGCTCCGCCCGGTCGTAAGCCGGCCGGGGTGGGCAAGTGGGGGCACCACGACATGGCGGGCAACCTCCTCGAGTGGGTGAGGGACATCGACGCGAACGGGAACGGCATCGTGCGCGGCGGCTCGTGGGAGGGCCACGCCGATCGCAACGACCAGAAGTTCGTCAACTATCCGCTGCTGCGTAGCTACGGCTCGGCCGGCATGCGCTGCGTGCGGCCGTGAGTAGGCGAGGTCGTCTCAGCCGTCGTCGAGCACCTCGCGCACGCGTCGCGCCAACCCCTCGATGACGAACGGCTTCTCGAGGAACGCAAACCGACAGGACTCGATGACGGCGCTCTGCCGCTCGTCTTCGACGAAGCCGCTCATCAAGACGACGCGGAGCGAGGGGCGCTGCTCGACGGCGCGGACGGCGAGCTCGGTGCCCGGCATCCCCGGGAGGCGCACGTCGGTCAGCAGGAGATCGCAGCTCGTGAGCGCCGCAGGATCCGCCAGGGCGTGCTCCGCGCTGCCGAACCCCTGGACCGTGTAGCCGAGGTCTTCGAGCGCGCGCGCGAGGGTCCTACGCAGATCGTCCTCGTCCTCGACGACGACGATGCGCTCCGTGCCTCCTACAGCGTGGCGCCCGTGGCGCTCGTCGACGGTCCCCGGCTGGCCCTCGGTGAGCGGCAGGTGCACCGTGAACGTCGTGCCCTCTCCCTCGACGCTTGCGACGAGCACCGCCCCGCCGAGCTGGCGGACGACCCCGTGCACAGACGCGAGCCCGAGCCCCGTCCCTCGCTCCGCGTCCTTGGTGGTGAAGAACGGCTCGAACACGCGCGGGAGCACGTCTCCGGGTATGCCCGCGCCGGTGTCGCGGACCTCGACGGTCGCGTATGTTGCCGGTGCGAGCTCGGGAGGACGCTCCTTGTCGGTCATCGTGAACGTCGTCATCCGAGAGTGGAGCTCGAGCGAGCCTCCGTCGGGCATGGCGTCGCGCGCGTTCACCGCGAGGTTCAGCAGGATCATCTCGAGCTGTGTCTGTCCGATGGGCACGAGGGCGGAGCCGACGTCCTGATGGAGCGACACGCGGACGCGCTCGCCCACTGCGCGCGTGACGATCGGCATCGCCAGCTCGAGCGCGTCGGCGAGCACCGTGACGCGACGCTCGCCCGGTTGTCGGCGCGCGAACGTCAGCAGCGACCGTGTCAGCTCCGCGCCGCGTCGGAGAGATTCGCGTAGCTCCTCGATCGCGATCTGCGCCGTCTCGTCGCCGTCGGGCTCGGGCAGCATCGCGCTTGCGACCATCATGATGGTGAGCAGGTTGTTGAAGTCGTGGGCCACCGCGCCGGAGAGCCGAGCGAGCGCCTCGAGCTTCTCGGCGTGGGCGAGGCGCGCCTCGAGCGCCTTGTACTCGGTGATGTCCTGCACGCCGCCGACGAGCCCGACGATCGCTCCGTTCGCGTCGTCACGGATGGGGCGCGCTCGGTCCCGCAGCCAGCGCACGTCGCCGTCGGGTCGTATGATCCTGTATTCATTGATGAACGCGCGTCCCGCGTCGAGCGCGCCCATGAGCTCGGCGATGTTCCCGCGGTCCTCCGGGTGGATGATTTCGGCCCATCCACCCTGCGCGGCCACGCCCTCGGGGGTGTAGCCCGTCGTCCGTTCGAACGCGCCGAAGGTGCGCGTCGGTGCGAGCCCGGCGCGCAGGTCGACCTCGTAGACGTAGTCCGAGCTGAGCTCGGAGTAGAGGCGGAACCTCTCCTGGTCGGCCGCGAGCCGCGCGGCGTTCTCGTTCGTCTCCGTCACGTCGAGGACGATCCCGAGCATTCCGACGGCGGCGCCGCTCGCGTCGACGATCACCCGAGAGCGATCCTGGAGCCACCGCCAGCCGTCGCCGTTCTTGACGCGATACTCGATCACGAGCTCGTCGGTGCGCTCGGCGAGCGACGCCTTCACCGCCTCCATGACGCGCGGCGCGTCCTCCTCGTGCAGGACCGACGCGAAGTCCTCGAACGTGCCGCGGAACGTGCGCGCGGGTCGCCCGAACAGCGCGGCGCACTGAGGAGACCAGAGCACCGTCTGCGCGGACGCGTCGAACCGCCACACCCCGACGCGCGCGGTCTCGAGCGCCTGCTCGAGCTCCGATTGTTGGAACGCGCTGCCCCCCGAGTCCGGTCCGTTCACCTTGCTCTACGCTCCCCCCGACCTCCTCGTCGGCCGTGCCAACCATCATACCGGGTCCGAGCCGTAGGACGTACCGCGACCTGTCCGTGCGCCGATGTTGCGGATGGGCGCGTCCCCGCGCTCGAGCAGCTCGAGGAAGAAGCGGCGGCGTCGTGGCGTTCACGCAGGCATGGGCGAGGGCGTCGAAGCGAGCCTCGGGCGGCGAGCGTTCCTCGTCGGGTCGGGCGCGCTCGCGGCGTGCGATCGTCGCTCGAGGGCGCCGCAGCCGTCCGTCGAGGCCTCCTCCGACGCGGAGGCCGACGCGGCGCGGCCCGGCGACCCGGACGCATCGATCGACCGCCCCGCGTCGACCTTCGCGCTGTTCGACGCGTTTCCGGCGCTGGCCGCGGCGCTGCCTCGGGTGGAGCTCGGGCGCTTCCCGTCGCCGATCGAGCGCGCGAGATCCCTCGTGCCCGGGCGCCTCTGGATCAAGCGCGACGACGACTTCACGCGCGCGGCGTCGTGGCGCGAGACCTTCGAGCCGGCGCGCACGTTCGGCGGGGGCAAGGTCCGAAAGCTCGAGCTCTACTTCGGCGAGGCTCGTGCGCGCGGTGCGCGGCGGATCGTGACGTTCGGCGGCGTCGGCTCGAATCAGGCGCTCGCGGCGGCGCTGCTTGGCCGTGCGCTCGGCTTCTCGGTGCGCCTCTACCTGGCCCCACAGCCCCCGTCTTCGCTCACCGCGCAGAACCTCGCCGCCGACGCCGCGTCTCGCGCAGAGATGCGTCTCTTCGACAGCGTCGCGGCAGCACAAGCCGAGGCCCAGCGCGAGGCGCGCGGAGAACGCGACACGTACATCATCCCGCCCGGAGGGACGACGCCCCTGGGGACGCTGGGCTTCGTGAGCGCCGGGCTCGAGCTCGCCGCCGACGTGCGCGCGGGGGCGATGCCGACCCCTCGCCGCGTCTACGTCGCGCTCGGCCTGGGCGGCAGCGCGGTCGGGTTGAGCATCGGGTGCGCCCTCGGCGGGCTCGCGACCGAGATCGTGGGCGTGCGCGCGTCGACCCCGTCCACTGTGACGGCGACCACGCTCCGCGCCATCCACCGCGACACGGTGGCGTTCGCGCGGGCGCGGGATCCGGCGTTTCCGGCGCTGGCGTTCGACGGCGCGCGGGTGCGCATCGACGGGCGCTTCGTCGGAGGCGGCTACGGCGTGCCGACGCGCGCCGGCGACGACGCCGTCTCGCGCGCCCACGCGGAGGAGTCGTGGAGCTTGGACCCGGTGTACACGGGCAAGGCGCTCGCGGCGGTGCTCGACGACGCGCGCGACGACGCGGCGCTCGGCCCGCTGCTCTTCTGGAACACCGCGAGCTCGCGGGCCGTGAGCTCGGCGCCCGTCCCCCCGGCTTTCCGGCGATGGACGCGTCCGTAAGGCTCGTTGCGCCGAAAAGCGCGTGTTCGCCTCGCCCGGAGGCCGGTCGTCTGCTACAGACGCCTACATGTCGCATAAGCTCTCGTCCTCGCTGCTCTTTGCCGCCGTCCTGACGGCGTGCTCGTCCACCACGGTCGTGCAGCCCGCGCCCGCGCCTGCAGATCCCACCGACGAGGACGCCGGCACGACGGGCGGCGATGCCGCGACCGGCGGCAGTGACGCGAGCGCGGACGCCGCGGCGGGCCCGATGACGCTCACGAGCCCCGAATTCACCGAGGGCGGCGCCTTCCCCAAGGCGTCCACCTGCGACGGCGCCGACACCTCGCCCGCGCTCACGTGGACGCCGGGCCCGGCGGGCACCAAGAGCTACGCCATCGCCTTCAACGACGTGACGATCTCGTACCTCCACGGCGTGATGTACGACATCCCCGCGACGACCACCGCGCTGCCCGCGAACGTCGAGAAGGCGTACGCGCCGTCGAACGCGCCAGGCGCCAAGCAGACCAAGAGCTTTCGCTCGACCGTCACCGGCTACGCGGGCCCGTGCGCGCGAGCGCCCAGCACGCACACGTACGAGTTCATCTTGTACGCGCTCAGCGTCGAGACGCTCGCCGGCGCGACCGAGCAGAGCACGCGCGATCAGGTCTTCGACTTGATCGACAAGAAGCCCATCGTGCTCGCGACCACGCGCCTCACCGGCACGTACACGCGCTGAGGCGCGCCGCGTGCGCGGCTCGGCGAGCCGCCCGCTTGACAATGCGCGTGGGCAGGTCACATTGGCGAACATGCGCCTCGGGCTCTGCAGCACGACGACCACGACCGCCGCCGGCGGGCGTGGTGACGTGTAGCCGCTTCGGGCCACATTCACGAACAGCGCCCCGTCGGGAGAACCGGACGGGGCGTTCTCGTATTTGCGTGCGCCACCTCCGCTCTCCCGGCTCGGGCCGAAGGAGACATGGACATGTTGGCGATAGACGATCATCGGAGGCTGGGGCGTGAGCTCGACCTCTTTCACTTGCAGGAGGACGCGCCGGGCTCGGTGTTCTGGCACCCCCGCGGGCTCGTCGTGCTCCGCGCGCTCGAAGAGCACGTGCGTCGCGCGGTCGCGGCGGACGGATACGAGGAGGTGCGCTCGCCGCAGGTCCTCGCGCGCTCGGTGTGGGAGAAGAGCGGGCACTGGGAGAAGTTCTCCGCGGGCATGATGCGGCTCGACGGCGACGCCGCGCTCAAGCCCGTGAGCTGTCCCGGGCACATCGCGCTCGCGCGGAGGAGATCTCGCGAGGCGTTGCCGCTGCGCCTCTGCGAGATGGGCGTGGTGCACCGAAACGAGCGACGGAGCCAGCTGGCGGGTCTCTTTCGCCTGCGGCAGTTCATGCAAGACGACGGGCACGTCTTCTGCGAAGAGGATCAGATCGACGCCGAGGTCGCGCGCTTCTGGGCGCGTGCGCGCGCGCTCTACCAGGGGGCCGGCTTCGACGTCATCGAGGCGTCGCTCTCCTTGCGACCCGAAGTGCGCGCGGGCGACGACGCGCTGTGGGACCGCGCAGAGCTGCTGCTCGCGCGCGCCCTCGACGCCGCGGGGATCGCCTTCGACCGCGTGCCCGGCGGCGGCGCGTTCTACGGACCCAAGCTCGAGCTGATGCTGCGCGATCAGGGCGGGCGCTCGTGGCAGTGCGGCACGCTGCAGGTCGACCTCGTGCTCCCGAGGCGCTTCGGCATCCGGCCGCCCGTCATCTTGCACCGCGCCATGCTCGGCAGCTTCGAGCGCTTCATCGCGCTCTTGCTCGAGCGCCACGCGGGAAAGCTGCCCCCGTTCCTTGCGCCCGAGGCCGTGCGCGTCCTGCCCGTGGCGCCGGAGCAGTCGGCGTACGCGGCCGAGGTCGCGGCGCTGCTCGAGCGGGGCGGGGCAAGGGTGCGCGTCGACCTGCGCGATCACGATCTGTCGCGGCGCGTGAGCGATGCCCACCGCGCCAAGGTGCCCATCGTGGTCGTCGTGGGACCTCGCGACGTGGCGTCACGGCGCGTCTCGGTCCGTGAGGGGCGCGAGCTGCGCGAGCTGGACCTCGCGGCGGCGGTCGACGCCATCGCCGCGCGCTGTCGTCCGGCGTTGTCGTGAGGGGAAGGGGGGCGCTCGCGTGAGCGTTTACCGTGTGCGATGAAGAAGGTCTCTCTGACGTGGGGCGCGGTCTTCTCCGTCGTCGTGGCTTCGAGCCTGCTCGCGTGTCCGCGCGCGCGGGTCGACGCCACGACCGACGGCGGAGGCGCGCTCGCTCCCGACGTCCTCGACGCGCTCGCGCCCACGGGGGCGACGGACGACGCGGGGCCCGAGGAGCGAGGGCAGCTCGTCGCCGACGAAGACGTGGGGCCTCTCCTCGCGCGTCTGTCGGAGGACCCCGGGCGCTTTCCGAGCGACAACTACGTGACCAACGAGACCACGCTGCTCGACGTCGCGCCCGAGCTGCGCGACCCGCGTCGCCGTGACCGAGCGTACGTCGGCGTCGGGCCCGATCAGAGCTTCTCGTACCTCGCGATGCTCGATCCGCGCGTCGCGTACATCGTCGACATCCGCCGCGGCAACACGCTCGAGCACATGTTCTTCCGGGCGTGCTTCGAGGCCGGCGAGACGCGCTCGGGGTTCTTGAGCGCGCTGCTGTCGCGACGCCCACGCGCGGTAGACGCGGCCACGGTCGACGACATCGGCGACCTCCTGACGGCGTTCGACGACAAGAAGCCCGATCCCGCGCTCCGCGCCGAGAGCCTCTCGCGCACCCGCGCGCTCATGGGGCGCCTGCGCTTCGTACGTCGAGACGGCGACGACGAGGAGCTCGGGCGCATCGTCGACGCGTTCGCCACGCGAGGTCTGTCGATCGCGTACGCGATGCAGGGGAGTCATCGCCGCTACCCCACGCTGGCCGAGAACTTCGCGGCGCGCGACGTCACGGGGGAGCGGGCGACCTTCCTCGCGACCGAGGAGAGCTACCGGCGCGTGCGAGGCCTCGTGCTCGGCAACCGCGTCCTGCCCGTCGTCGGCGACTTCGGCTCCCCCCGCGCGCTGCGCGCCGTGGCGGCCGACATGCGCGAGCGCGGCGTGCTCCTCGGGGCGTTCTACACGTCGAACGTGGAGCAGTACCTGTTCGACGCGCGCAAGCACGGCACGTTCGTCGACAACGTGCGCGCGATGCCCCGCGACGAGCTGAGCCTCATCGTGCGGGTCTGGTTCGACCAGGGCAAGCGACACCCGGCGGCGCGCCCCGGGCACAGGACGACGCAGCTCACCATGCCCGCGAACGTCTTCGTCGAGCGCGCCGACCGCGCGCCGTTTCGCAGCTACTGGCAGGTCGTCACCGCGCCGTAGCGGGCGCGCGCCATGCGCGAGCGAGATCGCCGTCGAGCGGTCGCTCCGTGCGCGAAGGGAAAGAGCGCGCCCGCTTCGATCGCGCTCCGCGTACCATCGTCGCCGATGTCGCGCTGGAAGAGCCTTTGGCGAGATCGCTCGCGCCGCGCCAAGGCGCGCATGATCTTCTATCCCGCGCTGCTCCCGCTCGTATGTGGTGGTGCCGCCTACATGACCGTCATGCCCGGGCAGAGCCACCAAGGCGCGCTCGCGCCGCTCGACGCAGAGGGCAGGGCGCGCGCCGACGCCCTCCGCGCCGACGTCGTCGCGCTCGTGGGCGACGGGCGAGAGCGGAGCCAGCGCGTCGATGGGACGCTCGACCGCGCGGCAGACCACATCGTCGATGCGCTCGGCAGCGCGGGCTATCCCGTGCAGCGCCTCGGCTACGCGTCGGACCAAGCGCGCGTCGTCAACGTGGAGGCGACGCTCGCAGGGCAAGGCGACGCCGCGTCGATCGTCGTCGTGGGCGCACACTACGACACGGCGGCGGGCGCGCCCGGCGCCGACGACAACGCGAGCGGCGTCGCGGCCATGCTCGCCATCGCGCGGGCGCTCGCACGCGAGAGGTTCACGCCGTCCCGCACGCTGCGCTTCGTCGCGTTCGCGAACGAGGAGCCTCCCTTCTTCTGGAACGAGGAGATGGGCAGCCTCGTGTACGCCAAGGCGTGCAAGGCCAAGGGAGAGCGCATCGCGGCGATGCTCAGCCTCGAGACGTTGGGCTACTTCTCCGACGAGCGCGGCTCGCAGAAGTACCCACCCGTCGTGAGCTGGTTCTACCCCGACCGGGGGGACTTCATCGGCTTCGTCGGCAACACGTCGTCGCGCTCGCTCGTGCGCGCGTCGGTCGGCGCGTTCAGACGGCACGCGCGCTTTCCGTCGGAGGGCGCCGCGCTACCGGGCTTCGTCGCGGGCGTGGGCTGGAGCGATCACTGGTCGTTCTGGCAACAGGGCTACCCCGCCGTGATGGTGACCGACACGGCGCCGTTCCGGAATCCGCACTATCACCAGGCGAGCGATCGCCCCGAGACGCTCGACTACGATCGGCTGTCGCGCGTGACCGACGGGCTCGTCGCGGTCGTGAAGGAGCTCGCGGGGGCGAGCGACGGCGCCCCGGCGGGCGCGACGGCCGACGTCGACGCGGGCTCGGCGAAGGATCGACCCGGAGCACCGTCGGATCGAGACGGCGGCGCTGCAGATCGCGACGCGGACGCTGCCGGAGCCGAGGTCTCGCTCACGACGACGCCCGCCGTGCGTGGCCGCGTCGTGCGTCTTCGAGACGAGCCGGCCCTGCTCGCCAACGCCTCGCTGCTGCACAAGCACTTCGGCGCGCCGTTCCCGCGGCCCTTGCTCACAGAGAGCGTGCGGCTCGACGCGGCGGGGCGTCGCGCGTGGCTCGTCGTCGACGAGGCGAAGGCGCGCGCTTCGAGCTCTGGTCAAGCGACGCCGCTCCTGCTCGTGGTCGACGACAAGGGCGCTCTCTTGTGGTCGAAGGAGAGCCCGGTGGCCGGCATCACGGCGCCCGTGGCCGGCATCTCGCTCGGTGCGGGGCCGCGCGGCCGCGTCGCCATCGCCGCCTGTGATCCCCCGACGTCGACCGTGGCCCTCAGGGTGTGGGACGACGACGGCGCGCCCTTCGCCGACTTCGTGGCGCTGTCGGGCGGGGCATGCTCCGACGTCACCCTCCTCTACTGGCCTCGCCACGGGTGGGTGCTCGCCGCGCCCCGAGACAAGGGCACGGCCGCGCAGCGCGTCAGCGAGTCGGGCTCGCTCGTCTGGGGCGCAGGCTTGGAGATCGCGGGGCGCTCGGCGTCTCCTGTCTCGCTCGCGGTCGACACGCGCGGCACGTTCGTCGCGGTGCAGGCCGCGCGCGCGCCCGGCGACGCAGGGGGCGACCGCGTCCTCGCGTACCGGTACGACGCGCGTGGCGCGCCGCTCTGGGAGGCTCCGGTCGATCTCGGCGCGGGGCCCTCGGCGCCCCAGGATCGGCGCTTCACACTCGGACGCCCCCTCCACGGTGTCGTGCGGGTCACGCTCGATCGCACCGGCAAGTCGGCGCGCGAGGTCGACGTCGCCTCCACGGGCGAGGTGCTGCCGGTGGGCGCGCGGGCCGGACGCGACGCCGGACGCTGAGCGACGCTCCTCGCCGCGTGGTGCACGGCAGATCCACGCCGACCGAGTGTGCGTGCAGATGCACGTCGGTGGGAGGGGGGATTACTCGTGCGCCGTCCGTAGAATTTTTCAGGGTGGCGGTACGGGGCGCGCGGGGGGTGAGGAGAGCTGGATGGGAATGGGATGGCGTGCAGGGATCGCTCGGCTCCTCTGCTGTGGGGCGCTGATCGGATTGGCGGTGCTACCGGCGGCGTGCTCGAGCTCGAACCAAGACGGTGCTCGCAGCCTCGGCGGCGGCGATCCTGCGGCGCAGGTCGAGCACACCGAACGCGCGCGCGGCGTGTTGCGCGGCATGATGGGCTTGCCCGCGACGGCGTCGAAGCCGAGCGCGTCCACGACCGACGCCGCGCGTACGCGGCGGGCGCGCTACGAGGCGGTCGCCGATCACATCATCGACGCCGTCGAGAAGCAGCAGCCCGGCGCGCTCGCGCAGTTCAGCCTCGACCTCCAGTCGGAGGACCGAGCCCGCGCGCTCCGCGCATACCCAGAGATGCGTCAGAAGCTCCGCACCGTAGCCGCGAGCCAGGCGCTCAAAGAATCCGTCCGCGGCGACGCCGCGTTCGGCGGCGTGCGCATCCAGGGGGCGACGGCCGGCGGCGTGCGCATCCTCGAGATGGCCGACGACGGCGTCTTGATCCTCGGGCGCGGCCCCGACGGCAAGTTCGGCGACGGTCGCGAAGGTTGGACGGGGGCGCTCACCGACGAGCTCGACGGCTTCACCGACGTGTTCACGCCTTGGCGCACGCTGGGCCGCATCGATCGCGGCGAGCTCGAGGTCGATCCCGAGTCACGCTTGGGAGCCTACGCCGCGACGCGCGGCTACCCGCCGGGCAGCGTGGGCGAAGCCGTGCACAACGCCATCGGCACCATCTACATCGTGTTCAACGACTACGGTCAGGAGCGGATCGGTCGCGTCTTCAACTCCCCCGAGGCTCGCGCCCTATACGGCTTTCCGGTCGAGTCGAGCGCGGGTGCGCAGATGGCCGCGATCGAGCAGCGCTACTGGCAGAACGTGCTGCTCGAGGACTCGTGGTCACCCGGCGGCAAGCTCGGCAGCATGTTCTCGCCGGTCACGCGCGACTGGCTCCAACAGAACGTCTTCTCGAGCGGCGGGCTTCCGCTGCCGGCTGAGGACCCCGGCGGCGGCGGCGGTGTGGTCGGCGGCGATCCTGCCAACGGCGGCAACGGCGGCAACGGCGGCAACGGCCCGACAGGGGGCAACGGCGTCGCGGGAGACGCCGACGGCGACGGCAAGCCCGACGAGCCGCTGAGCAAGACCGACTGCGGCGACAAGGCCGACGGCTGGTGGTGCTTCGAGGCGGGGACCGCGGTCGGCTGGATGGTCTACTGCAAGGACAAGCAGATCCTGAGCGGCTGCGGTTGCGGCGCGTGCGGCGCGGGCACCGGCGGCACGGCGGCCTCGTGCAACGCCGCGCCTCCGCCCGCGGCGTGCCCCTAGGGCGGCGGTCTGCACTGCGCGGTGTCGCGTCGTCGGCGTTCGAATCGTGCTCCGACGGCGCGTCTCGCGGTGGATGATGAGGTCTATGACGACCTGGGCTCACTCGATGAACGGCGTCCCGTGGACGGCCAAGAAGATGCGGCAGGCCGTGTCGACGCTTCGCGAAGGCGCGTCGGTCACGTTCGCGTTCGGCGCAGATTCGCTCGAGCGGCTGCTCGAGCTCGACGAGAAGGTGCTCGCTCTCCGGCCCGACCTCCAGCTCCACGCATGGAGCGTCGCCGCCGCCCGTCGCCTCTCGCACGAGGAGGCCACGGCGCTCGCGTCGCTCGCGCACGTGAGGCACCTCCGCTTGAGCGGTCTGAAGGGCGCGCCGTTCGACGTGCTCGCCGGCTTGAAGCGCCTCGAGAGCCTCTCGATCGCCGCGACCTGCCGCGTAGACCTCTCCTTCGTCGCGCAGATGTCGTCCCTGCGCCACGTCGAGCTCTCTGCCATGCTCGAGCACCTCGAAGCGCTCGCTCGGTGCAAGCGGTTGAAGACGCTCGCCCTCTCTGGAGCGATCGGCGATCTCGCGCCCCTCGCGGGCTGTACGCGACTCGAGTCGCTGCGCTTCGGTGCGTCGACGATTCGTTCCGTCGCGTTCGTGGCGGAGCTGCGCCGCCTATCGAGGCTCGACGTCGACGCGGCGACCGTCGCGTGCGCGCTCGCCCCCCTCGTCGAGGTGCCGCGGCTCGCACAGCTGAGCCTGACCAACAACCGAGACCTCCTCGACGTCGCGTTCGTCGGGGGCCTCGTACGCCTCGAGCGTCTCCGGATCGATCAGCCGCGCGTCGTTCGCCTACCCGATCTGAGCAAGCTGCGCCGCCTCTCCGACGTGCAGCTCTGTCTGAAGGCGTGGACGAACCCCGAGGTGCTCGAGACGTTGCCACGCGTTCGCTCGATCGCGCTCTCGGAGATCAACCCGAAGCTGAAGGCGGAGCGCTTCTACTTTCTCGCGACCTCGCCCGAGCTGCGCGCCCTCGAGCACGTCGATGTTCGATTCATCGACTTCGGCAAGCGGCGGAGGGCGGCGATCGAGGCCCACTTCGAGGCGGCCGGCAAGAAGGCGCTCTTGGTAAGTGAGCCCTGAGCCTGCTCGCCCGACGCGCGTGCGGCGCTCCCCGTCGAGGATATGCGATCAGAAGTACTGGTTGATGCCGAGCTGCACGAACCACGTCGACAGGGGCGTGTGGATGCGGGCGAGGTCTGCACGAAGCAGCGTGTCGACGAGCGCGGTGGGAAGGAGGCGCAGGCCGGCGCCCGTCGACCACGCGGAGAGCCCCGACGTGACCGAGCCGCGTGCGTTCATCGGCTCGAAGACGGCCGCGTCGGTGAAGAGCACGCCCTGCAGGTACCAACGATGGGCGATCTCGAGGGCATGTCGCAGCTCGAGGTTGCCGTACACCTGGGAGCGGTTGCGATAGAGCGAGTCGGGGAGACCGCGCACGCCGGCTTGGCTGCCGAGCAGCGCGCTGTGGTTCGGGTTGCCGCCGTTGACCGCGCTGGCGTTCGCGTTGAACATCAACACCGTCTTGTCGCCGAGCGGCACGCCGGCGATCACCTTGAGGCGTGCCTCGTGGCGAGGCTCGGCCGCGCCGACGAAGACGCCAGGCCGGAGCTCGAGTGACCCGCGAAAGCCCTTCGGCGTGAGGTCGTTCCACGTGTACCGGTCGTACACGAGCTCGCTGGCGGTGCCGAGGTAGGTGCCGTCGCGCGGTTGGGATGGGCCCGACGCGGCCGTGAGCGTCTCTTGATAGGCGTTGAGCTGGAACTCGTAGCGCCACTTCGTCGTGTAGAGCGAGGGCGAGAGGAGCTCGACCTCGGCGCCGAAGCGGTTCCGGTGCCACTTGTGACCCGCGTCTGCTCCTTCGAACCGGACGCCCGAGCCGGCGTAGTAGATCTCTTGCTCGCGCGCCCAGCTGCGCGGTCGATACGGGTGCTCGTAGAGCCAGGCGGTGAAGTTGAGCCCTCGCTCGCTGTAGCTCGCCTTTCCCCCCAGGCGCGTGCCGTGACCGTCGAGGTCGTGCTGGACGGCGCCGAGCGTCACCTTGGAGTCGGCGAGCGTCTTGCCCGTGGAGAGGTCGACGATCGGAGAGATGGTGAACTTGCGCCGTACGCGCACGACCAGCGTCTTGCCCTCGGGCTCGACGTCGACTTGGTCGAAGAGCGCCAGGTTCTTGATGCGTCGCCGCAGCTCGACGAGCTCCGCGCCGGAGAACGACGCGGGCAGTCCCCTCGGCAAGAGCTCGGTGATTGTCTCGGGGTCGGTGCGCTCGAGCCCTTCGCTCCGAACCGCTTCGATGGCGTACGTCGCCGAAGGATCGACGTCGCCGAGCGCAGCGCCGACGCGGACGAGGATCGCGAGCGCGCTCGCGAAGGTTACGAGTCGCTTCACGGGCTGCCGGCCAAGAGGGAGACGAACGGGGCCGACGCGACGAATCCGAAGACGAACGCGCCGACCGTGAGGGTGAGCGCCAGCGCGACCCGTGTCCACGACGAGGCGGATCGCTCTCGTTGCACGGTGGTCTCTGCCGTGAGGAGTCGCCGGACGCGGGTCTCGAGGAGCGTCGCGTCGTCGGCGAGTGACGCCCCCGCAGCGCGTGCGGGACGTACGAGGCTCGCCGTCTTGACGAGCGCGCTCGCGAGGTCGGCCGGGTCCACGTCGGGGTGGCGAGCGGCCTCGTCGTCTCGCGCCAGCTCGAGCGCGCGCTGCCAGCTCTGCTGTCGGCGTCGCGGAGCCGTCAGCGGCCACTGGAGATCCGTCAGCAGCTGCACGAGCCAGAGTCGGAGCGGATCGCGGTGACGGGCGTGCGCGTCCTCGTGCGCGATGACGGCGCGGAGCTCTCCCGGTTCGAGTCGCGCGCGCAGCTCCGAGCTGAGTCGGACGGTCGGGCGCACGAGCCCCTCGGTCCACGCGGGGCCGCCGCCCTCGGCGAACGACGCACGCGCCGCGCGGGCCAAGGCGCGTGCCCACACGACGGCGAAGGGGACCGTCGCGACGAGGCGGGTTGCGTGGATCGCCTGCGGGCCCTCGGGGTCGGCGACGGCGAAGCCCACGAAGACGAAGAACAGCGTCGCGGCGGGTATCGCCGGCAGCCACACGCGTCGCCAGGCGCTCTGCTCGTCACCCGTCGCCGCCGGCGGCGTCAGGGCGCCGACGAACCAGAGGAGCGCGCCGCTCCCCAACACGACGAGCAACAGCGCGGCCTCGTCACGATCCACGGCGCGTCCTCCGTCGGGCTGCGATTTCCTTTGCGAGCCTGTCGAGCAGCGCGGGATCGTATGTCTCGACGGCGTCGACGAGCCGGGCCACCGCGGGCTCCGGGTCGGCGCCGAAGATTCGGTCGACCAGCGTGCGCATGCGTGACTGCTCGACCGAGCCTTCGCGTTTGGCGGCGCGGTACACGAGCGTCTTCCCGTCGCGCTCGCGGCTCAAGAAGCCCTTCTTGTGCAAGCGGTCGAGGACCGTCGAGATCGTGGTGTACGCCAGCCCTCGCGGTGCTCCGACGCGCTCGTACACCTGGCGCACGGTGCAGGTCCCGAGCTGCCACACGGCCGTCAGGATGTCGTGCTCTTGCTCACCCAGCGTCGGCCCCATGAGCCTCGAATCTACGACATCTGTAGAAGACGTCAACTACACGTGTAGAAGACGCTCCGTCGTGACTCTGGGCGGACGGGCGCCGTCTGCTACATCTTCTATGTGGAGTACCGCTACCGATTGCCGTTCGGCGATCGTCGGCACTACGTCGACGAAGAAGACGTAGCGATCGTGCTCTCCAGGCTTCCAGAAGAGCTCACGCGTCGGATTCGCGCGGTCCACTTCACCGACGAAGCGCGGGGGAACCGCACGCTCGGGTACGTGTCTACGCGCGGACGTCGCGAGATCGCGCTCTGCGCACTCCCGCCGCGCGTGAGCCTGAACCACTTCGTCCGACAGACGCAAGGCGCTCTCACGTTCGGGGCCGTGAGGGGGACGCAATGGCCGGCGCTGGCCGTTCGGCGCTTCATGCTCTACGACGTGCTCCTCCACGAGGTCGGTCACCTCCAAGTCGTCGACGAGGGGGCGCGTCGGCCGCAGCGCAGGTTCGCGAGCGAGACGAGAGCGCAGGACTTCGCGGACAGTTGGCGCGCGGAGCTGTGGTCTCGATCGTTCGTACACCCAGATCCCGTCCACAATCCGCCGGGAGAGGAAGAAGTCGCGCTCCTCGCGCTCTGGCCAGACGCACACGAAGAGTACAGACGCGGACTCGGCGCGCCTGACGACGTAGCGCGCAGCCACTTTCGACGTGCCATCGAGCTCTTTCCTGAGCACGCACATGCCCTGACGGAACTGGCGACGCGCCTCGTCCGTGAGGCATTGCGGCGGGCACCGGACGGACCGCGTGTCGAACACGCGCGGACGCGCGCCGCCGCGCTGCTCGAGCGAGCGCTGCGCGTCGATCCGACGTCGTTCGACGCGAACCTCCGGATGGGGTGGAACTGCGGGCACCTGGGCCGGTACGACGACGCACGTCGCTACCTCGCGCGCGCGCTCAGACACGGTCGCCTCTCCGTCGCCGGGCTCCGCGCGCTTGGTGCCGCCTACGCGGAGTGGGGCTTTCTCGTAGAGGCCGAACGCTTCTTTGCGAAAGGGCTCGCGCGAGCTCCTGACGACGTGAGGTTGCTCTCCTGGCGCGCGCGCGCGGTCTGGGATCTCGGACGCGGGGACCAGGATGTACGCCGGGCCCTCGAGCTCTTCGAACGGGCCGTCGAGTGCGCACCCGACGACGCGCGGGCTCACTTCCACCTCGCGCTGGCTCTCGCGACGATTCCCGGCGAGGTCGATCGTGCCCGACATCACGTCGCGATCGCGCGGGCGCTCGGCCCGGACGACGAGGACATCGCGGCGCTCGACGCAAGATTGATTCGACCCCTCGCGAAGGGCCAGCGCGCTCGCCTCCAGCGTGAGACCTGCGAGGTCCGTCGATTCGACCGCGCGACGGGGGCCGTCGTGCTCGACCGATAGCGCGCACGCTCGGACGTCAGCGCACGCAGGTGAGGTCGTCTCCCGCGCGCGCGACGCGGAAGACCGGCGCGGGGCACGACGTCTTGCACGAGCGCCCCGGGCAGTCCGGCGCCACCTTGCGCGGGAGCTCGTACGTGCAGCCGCCCGGCCCGCATTGCCACGAGATCCCGGACGCCTCGTCCGTGCCGCGCGCGCGCGGCGCCGCGACGACGCAGACGCCGGTGAGGTTCACCTGCCCCACGGGGCAGTGCGACGCGACGGGGCAGACGCCGTCGCTCCGTGGGCTGCCGTCGGGGCACAGCGGCGCGCACGTGCCGCGCATGCTGTCGGGGACGAGCGGCGGATCGCACGTGAACGCGCCGCGGACCCGCGGCTTCTTCGCCGCGTCGCGGAGGACGGGCTCCGCGTCGACGACGAGCGCTTCGCGCAGGTGCTTCTCGAGGGTCGTCGCGTGGATCCACGCGTAGCCGCCGTCCCCCCAACGAGTGCCCCAGCTGTTGTGGATCAGGAAGTACTTCGCCTTGGCCAGGACGGCGTAGCCCGCGAGGAGCATCGCGTGTCCGCCCTCGACCTTCGGCACCGTCCAGTGCGGTACGTAGCGCGCGCCTGCTCGACCGCGCGGCGCGAACGTCTCGGGGAGGTCGACCGAGACGATCACGTCCTCGCCGATCGCGAGGTGGGACTCGATGACGTCGATGTCCGGATCGTCGAGGTACGTCACGTCGGTGAACGTCGCGATCGGCGCCGCGGCGAGGCTCGCGAGGCGCTTCGGGTCCGGCGTCAGGCCGCACCCCTCCTTGGGAGGCTTGCCGCTCGTGGGGCAAGCGAGCCACCCCTTCGCCGTGCGCTCGTCGAACGGCCAGAGCGACTCGCTGCCGAGCGTGTGCCCGATGTTCTCGGCGATCGCGCGCTCGGCGAAGGGCGTCTTGTAGCGTGACCAGATCTCCAGGGTCGACACGTTCGACGCCTTGCCCGTGAAGCGCGCCACGGCCTGATCCACCGCGCCGGCGAGCGCGAACGCGGTGCACGCGGGCGACGTGCGCTGATCGCGGACGGGCCCCTCGAGCTTCGAGAAGCGGTGGTCGACGACGCGCGGTCGGGAGCCAGGCGCCGCGTCGAGGAGCTTCGGGCTGACGAGCGCGACCGCCCCCTTTGCCGCGCGTCCGAACAAGCCGCCCTTTCCGATGCACGGCAAGGAGACGAGGCGCTCGCCGTCCCACGTGAGACCTCCGCACCCTCCCGCGTCACTCCGATCGAGCCCGAGCGCCGAGCGCACGCGCGGCGTCACCGCGACCGCAGGCTCCTGCTTCTCGAGGACGGGCAGATCGGGCAGCGGAGGGAGCGGAGGCTCGCGGCGCGGCTTGGGCGGCGTCCTCGCCGCGGCCGTCTCCTTGGGCGCGAGGGGAGATGGCCCCGCGTCGTCCGCGGCTGCGCCACGCCCGCGGAGCGCCTTGCACCCGCCGAGTGGGAGGCACGCGAGGGCCAGGAGCGCGGCGAGCACATGACGTCGCCGCGTGCGTTCGCGGGGAGAGGGACGCATCGACTGCTCGAGGATCGGCCGCCCGCGCATCGAGCGCAAGCGCTACGCCGCGCCG
>JAGQJA010000118.1 GCA_020430845.1 Myxococcales bacterium
CGGCGGAGGTGGCGGTGGCGGCGGTGGCGGCGGCGGCGGCGGCGGTGGCGGCGGCGGCGGCGGTGGTCGAGCCGAGCACGACGGCGCGCCGCGTGTCGGGTTCTTCGCGTCGCTCAAGAAGATCGCGCGCGGCGACGTGGGGCCGATCGCCGATCAGGTCGAGCGGCAGATCTTCCGCGCCGAACGACACCTGAACGCGTCCACCGACGGCGACGGCGACGCCGAGGTCGCCCGCCGGAGCAAGGACGTGGCGGTCATCGCGGGCGTGTCGCTGGCGATGCTCGGCATCAAGGCGCTCAAGGTCCTGCCCAGCATCCCGTTCGCGCCGGGCCACAAGCTGGTCCTCCTGACGCCGCTCTACATCGCCGCGGCCCTCAAGACGCGCACACGCATCGGCGCCACGCTCACGGGCGTCACCATGGGATCGGTGGCCTTCCTGCTCGGAGACGGTCGCTACGGGATCTTCGAGATCCTCAAGCACATCGTGCCGGGCATCGTGTGCGACCTCACCGTCCCGCTGCTCGTGCGCGACGGTCGCTCGCCGGGCGCGTGGATGTGGTCGCTCGTGGGGGGGCTCATGGGCGTGGGACGGTTCGCCACGATCTTCGCCGTGACCTTCGCCGTCCAGGCGCCCGCCGTGGCGTGGGCCATGCTCATCCCCGGGACGATCATCCACACCACGTTCGGCGCGCTCTCGGGCTTGGTCAGCGCGCCGCTCATCCGCGCGCTCTCACGTGTGGCGCCACGAGAAGAGCCCGAGCCCGAGGAATGAGCGTCGTCAGCGGACGCAACGAAAGCCGACGTCGGGCGAACGCGTGTGCGGCGCGATCTTGTCGCGCGCCGTCACGCGCAGCGCGAAGACGACGTCGCTCATCCACGAGCCGCCGCGGACGACCTGCGTCGAGCTCTCGCACTTGGGCGTCGTGACGGGGCAGAAGGGGGAGTCGGTCCACTCGGCCACGTTGCCCGCGAGGTCGAACAAGCCGAACGCGTTGGCGCCCTCGGGGAGCGCGCCCACCGGCGACGTCGAAGGGAACGTGTCGTCGAACGTGATCGGCGACGCCAAGGTGGTCCCGGCGGCGCGCTTGACGGCGCACGCCACGTCGCAGGCGTTGACGCGAGAAGGCGACGGAGGCTCGGCGCCCCAGGGGTACGCGCGGCGGTCGTCACCACGCGCGGCGTGCTCCCACTCGGCCTCGCTCGGTAGGCGCTTTCGTGCCCATGCGCAGAAGGCGCGCGCCTCGTCGAGCGTCACGCAGTTCATGGGGTGCTCGAAGCGCTCGGGCTTGCCCCAGTTGCAGTACGGGCTGAACCGCTGGCGGTCCTCGTGCGTGATGTTGGCCCAAGAGGCCTCGGCCTTGGGCGCGCCGCACGCGCCGCCCTCGACGCACGCGCCGTACTCGTCGACGCTCACCTCGGTGGTGTCGACGCACAGGTCGGGCACGTCGACCTCTCGCTGCGCGCCGTCGTCGTCGCCCATCTTGTAGCGCGCCGCGGCGACGTCGCGCATGCCCTTGGGGCAAGCGACCGGCTTCTTGGGCGCGCCCGACGACGGCAACGCAGACGGGGGCGCTGCGGGGCTCGGTCGTCGCAGCGCGATCACACCTCCGCCGCCGACGAGCGCGACGAGCGCGACGCCGACGAGCGCCGCGGTGGCGCCGGATCGACGCGGGAGCCCCGACGCGGGGCCGACGAGATCGTCCTCTGCGTCGGCGTCGAGCGCGACGGTCTTGGCCGCGCCGACCACGTGGTCGGGCTCCTCGACGGCGGCCGGCGTCGCGACGCGCACGACATCGCGCGGCGCCGAGACGACGGCCGGCGCGTCGACCCCCTGTCCTCGGAGGACGGGCGCCAGCGCTTCGAACGCGGCGCGCGCGTCGGCGAGGCGCGAGTCGGTGGAGCGCGCGAGGCACGAGGCGAACCACGCGTCGAAGCCCGCGGGCAACGTGGGCCCCCCTTGCTCCGCGGCGCGCGTCGACGCGGGCGGGATGTCGTCGAAGAGCAGCTCGCGCAAGAAGGCGTGCACGCTCTGCCGCTCGCCCTCCGCGCTCAGCCAGAAGGGCTTTCCGACGAGCAAGAAGTACGCGAGCAGGCCGATGGCCCACACGTCCGCGGTCGGGCCGATCTTTGCGTTGCGCTCCGTCTGCTCGGGCGACATCCAGAACGGCGTACCGAGCGCGCCGGTGTTCGTGGCGCGCGCCTCCTCGACGACCTTGGCGATGCCGAAGTCGAGGACCTTGACCGTCGTGGCGCTGGTCGTCCGGCGCGAGGTCGCCATGAAGACGTTCTCGGGCTTGAGATCGCGGTGCACCACGCCCACGTCGTGGGCGGCGGCGAGCGCGTGGCACACCTGCTCCATGACGTCGAGCGCGTCGCCGGGCGACATCGGGCCCGATCGCGCGACGACGGCCGAGAGATCGTCACCGTCGAGGAGCTCCATGGCGAGCCAGGGCGCGCCGCTCTTGTCGTCGACGCCGGCCGACACGACCTCGACGACGTGCTCGCTCTTGATCCGCGCCCCCACCCGGGCCTCGAGCTCGAACTTGGCGCGGAGCTCCGCCCGCTCCACCGTGCCCGGCAGCATCAGCTTGAGCGCGCGGCGGCGCCCCGTGGACCGCTGCTCGACGACGTACACCGCCCCCATGCCGCCGGCCCCGAGCTTACGGACGATCTCGAAATCGCCCGCGAACAAGGCCCCCGGTGAGAGGTCGAGCACCGACACGGGGCCGATGCTACCCCATCGGACGACCCGCCACACGCGCGGCCACGCCCGTGTAACCTAGCTGTCGCATGCGATTTTTCTCGCGTAGTGGCAGCCTGTGGACAGGCCCGCGCCGAAAGGACACGCCCACATGACCAAGCTGGTGACCGGAGACGGCCGCACGCACATCGACTCGCCGCTCATGCGCGAGTCGCTCGTCGACCGAAAAGTGATCGCGTCGACGCACTCGGACCACGAGGTCTCGATCCTCCCCGACGTCGTGCTCGTGAGCCTGGGCGGTCACTCCATCTTCGATCGGGGGCGCGACGCGGTGCTGCCCGTCGTCGCCGAGCTGTCGCGCGCGCGAGCGAGCCGCAAGACCAAGATGGTCATCGGCGTCGGCGGCGGCGCGCGCGTGCGTCACACCATGAGCATCGCGCTCGACCTCGGCCTCCCCACGGGCGGCGTGGCCCAGCTCGTCGGCGCCATGGAAGAGGCGAACGCCGTCTTCTTGAACGCGCTGCTCGCCAAGCACGGCTCGATCGTCATGCAGCGCGAGCACTTCTGGGAGCTGCCGCTCTACCTCGAGACCGGCATGCTCCCGATCGTCATCAGCGTGCCGCCGTATCACTTCTGGGAGCCGCCCCCCGAGGACGGACCCCTCCCCACGCATGGCTCCGACTTCGGCCTCTTCGTGCACGCCGAGGTGCTCGGCATGTCGCGGATGATCTTCGTCAAGGACGAGGACGGCCTCTACGACAAGGACCCGAAGAAGCACGCCGACGCGAAGCTGATCAAGAACATCTCGCTCGACGCGCTCCTGGCCGATCTGCCCGAGGAGCTGATCCTCGATCGCGAGCTCTTCCTCGCGTGGCGCGCGGCGCGTCACATCAAGCAGATCTGCATCGTCAACGGCCTCAAGCCGCAAGAGCTCGCCAAGGCGCTCGCGGGCGAGCCGGCCGGCACCACGATCACGAAGGAGGGCTGACATGGGCGAGCGCAAACAGATCCCCAGCGCCCTCTCCAACGCGTCGCTCACGACGGGCGGCACGGGCGGCCTCGACTACTCGCCCGTCGCGATGATGCCCGACGTGCGGGTGATCAAGATCGGCGGGCAGTCGGTCCTCGACCGCGGACGCGTCGCGGTCTTCCCCATCCTCGACGAGCTGGTCGAGGCCTCGTCGAAGTACAAGCTGCTGCTCTGCTGCGGCGGCGGCACGCGGGCGCGCCACATCTACTCCATGGCGGCAGACCTCGAGCTGCCCACCGGCGTGCTCGCGGCGCTGGGCGGCTACGTGCCTCGACAGAACGCGCGCATGGTGCAGATGCTCCTCGCCAAGCACGGCGGCATCTACATCATGAACGACGACTTCGAGAAGCTCCCGCTCTACTTTCGCATGGGGTGCATCCCCATCATGACGGGCATGCCTCCCTACGGGTACTGGGAGAAGCCGTCGCAGACGGGGCGCATCCCGCAGCACCGCACCGACACCGGCGTCTTCCTCTCGGCCGAGGTGCTCGGCGCCAAGCGGGCCATCTTCATCAAGGACGAGGCCGGCCTCTACGACGACGACCCCAAGAAGAACAAGGCGGC
>JAGQJA010000119.1 GCA_020430845.1 Myxococcales bacterium
GCGAAACGTAGCCGCGCCACGGCGGTGCTCGTCTTCGCCGGCGCGGCGGCCGCGATCGGCGGCGGCGCAGCGTTCCTCGCCCGCCCGCCCGCCAGCCCTTCGGCCGCGTCGCACGAGCGCGCGACAACCGAGACCCTCCCCGCGCCGAGCCCGCTCCCGTCGGCGTCGCCGTCGCCGTCGCCAGCGCTCGAGCCGGTGCCGCCACCGACGGCGTCCGCAGATCCGTCCACGCGCAAGGCGTCGCCGGGAGCCGCATCTGCCGGGAGCAGCGAGAGCGCCGCCGGCAAGCGCCGTCCCGCGGCACCTGGCGCGACCGTGCCGCGGGTCGTCAAGCCCTCGGCCCCCGTCGCTCCGGCCCCCGTCGCTCCGCCCACCACCGCGGCACCACCGCCGCCCGAGAAGCCACGTGATCCGACGGCCGAGAGCCACTGACCGGCGACCCACGCAGATGCACCTGGCCTCGACGGGAAGACGCGCGCGCTTCGCATGGGCCGTCGCGCTCACGCTCGTGGGCGTCGCGCCGCATGCAGAGGCCCAAGAAGGCATTGCGGAGCAGCTCTTCCTCGAGGGCAGGAAGCTCATGGCCGAACAGAAGTTCGAGCTCGCGTGCTCCAAGTTCAAGGCCGCGCACGATCTCGACCGGACCGCGACCGGCACGCTGCTCAACCTCGCGCTGTGCCACGAGCGCATCAATCGCACGGCCACCGCATGGGCCGAGTTCAGGCAGGTCGCCGCCGAATCTGCCGATCGACGCGAGGACCGCGTCAAGCTCGCGCGCGAGCACGAGGCGGCGCTCGCCCCGCGGCTGTCTCGCGTCCGCATCGTGGTCCCTCCCGCCGCGCGCGCGCCGGGCCTCGTGCTCGTGCTCGACGACGGCCAACCGATCGCCGAGGCCTCGTGGGGCACCGATCTCCCGATCGACCCCGGCCCACACGTCATCCACGCCTCGGCCCCCGCCCGGATCTCGGCGTCGGTCCCGGTCACCATCGGCGAGACGGCGGATCGCAAGCTCCTCACCATCCCCGTGCTCGCGGACGCGCCCGTCCCGGCCCCTTCGATCGGCGTGGACGACATCGCCCACGAGCGCAACGAGGCCAAGCGACAGACGCGCAGGCTCATCGGCTACTCGCTCGGCGGCGTGGGGCTCGCCACGGTCGCCGTCGGGTTGGCCTTCGGCCTCTCCGCCAAGAACCAGAACGAGCGCGCCAAGTCCCTCTGCAACGCCGACGGCGTGTGTCCCGACGCGTCGACGAAAGACGAAGCGAGCCGCACGCTGGCCAACGCAGACACGGCCGCCACGCTGGCGAACATCTTGTCGATCGGCGGCGGCGCGCTGGTGGCCGGCGGCGCCGTCCTCGTCTTGACGGCGCTCCCGAGCGCCAAAAGCCCGGTCGCGCTCCGCGTCACGCCCATGTGGGGCGGCGCCGGACTCGTCCTCGGGGGCGCGCTGTGAAGGGGAACGCATGAAGTTGCGCCGCGCGCTCTTGGGCGCTGTCGTCGCGGCGACGCCGCTCGTCGCGTGCCAGCTGTTGGTGGGCATCGACGACGACACGTTCACCGTCGTCCCACCCGTTGCGCCGCCCGCGCCCTCGCCCGATGCCTCCTCCGACGAGGCCGCGGCGCTGCCCGATCTCTGCGAGCACCGCGGGCCGCCACCTCGCCCCGAAGGCGGAGCCGGTGGAGAGAACCGGATGTTCGTGCTCGCCGTGGCCAGGTACGTCCTCAACGACAGCACCGCGGGGTTCGACCTCGACGAGGTCTGTAGTTGCGATCCGCTCGATCGTTCGAAGGGCGCGGGACAGCCTACCTGCGTCCGTTCGTCGGCTGCCCCTCGCGAGGCCGAGTGCGACTCCGACGGAGGTGTGGACAACGCGATGGGACGCGCGCTCGAGGTCGTCTCCGGCCTCGTCGACGTCGCCAAGGGCTTCAATCGCCAGGTCGCCTGCGGGCGCGGCACGCTCCTGCTCGTGATCTCCAACTACAACGGCGAGGCCGACGATCTCGACGTGAAGGTGAGCCTGATCGAGACGCTCGGGATCTCGACCGACGGCGGCGCGGGTCAGGACGCCGACCCAGGGTGCGCGGTCGACGGAGAGGCGCCGACGGCTCCGCCCAAGGGCGACGGTACCGACTACTGGAACGTCCCGCTCGGAGCGACTCCCGGCTTGCGCACGCAAGTGAACGGATGGGTCAAGGACTACAGGCTCGCCATCGACGCCCGTCGCTCGTCATCGACGTTGCCGTTCTACTTCGGCGAGACGCTCGCCGAGCTCTCCGGCGTCGTGCTGACCGGACAGCTGGTGCCGCTCGGCCCGACGGGCGAGGTGCTCGACGGCGGCCTCGACGCAGGAGCTCCGACGTCGTTCCGACTCGTCGACGGGACGCTCGCGGGTCGCGCGCCGGTGCAGCAGCTCGTCGTCGGCGCTGGGCTCGTCGACGACGGCAACGTCCTCGCCTGCAAGAGCCCCCTGTTCGAGACCCTCATCCGGCCCTCGGTCTGCGCAGCGGTGGACACGATGCACGACACCAGTCTCGACCTCCGAGGTCTGCCCTGCGACGCAGTCTCCGTCACGGCCAGGTTCGACGCCGTCCCCGCCAACATCGGGGCACAGCAGCCGCGCATGCCGCGCACTCCGTGCGGCCCCGACTGGGACAAACAGGGCTGCAACTGACGCCGTCGACGTGTGCTCCGAGCGCGCCCCATGTGCGCGCGCCCGGCTACCTGAACAGTCGACTTGCCACTGTCTCGGAGATCAGGGCGGCTGCCGGGTGCTCGACCTTCCGGCTCGCGGAGACGACGTAGAGCCTGGCGCGGATCACCGGGATGCGACCGATGACGCGGACCTGGTACTGCTCGCGCACCTCTCGCTCCACCGCGGTCGGCGCGACGAAGGCCCCGATGCCGGCGCGGCCGAACGTCTTGAGCAACGCGCTGTCGGAGAGCTCGCCCCTGAGCTGAGGGCGAATGCCCGTGGTGATGAACCACCGCTCGAGCGAGCGCCGCATCGCGGTCTCGGCGGGAGGGAGCAAGAACGGGACGCCGTCGAGGCTCTTCGGAAAGCCTCGACGCAGCTTGGCGCTCATCGTGGCGCTCCCGAAGACGGTCACGCCGCACTCCCCGAGCAGACGGTGGAAGGTGGCCGTGCTCCCCAACGGGTCGATGGGCGCCTCGCAAATCACGGCGTCGAGCTGATGCGTGACGAGCTTGACGAGGAGCGCCTCGGGCGAGTCGCTGTGACACGTCAGGATGTACTGCGAATCTCCGCGGAGGACGGGCTCCAGGATTCGAAAGGCGAGCTGACGCGGGATCACGTCGGTGATGCCGACGCGAAACCGCGCCTTCTTTTCGCGAGCCGCCCCGGCGAACGCGGCCTGGAACTCCTGCCCCAGCGTGAAGATGTGGTTCGCGTAGCGGCGGGCGATTTCGCCAGCGTCCGTGAGCACCAGGCCCCGCCCCTCCCGACGGAAGAGCGGCTCGCCGAGCGACTGCTCCAGGGCGTGGATCTGCGCGCTCACGGTGGGCTCCGTCAACCGGAGCGCGCGGGCCGCGCGCGCGATGCTCCCTTCACGCGTGACGGTCCAGAAATAATAGAAGTGATGGTAGTTGAGCCACCCCATGTCCCTACAAGCACACCAAGGTTTTCTCTAAGTCTCCATCCAATTTTTTCACTCTGCCCAGCTCGGGCGTCGTCGCCCACATTGAGCAGGACGCGCTCGCGACGAAAGTCGGCGAAGCGCGACGCAAGGAGGAGAACATGGGTCGATTGGTCAAGTTCAGCGTGGTCGACGGCAACGGAGCGGGCGTCGGAGGGCAGACTGTCGTCGCGGGAGAGGCGTCGGTCACGACCAACGTGAGCGGTCTGGGCCAGGCGCTGCTCGAGGACGGCAGCACCGTCATCACCGTCAACGGCGTCAAGGTGTACGAGGGACCGGTCGCGGCGCTCAAGCCGCTCGAA
>JAGQJA010000805.1:0-589 GCA_020430845.1 Myxococcales bacterium
TCGTCCCAGGGAAGTCGGGCACGGCGGCGGGGTTCGGCGGAGCGCCCCGGTACGACCAGAACGACGCGCTGGTGTTGTCGCAGCAGCCGACGATGGCGGCCGGCGCCTACTCCATCTCGGCGTGGGTCTACCTGCGAGGAGGGCTGCTCTTCAACTTCACAGCTGGGACCATCGTGCGTCGGGGGGTGATGGCGTACGGGTACCGCCTCGAGGTCGACGGTCGGGCGCCGCGGTTTTCGGCCAACGGTCGCAACGGCGTCGTGAACGTCGCATCGCCCGATGACCTCCCGCTCGAGACGTGGGTGCACGTCGCGGTCACGTCCGACCCTGTCGCCAACGAGACCCGGCTGTACGTGGGCGGAGTCGTGAGCGCGACGGCCCCGAGCGCGCCCGAGCCCTCCGACCCGAAGGGGGCCTTGATGGTGGGCGGCAGACTCAACCAACAGACGCTCCACGGACGCGTGGACGAGGTGAGGATCTACACGCGGGCGCTGTCGCAAGCCGAGATCACGGCGTTGGCTGGCGAGTGATTTGGGTTCGAACGCGCCGGTGCTATGCCTAGGCCCATGCAGACCCGCACCGCCCTCCG
>JAGQJA010000805.1:647-1687 GCA_020430845.1 Myxococcales bacterium
TGCGCCACCAACTCGCCCACGAACATCTGCGTGATGTTCAACGACGTCTCGACGGTGTTCGCGCTCAACACGGGCGCCGGGTACGTGGACCAGCAGGTGCTGACGCTCAAGCGAGGCACCGAGTACACGTTCGAGATCGACCCGGCCGACGAGGCCGACTTCGCGGGTCACCCCCTGTACCTGACCGACGACGCCGTCGGCGCGGGCGCGGGCACCAAGATCGCCAACGAGATCTCGACCGGCTCCATCAAGTTCACGCCGACCGCCGCGACGCCCAACACGATCTACTACCAGTGCGTGGTGCACCCGGGGCTCGGCGCCAAGCTCATGATCGAGGACGCGCCGCCCGGTGACGCGGGCGCGGACTCCGGGCCCGCCGACGGTGGGAGCTCGAGCGGGTCGAGCGGATCGTCGGGCTCGAGCGGATCGTCGGGCTCGAGCGGATCGTCGGGCTCGAGCGGGGGCACGAGCTCGAGCGGCGGCACCGACGCGGGCGCCACGCCGGCTCCCGCCAAATCCGACGACGGCGGGTGCAACGTGACGTCGAGCGATCCGATCTCGTCGGCGTTCGGCTTCTTCGCCGTCGCGGGCCTGCTCGTCGCAGCGCGTCGTCGCACGCGACGCTGATCGCGCTCAGCCCGGGGTCGTCACCGCGATTCGCCCGTCGGCCTCGAGCCGACGGAGCAGGCGCGCGCACGCCGAGAGGCTGAACATGTCGGCGAGCGCCGCGACCTCGGTCCACGGCGCGAAGCGGAACGCCGCGATGTGCTCCTCGTCTTGCGCGCGCCGATCGTCGTCGAGCGCGGCCTCGCGAAAGACCCAAGCCCCGTCGCGGTGCTCGATGTGCTCGCGCGCCACCTCGACGCCGAAGAACGCCACACCCATCCCCGACTCGGGCGTCTCGAAGAACGCGCTGTTGGGGTTGGCCGGCGCGCCGCCGAGCGGAAGCGGGGTGCCTCGCGTGAAGCGGGTCTCTTCGCGGAGCTCGCGCGCGGCCGCGGCCTCGGAGCTCTCGCCCTCGTCGCGAAAGCCGCGCGGCA
>JAGQJA010000120.1:0-3546 GCA_020430845.1 Myxococcales bacterium
GCGCTCGTGGGGCTCGGCAGCGTGCTCGCCGAGTCGGGCACGCTGCTGGTCGCGGTGCCGGCGGGCCCGGGCGTGCAGGCGGTCGTCTCTACCGACGGCGGCGCGTGGAAGACGGTGGCCACGGTGCCCGGCTTCTCGTCGCGGACGCTCCTCTCGCGCTCGTGTGACGGGAGTCTCGTCGTGGCCATGGCGGGGCAGATCTCGCGCGTCGTGCCCGGCATCGCGCCCGTGACCCTGAAGCTCCCGACGACCCGGCCGCTCTTGTCCCTCGCGCGCGATCCGCAGGGGCGGTTCGTCGTCCAGGTCTCGCCCGCCTCCGTGCTCCGCGTGCTGCCCTGACGGGCGCGCGCTTCCCTCTCGCCTCCCGCCGGGGGCGGGTGTAAGCCCGCGCGCCGAACCGTCGGGCAGGGGCAAGGGCATGCAAGGCAAACAGGTGTTGGCGCTCGGACCGGGCGTCCCGGAGCAGAGGCACGTGGGACAGCACCCGCTCGGCCTCTACATCCTCTTCTTCACCGAGATGTGGGAGCGCTTCGCCTACTACGGCATGCGCGCGCTGCTCGTCTACTACATGACGAAGCACCTGTTCCTCCCGGAGTGGAAGGCGAAGGTCCTCGGGCACGCCGCGCTGATGGCGGGCCTCTCGCGCGTCTTCGGCGACCTCGACGTCAAGCAGCAGTCGAGCCAGGTCTACGGGCTGTACACGGCGTTCGTGTACCTCACGCCGCTCGCGGGCGGTTACATCGCCGACCGCTACATCGGCCAACGCAAGAGCGTGTACGTGGGCGGCGTCGTGATGGGCGCGGGGCTCTTCACGCTCATGTGGGAGCACCTCTTCTACGTCGGCCTGGTGCTCCTCATCGTCGGCAATGGGTTCTTCAAGCCGAACATCTCGACCCAGGTCGGCAGCCTCTACCCCAAGGGCGACGCGCGACGCGACCGCGCGTTCATGATCTTCTACGTCGGCATCAACCTCGGCGCGTTCCTCTCCCCGTTCATCTGCGGCACGCTCGGCGAGAGCGCGCGCTTCGGTTGGGCGTGGGGCTTCGGCTCGGCGGGCGTCGGCATGGTCGGCGGCCTTGCGCTCTACACGTTCGGCCAGCGCTACCTCGCTCCCGACAACGTGATGAAGCGCTCCAAAGAGATGGTCGAGGTGACGCGCAAGGCCGAGGGCGGCGCCTACCGCGACGGTGAGGTCAAGGACCTCGTCCCGGCCAAGCCCAAGCCCGCGCCGTTCACGAGCGAAGAGCGCGGCCGCATCGTGGCCCTCTTGGTGCTGTGCGCGCTCAACATCGTCTTCTGGGCCGTGTACGAGCAGCAGGGCAACACGCTCGCGCTCTGGGCCGACGGCAACACCGACCGGCACCTGCTCGGCTTCGAGATCCCCGCGTCGTGGTTCCAGGCCGTGAACCCGGCGATGATCTTCCTCTTCACGCCCTTCATCAACTCGCTCTGGGCCCGGCAGAACGCGCGCGGCAAAGAGCCGTCGAGCGTGGCCAAGATGGCCATCGGGTGCTTCTTCCTCGCGCTGTCGTTCCTCATCATGATCGGCGGCGCGCGCGCCTACGAGAGCGGCCAGCTCGCGAGCATGTGGTGGCTCGTCGCGTGCACCGGCCTCTTGACGATCGGCGAGCTCTACCTGTCGCCCATCGGGCTGTCGCTGGTCACCAAGGTCAGCCCCCCGCGTATCGTGTCGCTCATGATGGGCATGTGGTTCATCTCGAGCTTCTTCGGCAACTACCTCTCGGGCTTCCTCGGCATCTTCTGGGACAAGATGTCGAAGACGACGTTCTTCTTGATGCTCAGCGGCCTCTCGCTCGCGACCGGCATCACGATGATCTTGCTCATGATCCCGCTCAAGCGCGCGCTGGGCGACGAGAACGCCAACGCCGACGAGGCGCCGCCGCCGGCCCCCGAGAGCGCGCCGGCCTGAAGGCGACCGCCCACCCACATGGCTTGCTAGAGTGGCGCGCGTGCAACCGCTTATCGCGACCGTGCTCGAGCACAGCGCCGCCGCGCGGGCGCGGCTCGAGGGGCTGGAGGAGCGAGAGCGAGTGGCCTTCGCGGCTCGACTCGAGAAGCTCTACGACGCCGGCAGGGACGCTTGGCCCGAGCTCGAAGTGTCGGACGGAGCGTTCGGGCGAGCCGTCGCCGCTCACGTGCGCGACGACGGCCCCCTCGCGCCCGACGAGCTGCACGCGGCCGACTTCTTCCTCGCGACGGCCTGCGCGGAGGGGGTGCCCGGCGCGATCTCCGCGCTCGGTCGGGACTTCCTCTCCCAGATCCCGAGCTACGTCGCGCGTGTGTGCGGTCCGTCCGACCGAGACGGCATCGACGACGTCACGCAGACGATCGCCGAGCGCCTCGTCGTGTCCGACGGCGAGCGCTCGCCCAAGATCGCCGAGTACGCCGGGAGGGGTCCGCTCGGCGGCTGGCTCCGCGTGCTCTCGGTGCGCATGGCGCTCAACCTCAAGCGCGGTGCGCCGCGGCCGGCGTCGACCGACGAAGCCGCGATCGTCGTCGACGGCGTCGACCCCGAGCTCGATCACTTCAAGTGGCGCTACAGAGACGCCTTCAAGGCCGCCTTCGAGGCCGCCTTCGACGCGCTCGACGACGACCAGCGCGCCCTGCTGCGCTTGCATGCCTCGGGGACCCACCGCGGTGAGGACATCGCCAAGATCCTCGGGGTCGAGCGCTCCACCGTGATGCGGCGTCTCGCACGCGCGCGCGACGTGCTCTTCGACTCGACCAAGGCCCGGCTCACCTCCGACCTGGGCGTGTCCACGCGGGAGTTCGAGAGCATCGCGCGGGCCGTCCACAGCCAGATCGAGCTGACGCTGAGCCGCGTGCTCGCGCCGCGCCCGTCCGGGATCGCCGATGGCGTGTCCTGACGAGGACGCGGTCGACGGCTTCCTCTCGGGCCGGCTCGACGCGGCCGCGCGGCAAGGCGTGATGTCTCACCTCGCCGGCTGCGACGCGTGCTGCCGACTCGTCGGCGCGCTCGTCGTGAGCACGGCGAACGCGACCGGCCCGCGCCTCGTCGACCGCGCGGCCCCCGAGGCGGCCGCGCGACTGTCCCGATATCGCATCGACGAGCCCCTCGGCGCGGGAGGGATGGGAATCGTGTATTCTGCATACGATCCGGAGCTCGATCGGCGCGTCGCGCTCAAGGTGCTCTGGTCGGCGTCCCACGAGCGCCCGGGCGACGCGGAGCGGCTGCAGCGCGAGGCGCGCGCCATGGCAAAGCTCGCCCACCCCAACGTCGTTCGCGTCTTCGACGTCGGGGTCGACGGCGGCCGCGTCTTCTTGGCGATGGAGCGCGTCGAAGGCGGCACGATGCGGGACTGGCTGCGCGAACGACCGCGGACGTGGCGCGAGGTGCTGGCGCGGTTCGTTCAAGCGGGCGCCGGTCTCGCGGCGGCGCACCGCGCGGGCCTCGTCCACCGGGACTTCAAGCCCGAGAACCTGCTCGTGCGCGGCGACGGGACCGTGCTCGTGACCGACTTCGGCCTCGCGCACGAGGTGCCGTTCGGCGCGTCCGCGGCGTCG
>JAGQJA010000120.1:3654-3924 GCA_020430845.1 Myxococcales bacterium
CGCGTTCTCGGTGGCGCTGTGGGAGGCGCTCTACGGCGAGCGGCCGTTCTCCCCGTCGGCGCAAGGCGGCCTCCTCGCCGCGATCGCCGAAGGACCACCGACGCGCACCGCCGCGCACGACGGCGAAGCGGTGCCCGAGACCGTGCGACGCGCGCTCGTGCGCGGGCTCTCGTTCCGGAGGCGCGACCGCCCCGCGTCCATGGACGCGCTGCTCGCGGCGCTCGCCGTCGACGCTCCACCCGCGCGCGGCGCCTGGACACGCGGCGCGCT
>JAGQJA010000806.1 GCA_020430845.1 Myxococcales bacterium
TCCTCATCGCGGCGGTGAGCGCGGTGGCGGCCGCTGTCGCGTCCGCGCTCGCCGCCGTGAGGCCCGGTCCGCTCCACGCGCCGGCCGTCGGCACGGGATACGTCCGCGTGTGCCTCCGCCCCAGCGTGTCCACCATCGCCAGCACGCGCCCCAGCTGATCGTGGGTCATCGTCGACGTGCGCGACAGCCGGTCGACGGTCTCACGCAGCTCACCCGTCACCTCGTAGCTGTACGTCTCTTCGAAGCCGTGGGGTGGAGTTGCCCCCACGGGCATGTGGCGTGTGTCTCGCCATGCCGCTCCCCCAAAGCTGTGCTCGGCCTGCGGCCTGCGGCCTGCGCGCAGCCGCGCAGCAGGGGGAGGCCACTGAGATTCTCTTCGACTCTCTGAATCAGGGGGTGAGACCGTGCATATGCATGCGTCCGTCTTGTCTGCTCCGCACGCGTCGTGGGCGAGCTCCCGTGGCGCGCCCGCCCCGGTGGGGTGCCGGGCTTGCTCTGACGCGCACGCTCCGCGCCGCGCTTGGCGTGTGCACGCGCGGCGCGGCGGGGACGCGCGTCACGGATCGTGCGCTCGGGGTCGCTGCGCCCGGCACCCCGCCGGGGCGGGAGGTGCTCTTGGTCGCTCGCTCGGTCCTTCTTCGTGCTCACGCGGCGCGCATGCGCGGCGAGCCCACGCGCAGCGAGGCTGCGCTCTGGGCGCGGCTCTCTGGCTCGCGGCTCGGCGTGGGGTTTCGGCGGCAGCACGTCATCGGCAAGTATATCGTCGACTTCGCTGCTCCAAAGGCGCGCCTCGTCGTCGAGGTCGATGAGGGGTACCATGTAGGGCGCGCTCGCAAGGACGCGACGCGGGACGCGCGGCTCGCGCGCGCGGGGTGGCGCGTCTTGCGCGTCTCGAGTGAGGAGGCGGTCGAGGTCGCGGTGGCGCGCGTGGTGGCGGCGCTCGCGGGTAGGCTCAGGTACGAGGTCACGGCCTCTCCCACCTCATTCAGCGGTCCTGCCTCTCGCTTGGCGCGCATATGCCGCTGTGCACCGCCGAGCCACGACACGGACGACACGGGATTGAAGTCGCCGAGCCACGACACTCACGGTATGATAGCAAGAGCAATGAGCAGTGAAGCTCAATTTCTGCGGAGCGTCCGCCTAGTTCGAGATCGCACGGAGACGGCGGAGTCCTACCCATTCTCGCTCCCGGCCATCCAGGCTCTCGACGGTCTGGAGTTCTCTGCCGTCACCTACCTTATTGGCGAGAACGGAGCGGGTAAATCTACGGTTCTTGAGGCCCTAGCCGTGGCTTTCGGATTCAACGCTGAGGGCGGTACGATCAATTTCAACTTCGCCACGAGAGCGTCCCACTCCGAACTGCACAGGCGCCTGCGCATCGTTCGTGGACCGCGGCCCGCCACTGGCTTCTTTCTCCGAGCCGAAACCTTCTACAACGTTGCTACGGAGATCGAGCGTCTGGGAGTTGAGAACGCATACGGGGTTCGTCGTCTTCACGAGCAGTCTCATGGAGAGTCCTTTCTCTCCCTCCTAAAGAATCGCTTCGGCCCCCACGGCTTGTATATTCTCGACGAGCCTGAAGCGGCTCTCTCCCCCTCTCGACAACTCTCGCTTCTTCTCCGCATGCATGAGTTAGTGAACGCAGGTTCGCAGTTCATCATTGCCACGCATGCGCCTCTCGTGCTCGCCTACCCGGAGGCCGCCGTCTTCAAACTCGACACGAGTGGCATCTCTCGCATCACGTATGATGAGGCGGAACAGGTTCAACTGACGCGTGACTTCCTGAGCGATCCCGCGCGTTTTCTCAGACAGCTCTTCAACTCTCGCTAACGCCCGAGTTGACTTGCGTGCTGCAAACTTTCGCTTATCCACGGGTACGACTGGTAGTCGCACTAGGATGCGGCTCTTCTCCGGCGCGGTTGGAGCGCAGCGAGATCGATCACTTGACCCTCTTGAGCCGTGTCTTCGGGGCGGGGAGCGGGTCAGGGATCTTGCCGTCCTCGTAGCGTGACGCGTGGTTGCGCTCTCTGTCTCGCTCGAGGTGAAAGGCCCAGTAGGCGTCGAAGTCCTTGGACGCGCGGATAGCGCGCAGTCGGAGCACGGCCTCGGCGCCGGTGAGCGACCAGCGCGCTCCCGTTCGGTCCATGCGGTCCTTCACGACGTAGCGACACGCTCCCTCGATGACCCCGGTCGCGATGGGCAGCCCGTCGCGCAGCGCCTCCTTGTAGCGCAGGAGACGAGTACGGGTGCGGTCGGCGATGTAGCGGCAGGTCTTGTCGATCGCCGCGCGCGCGGCAGCGTCGAGCTTCTTGTGGCGAGCCTCCCACCAACGAATCGTCTTGGCGACCTCGCCGCCGCTGCGGCCCGTGAGGAGCGCGTGCAGCCGGTGCTCGACCCACTCTTCGGCCTTGGCGTTGCTCTCGCCGAAGAGAGCGCGCGCGGCGGCCCAGATGTATTCAATGACGTGAACGATGTCGGCGAGGATCGTGACCTTGACACCCGCGCGACGCGCCTCGGTCTTCACGGCGCGAAGCTGCTTGGGTTCGCCGTCGACGAGAACGACCCATCGACGCGTCTTGTGGGGATCGCGCCGCAGCGCCTCTGCAAACGCGTCGCGGATCACGCTCTGCGCGGACTTCTCGACGCTCGCCCAGACGCGCTTGTCTGTCGGGCGCGGGCGCTTGGCGTCGACCTCGTCCGGGTCGCGCAGCGAGTGCAGGATGTCCGCAGGCCGCGCGGGAACGGCGCGATCGAGTACACCGTCGCCACCTGCGCCATGCGCTTGCGGTTGCTCTTCTCGCCCGGCGTGAGGCGCGTCTCGAGCTTTCGCGCGCTCTTCTGGGCCGCGCGCCGCGTGCCTTCCCGGAGGTCCTCGTGCCGCATCACGATTCCCTTGCCGTCGGTGCTGATGACCAGAAGGTCATCGCTCGGGGCCCGAGCCGCCGCGCGTTGCTCGTAGAACGCGTCGAAGTCCTGCGCCGCACGGATCGCGAGCTCTTCGACCTGGCGCTTGGCGATCGACGCGCCCGTGAAGTCGCGCACGGTCTCGACGACCTCGTCGAAGGACGACTTGGCGGCCTCCTTTGCGACCATGCGTCGGATGCCGTGCGAGAACATCTCTCGCGGCAGATTGAGCGACGCGTCCATCGGATGCAGGTCGGTGGACCCCGGCGCCTGATAGGAGAGCCGCGGCACCGCCACGCGGCCGAGCAGTGTCTCCAAGTGCCGCTCGCTATCGCGCGTCGACCTGCGATCGACCCCCTCCGCGCAGACCACCGTCGCCCGTCTCTCGAGCTGAGCGCGAAGCCGCAGGTTCTCCTCGAGCAGCAGGCGCGCCCACTCCTTGCCCTGGCCATCAAGCATCGCTTCCAGCTCCGAGTGCGACTTGCGGATCATCTCGTCGCTCATGAGCATACCCTCGACGTTCGCGGCGTGCGCTCTCGCGCGCGCGAACGGCTTCTCGACGGCCTCGATCGGATCGGCATGCACGGCACTCATGGGGCGGCTCCTTCCGAGGGTCACGCTCACCCTCGACGGAAGAACCTCACGCCCCTCGCGTTAATTCCCCGAAGCTCGCGCAATCACGCAACTTCACGCCGCCGGAGAGGATCTGCACCCGTCGCACTAGCGAGGAGCACGAACCTGCGCATCGCTACGGTCTCTGCGTAATACGCGGCCGAAGTTGCGCAATGTCTCGCATGTCGTCAGGGGATAGCTGACCGCCACAATCGCGAGCGGCGACCTCTATCTCAGTAACGATAACCGCAAGAGTAAGAAGGAGTGCCTGAAGTCCATCTTCGCCGTGCATGGAGAACCTCCGTACTCGCCGTCGGCCCGTCAGGATCTCGTATTCGCACTCATAGCCCCTTCGCGGCACGCGGATCGGGGCGAAGATCCGAACGGTGAGTCTACGCTGGCCGCCCATTCCAAGATCGAAGGACCGGGAAACGAAGGGGAGCCTGACGACCACTTAGTCACATCCTGCCAGGCAGCCACTGTATCTCTGCATCGCTTCCTCGTAACACACCGCTCGTTCCTTCGGAGTTCTCAGGCCCCCGCAGGCAGCGGCGTCTGAGTTGTACTGGGCTTCGCACCGTTTCCTGCATTCGTCGTCCTTCGCGCATGAATCACCGAAAGAGTCGGTGGCCCCCCCGCCGCCGGACGCCCCTCTTCCGCGTGGATCCTCGACTCTCACTGCATTTTGATTCGGCCACCCCCAGAGCGTCGTAAGCTGTCTGTGAAATGTGAACGAGGATGGCGGCGGAACCTCCCTGCCCATCGTCGTCCACGGCTTGATCCTCG
>JAGQJA010000007.1 GCA_020430845.1 Myxococcales bacterium
TCGGCGAGACGCCGACCTTGCTCGCCGTCTCGCGCAGGCTCAGGTCGCGGGCGATGCGCACGCGCTTGAGTCGATGTCCGAGTTTCTCTCGCTTGACCATTTCGCTCGCTCGTCCCGGACGGCATGCCCAGGATGTCGTGTGCAGTAAATACTGCACACTGCACACCCGACGCAAGAGGGATCATCAGGCAGTGGATGATCTCCCTGTCCCAGAGCGCCCGTCGGGACCGCGTTTCCCGTCCCATGAACGCGATCCCGAGGCCGACCGCGAGCGCGGCCGCACCTGCCACCGAGAGCTCCGAGGAGCGCCACGCCGACCGTGAGCGTCGCCTCGACGAGGCGGCCTCCATCATTGCCAAGACGCTGCTCGACATGTGGCGGCGCGAGCACCGCGCACGACGCGAAGCCGCGATCGGAGGTGCGTCGTGAGGTCATCGCTCTCGCAGTCTCTCGCCTTGTCTTCCACCGGGGAAGAAGCCGTCATGCCCTCGACGCGTGGGCATGGTGCTCCCGCGAACCACGGAGACACGATGACGAAGACGACTGCGAGATCCCGCACCGCGAGGCGCGAGCTCGACGACATGCCGAGCCAGCTCGCCGCGCTCGAGACGATGAACGTCCCAGCGCTCGCCGAGAAGTACCGCGAGCTGTATGGCGAACCCACCCGCTCGCGGAACCGGGCGTACCTGAAGAAGCGACTGGCTTGGCGCATCGAGGCGAACTTCCAGGGCGACCTCTCGCAGGGCGCCATCGCGCGCATCCAGCAGCTCGGCGACCAGCTCCCTGAGCGCTGGCAGATGCGCCTCGGGCAGCCCGCGAACGCTGCCGATGCTCCGAGCGACGACGCCCTGCCGTCGCCGACAGTCCTCGCAGCGACCGAGCCCCGCGATCCGCGCGTGCCGCCGCCGGGCACGGTCATCAGCCGCGTCTTCGACGGCAAGACCCACGAAGTGACGGTCTGCGTCGAGGGCTTCGAGTACGCAGGCCGCAAGTACAAGACGCTCTCGGCCATCGCGACGCAGATCGCGGGCACGCGGTGGAACGGCTACCTCTTCTTCGGGCTCAAGAAGCGCAGCGACGGTGCGAGCGAGGAGAGCGCGGCATGAGTAGCGACTTCTTCCGCACTCGCATGGGCCAGACGTTCTACGAGTCGACGATGCCGTCGCTCGTGCGCGAGCTGGCGCGGCTGAACCAGAACCTCGAACGGCTCGTCGCCCTCGCCGAGAAGCGAGAGGCGAACCCCGCCGAGCCCGCGCCCGTCGCGACCAAGTCGGAGGAGCGATGAGCAGGCGCCCCACCAAGAGCAGCGAGCCGGAGACCAGGCGCGTCGCCATCTACACGCGCAAGTCGACGACGATGGGGCTTGAGCAGGAGTTCAATTCGCTCGACTCCCAGCGCGACTCCTGCCTCGCGTACATCCAGCGCCAGCCGGGATGGAAGCTCGTCGACGAGCGCTACGACGACGGCGGCTTCACGGGCGCGAACATCGACCGCCCTGCGTTCACGCGCCTGATGGCCGACGTCGAGGCAGGCAAGGTCGACGTCATCGTCGTCTACAAGGTCGACCGCCTCTCGCGCTCGCTCCTCGACTTCGTGAAGGTGATGGAGCGCCTCGGAGCAGCGGGCGCCTCGTTCGTCTCGGTGACGCAGAACTTCTCGACGGCCGACGCGATGGGTCGGCTGACGATGAACATGCTGATGTCCTTTGCCGAGTTCGAACGCGAGATGATCAGCGAGCGCACCCGCGACAAGATCGCCGGCGCCCGTCGCAAGGGGAAGTGGACGGGCGGGCCGGTGCCCTACGGCTACTCGGTGCAGGACAAGAAGCTCCTCGTCAACGAGCTCGAGGCGCGCGTCGTCCGCGAGGCCTTCGACCTGTTCCTGATGCACCGCCAGCAGGCGAAGGTGGCTCACCTGCTCAACGAGCGGAAGCTCCTGCCGCGCGGCACCAAGCTCACCAAGCAGCTCGCGTGGTCGAAGGAGGGCATCGGCCGCATCCTCAAGAGCCCCATCTACGCGGGCTTCATGATGTACGGCGACGAGCTGCACCCCGGCGAGCACCCGCCGCTGATCGACGAGTCCACCTACCGCGCCGCGCAGGCCATCGTCGCGGGCACGAGCCGCGTGGTGCGGTGGACCGGCACGAACCCCGACTACGTCCTGCGAAGCCTCGTGCGCTGCGGACTCTGCGGCGAGATGATGTGCCCGGGCTCGACGACGAAGCCCTCCACCGGGAAGACGTATCGTTTCTACCGGTGCTCGCGGCGCGAGAAGTACGGCAAGGACCAGTGCGCCGGAAGGCCGCTGCCCGCCGCCGCACTCGAAGAGTTCGTCGTTGCGCGCATCTCGAACGCGACCGCCGACGGCTCCCTGCCCAAGCGCGTCGCCGCGCACCTCGAGACGCTCACGGCCGGCAAGGGCGAGGACTTCGGCAAGCTGCGCGCGGAGCTGGCGACGAAGATCGCAGAGTGCTCGGCGACCGCCTCGAAGCTCACCGAGGAGTTGGTGCGGCTCGAAGGGCGCGCCCGCGAGCTCGTCGAGCAGAAGCTCGGCGTCGAAGCCGACCGTCTCGCCGCGAGCGAACAGCAGCTCCGCGACCTCGAGCGCGACGCCGCCGAGCTGGAGATCGCCAGGAAGGACCACGCCTGGTTCGTCGCCGCGCTCCGCGACTTCGCCAAGGTCTGGGTCAACATGTCGCCCGACAACCAGGGTCGCTTCCTGCGCGCGCTCATCGACAAGGTAGTGGTCGACGAGGACAAGGGTACGTGCCGTGTCGAGCTCATCGACTTCGGCGCCGCCTCGGGCACGAAGGAGGCAGCGTGAGCGACCGGCAGCCGAGCGACGAGGGCACCGCGAAGAACACGGCGAGCGACTACCGGGTCATCGAGGAGCCGATCTACTGGCGCCGGAGCCGCAGCGTGGCGCTCACCCCGACGCCGCCGCCCGACAAGCCCGAACTCGTGCAACGCCCCGCCAAGGTCGCCCGGCAGCTCGCCCTCGCGCACCACCTGCAGGGCGCCATCGAGCGCGGGCTCGTGGCCGACCAGGCCGCCCTGGCGCGCAAGCTGGGGCTCACTCGCGCCCGGGTCACGCAGCTCTTCGACCTGCTCATGCTGGCCGCCGACCTGCAGGAGCAGGTGCTGGCCCTCGAAGCCGTCGACGGCGCCGAGCCGATGGCCGAGCGGACCCTCCGGGCCGTGGCCCACGCGGGGACGTGGGCCGAGCAGCGGTCGGCATGGACGAAGCTCAGCGCCAGCGGAACGTGCCCGGGACAGAGTGGGTGACGCCGCTCGCGTCGATGTACGAGAGCAACATGGGGCGCGCGTTGTTGCAGAAGCCCTCGGCGTACATCTTCAGCAGGCGCGACTCGCGCAACACGTCGATGTCGTGCGCAAGGTGGCCGATGACCTCCTGCGACACCAGAACGACGAGCTTCGCACGTGCGCGGGATGCGATCACGTTGAAGCGATTGAGGCTCATGAGGAACTCGTCCTCCTCGGCGATCTGGTCCGGGTCGCCGAGCGTGTACGACGCAATGATGATGTCGCGCTGCTGCCCCTGGAATCGCTCGACGGTGTCGACCGACTCGCGGATCGCTTCTGCGAGAGCGCCCGTCGCGCCGAACACCTGCAAGAGCCGCGTGACGATCAGCCCTTGCTGAGCACGGTGCGGTGTGACGACGCCAACTGCCTTTCGGAAGAAATCGATCGCCGAGTATGCCGTCGTCGTGGGCGGGATCGGCTGGCCAGTGCCCGCGTGGTTCTCGTTGCGGAGCTGATCCGCCATCTGGCCGTGCAGCAGCAGGAGCATGGACGCGACGGCGTCCGCCTCGAAATCGTTCCGCTGGCTGCTCCTGCCGTCCCCATAGACGAAGCACACGGCGGGCCGAGCTGGGGTGAGAATGTCCGCCCACTCGTGCGTCCAGAACAGGCGTGCATCCCAAGCTGCAGGCTGTGCAGTGGGGATGGGCGCAAGGAGGTTCAGCTCGAGCGCGGGCGAGTGACTCGTCAGCGTCGTTTGGTACCCCGACTGGCGGGCCAGACCCACAATGCAGTCGTTCGAGCGGTAGTTGATGCTCAACGGGCTCTCGGGAATCTGGTGCAGCTCCCTCCAGAAGCCGTAGATGGAACCGACGAGATCCTCGAGTCCCTTGGGTGCTTCGGCCTGCTGGATCGGCGAGAGCTGCAGCGGGTCGCCCGCAAGGACAACGCTGCCGCCAGTGGCGATACCAGCGATGGTCAAGATCGCGTGGGCCACGTCCATCTGCGACGCTTCGTCGATGAGAATGAGGTCGAAGAATTCGCTGGTCGCTCTCCCGTTCTCGGCCGTCAGGAGGTTGTGCACTTGCTCCGACGTCGCACCTACAACGACGACTCCGTTCGGCTGCTGGAGCCGTGCGCGCAGCGCTCGCACCACGGGCGAGGGGAAGGCCTTGTTCAGTTCAAGGTCAATCGTCGGTGCGATGTTGCCCGGAGTCGCCTGGTAGCGGGAGCGAACACGGAACACATCGCACGCGCCCGGCGCGAGCGCCGCGAGATCGCGACCGACCTCGAGTAGGACGTTGTCGATCGCCGTGTAGGTAAACGCCGAGACCAACACACGGAGAGGCCGGTTGCTCGCGAGTGCCTCGAGGACCGCGCCCACCGCGATCGCACGCACGGTGCGGCTCTTGCCGGTTCCCGGCGGCCCCCAGACCAGCCGCGCCCGATGCGTGAGTGCATCCTGCCATGCCTGCCACTGCGAGTTGTTCAGGGTGAGCCCGTACGTCGTGAGCTGCGCCGGGATGTTCCCGAGGTTCCGCGAGACCACGGATGTCGCCAGCGTGGCCGGGCTCCACAGGAACTCGGCGGCCGGGACCTGGTTGCGCGAGCGACGAGCGCGCGCCCCGGTCTGCCCCGTAGCCCTCGTCACAAGCGGGTTGCTAGAAGCGATAGTCGGGTTGCCGATAGCTTTCAGGGTGGCGTCGAGCTTCTTGGTGAAGAAGTCGTTGTGGACCGGATCGAGCACGACGTTCTGCTCGAGGTCGACCAAGCCCGAGGCGTGGAACTCGTCGAGAGCCGTGGGCCAGTTCCGAGCGGAGGCGTCGAGGGCGATGAGGCCGTTGTTCCGGTCCAAGCCCGCGATGGTCACGCACGTCAGGTCTTCGACGAGCGCGTGCCAGTATCGGTTGCCGAGACGCTGGTTCACTGTCGCGTCGAAGGCCGTGTTGCGCACGACGCCCGCGATCTTGCGGTCAAGGAGGCCCGGCGCGTTCTCGGGCGCGAGGGCGAACGAGAAGTCGCCGACCTTTGCCTTCACGTCGTGGGAGTCGGGCGAGAGCAGGTACACGCGTCGACCGACCTGCGGCGCAAGCCCGAGTGTCGCGAGAGCGGCGGTTTCCGCCTGGCCGACGAGACGCTGGACCAGCCGGGCACTTCGGAAGCGGGCTGCGCGTTCGTGCGCGGGCATCGCCCGCACCTGCTGTACATCGAGCTCCTCGAGCGCCTTGCTCAGCTTCGCGAAGGCGAACCAGAGCTGGCCGTCGGAGCTGGTACTCGGCTGACGAGGCGGAGGCCCGATCTGGATGACCGGCGCGCTCTGCGTGAGGCGAGGCTTCAGGTCGGTCTCGAGCCGCTGTGCAACGGTCTCGAGGGCGGACAGTCGCTTCTTCACGGTCTCCGCGTAGGTCTGCATCTGCTGTTGCCAATGTCGCGGCGTCGTGATTCGGGACCAGATTTCGTGTGCGCGCTCGGACGGAATCTGGTCGCTCAGCGACGTAGCGAAAAGCGGATGGACGTTGAATGTCGCGACGTTCGCGGGCAGCGACGGTTGGTGGTACAGGCGAGCGACCTCGAAGAGGCTGTAGTAGTGGGGAATGGGCGCTGCCAGCATCGAACGGATCACGTCCCGAACGATCGTGATCGGAGACCGGCGCACGATGGAATCGGGGTTCTCCAGCAGCTCCTCGGGCGGGAATAGCCAGGCTAGGTAGCTGAGGTTCTGGTTCGCGAGGATCGCCTGCAGGTGACGCCCGATGACTCTCGCGAGGTGGTCGTACTGCAGGGAGTCCCAGATGTAGACCTGCAAACTCGTCTGGTAGTCGGGGCGGCGCTGAGGCGTGAGCCCAGCGAGGAGCGGGTTCTGCAGCGTCTGCGCGTCCTGCGTCTGACACCACTGGATGATGTCGTGGATCTCCTGCAGGAAGGCGAGAAGCTCGTGCTGCTCGGTGGCGAGGTCGCGGTCGATGACGATGCGCGCGTTCGACTGCCATGCTCTGTTCTGCCGCTGCGTAGTCAGCGGCGACTGAAACGCGCGCGGTTCGTGCCAGAACGCCTTCAAGCCGAACGCGACGGTGATGGCGCTTCCGATATCGAAGTCGACCGAGAGGAAGATGCGAAGGTCAGCCCATTTCGGCATGGACGCCGATGAGCCCGTCTGAGCAGGGATCGTGACGGTGCCCGACTGGAGCGACGACGCACGGCCCGCGACGACCGTGCGCGTCGCGCGCAAGGTCTGGTGCGTGTCGAACACGGGGTCCGTGCCCAAGCGTTGCGCGAGCGAGTTGACGTGCCCGACGCCGGCCTGGTTCAGGCTGAGGCGCGCGCCCTGCGACACGAATGCGACGCGGCTCAGGTGGTCCTGCGATAGGGCGAGCGGGAGGCAGTGGTTGTGGTGAGGGGCGACCTTGGGATCGTGCTGACTCGGAGGACGATCCTCCCCGAGGTACTCGCAGAACGAGCAGCGGTTGTCGACGTGGAAGTCGAGCGCACTCCAGTGGCTCGCGAGCGCCGTGGGCAGGTCGGACTGGAAGAAGCGTCGCACGCGGAAGGCGAAGACTTCGAATGGCGAGGTCTCGAGGTCCTCCTGCATCGCAGCCCAGAGCTGCGCGAACGACGGCGTAACGGCCTGCTGCTGGGCTTGGCGGCTCGCCTGGACGAGCTTCGAGGCCTCGTGGGTGCCGGGCCACACGGCGGCGTCGGGGACGACGACGAACTGCCCGGCCAGCCCCTGGTCATGGAGCCATCCGGCGAGTGCCATGCTGTAGAAGGCGACCTCGGCAAAGTACGCTGGTGATGGATCCGCGCTCAGCTTGATATCGATGATGCGAAGCTGCAGCCGCGCGTCCCCCGAGGGTAGAGACGAAATGGTCCCGTCGGCCGAGATGAGCGAGGGGAACGTGGCAGCGGGCAGAACCTCGATGATGTCGGGGCGCAGCTCGCCGTACTGCAGCGAGTATTGCGTGGCGTGGCCGACGACCCCGAGCGCCTGTTGGAACGTGTTCCCGATGCTGAACGTCGACTCGACGATGAACTTCGTCGGCGTCGTCGTCGAGAGATGCGCTGCGAGCTGGATCTGCTTGTACCGGACCTGACCGCTCTGGAGCGTGTAGGCCGATCCGACGATCGACTGGGCCCCGAACGTCTGCGTGAGATCGTGGAGCTTCTCGGCCTGCCACTCGTCGCCTGCCGTCTGCACCTGGCGCAGCCCTGGACGAGGCGACTGCGGGTACGGCATCTGGAGCTGTGCGCGCTTCTGCGCGTAGTCGTTGTTGTCGGGGTAGAGGTTGAACGCCAACTGCCGCAGACAGTTCGTCCTGATGAACTGGCTCAGCGAGTGCTTCCCCACCACGGGTTCGGTTCGGTTCGGCATTTCGTCTCCGATTTACTGCCCGGCAGCAACTTCGAGGGCTTCGCGAAGGCGAATGCCTTGGGCGTCGTCAGCGTGGCCGTAGAGGCCCAGACTTGCGCCAACGAGCGAGGCGCGGAACAGGTTGGCGAAGTCGGCGTCGTTGAACGGAAGCCGATCCTGGCGGCGGAACCGATCGCGCCAGCGCCGCGCGTTGGCGCGCGCGGCGGCGATCTGCTCCTTGCTCAGGTTCTCGGTCGGCGTCGTGGTGGGGAGCTTGCGGAACACGAGGACCGCGTCCCAGAGGCTCGTCCCGTCGTGCGTGTGCAGCCCCGTACCTGCCTCGCCGGGCATCGGGAGCACCTGCACGGGCTTCAGCCCGCCAAGCGCGAGTGCCTTCGCCATCGCGAG
>JAGQJA010000121.1 GCA_020430845.1 Myxococcales bacterium
GCGTACCGCAACACGCCCACCCCCACGATGGTGACGTCGAGCGCGTCGCCGTCGACCTTGGTGACGCGACCTACCGTGCCCTGCGGAACGCGCCGCTCACCGTGCACGCGATCCACGCGCGTGACGACCTCGGTGCCGTGCGGGAGCGGGACGGCGCGCGCGTCGAGCTGCTCGAGGTTGCGCAGTCGGAGGTCCACCGGGTCATCCTAGCGGGCTTCGGGGCTTCGCGGCCTTCGCCGCCTCGGGCCTTCGCGGCGCGCGCCTCGCCGGCTTCGCCGTCGCCGGGTGCTTCGGCGTGAAGAGCGCCAGCAGCCACTCCCAGACGTGGTGCACCACGGGCTGCCGGCGGAGCCCGCGCGGCGTGACGAGCCAGAGCATCACGCTCTCGGAGGGCAGGTTGGTGACGTCGACCTGCGAGAGCCCTGCGATGCCGTCGCCGAAGCGCTCGGGCAGCAAGACCGCGCCGACGCCCGAGATGGCGGCCTGCACCATCGTCGTCGCGCGCGACGATCGGAGCGCGACGGGGACGCGGTGCGCGGCCATCCACCGGTACTCCGGCTGGAACGCGCGCTCGTGGTCCCAGCCGATCCACGAGACGTCGCGCGGCGCGAGCGCCTTCTTGCGTCGGGCGCTGGCCGTCGACGCGTAGGCGCGCAGGGGGCCGGCGTCGATCGCCTTGGCGACGAGCTCGCTGTCTTTGGGCGGGACGAGGCGCAGGCCGATGTCGCTCTCGCGCGCGCTCAAGTCGGCCATCGCAGCGTCGGGCAGCAGCTCGACCGACAGCCCGGGCAGCGACGCCAAGAGGCCCGGCAACGCCGGCACGATGAGGTAGTTCGCGACGGCCTCCAGCGTCGCGACGCGCACGGTGCCGCGCGGGGGATCCTCGGTCCACGACAGGATGCGCTCTGCCTCGAGGATCGCCGCGCTCGCGCGCGACACGACGGGCAGGAGCCGCGCCGCGGCGTGCGTGGGCTCGATGCCGCGCCGCGAGCGGAGAAAGAGCTGCGTCCCGAGCTTGTCCTCGAGGGAGGCGAGGCGCCGGCTCACGGTCGACTGATCGAGCATCATCGTCCGGGCGGCCTCGGTCAGGCTGCCCGCGCGCGACGCGGCCAAGAAGAGCTGCCAGTCACTCCAGTCCATCGAGCTCCCCGACCCTTTGCGTCGAACCTCGGCCTCTCCGCCCGATCGAGTCGCGCGCTAGCCATGCGCTCATGCATAGAAAGTATGAAGTATTCGGCGTTTTCGCAAGGAAGGGCGCGGCCCATGCTCCTTGTGTCCCCGGAATCGACCGGGGCCACGCCCAGGAGGTTCGTCATGTTCGTCGCCGCCCTCGCGCTTCAGATTGCTGCGCTCTCGCAGCCTGTGTTTGCGGATGCGGATGCGTTTGCGGGTGCGAATGCGTCTGCGAATGCGAATGCGTTTGCGTCTGCGTCTGCGAATGCGTTTGCGCCTGCGAATGCGCCTGCGGGTGCGGGTGCGGGTGCGGGTGCGGGTGCGGGTGCGGGTGCGGGTGCGGGTGCGGGTGCGGATGGGGCGGGGGAGAGGCGGGGGTTGGTGTCGGTGTCGGGGGATCGGGCGCGGGCGGGGCTCGGGGTGGAGGCGAGCGCGCTCTGGCCGGTCTTCCCGGGCAGCCTCTTCCAGGCTCGCACGGCGATCTCCGTCGCGTTCGGCGGTCGCGGGCAGCTGCTCGTCGGCGCCCAAGGGCACATCCCTCACGATCGCGACGACGAGGGGCGCTTCTCGAGCATCGCCGGTCACTTGGGCGTGCGCGGCTACCTGTGGAAGGGTCTCCACGTCGACGCCGCGACGAACGTGGGATGGGGCAGGCTGCGTGCGTCGACGGTCGACGGGCGCAACTACGACTCCCTCGACGTCGAGCTCATGGCGCTCGCCGGGTGGCGCGTCGAGGTCGGCCCTGTGTACGCGCTCGTGCAGCCGCTCGGGATCGCGTCCGTCGTCTACCGCAGCAACCCTTGGCCCATCGCGGGGGAGGGCAAGCGCACGACCGAGCCGCCGATCTACGTGGGCAACGTCGCGCTCGGTGTGCAGTTCTGAGCACTGCGGGCTCCTATCGCTGCGCGTCGCGAAACGAGCCGGCCGCTTCTGAGTGCCGCGCTCCGCGGCGCCGCTTCAGCTACCCTCGGAGGATGGAGCCCATGAAGAACGAATCGAGGACACTGCGGTGGCAACCGAAGGCCGCTCTCGTCGTCTGGTCCGCGTTCACGGCGGCGGTGGCCGCCGCGCTCACCGTTGGATGCGGAGCCTTCTCGAGCTCCTCCGATGACGCAGGGGTCTTCGTGCCTCCGGCCGAATCGGGCGCCGACGTCGGCTCTCCTCCCGACCTCGACGGTTCCCCGGCCGTGTCGGATGCCGCGTCCGACTCTGCGCCCGTCGATGCTGCGACGAAACTCATCGTGTTCGTCACCGCTTCGACTCACAAGAACGTCACCACGGCCGCGATCGCGGACGATCTGTGCATGCAAGCGGCCGCGGGCGTGCTGCCCGGCAAGTTCCGCGCGTGGTTCTCGACGCCGAGCACGGGAGCGCTCGCGCGATTGACGGGGCTCAACCTCGATGGCCCGTGGTACCGACCAGACGGACCGCGCGTCGTCGCGAACGCGGCCGCCCTCGGAAACGCGGATGTCATCGGGTTGGAGAATCCGATCCGAGTCGACCCCGCCGGCAACGCCGTGCTGGGCAACGCGTGGACGGGAACGTTCGCGAATGGGGCTCCCGGCAACCTGTGTCCCAGCGCGGATCCGACCAAGGGCGACATCACGAAGACCGACGGGCAGTGGACCCGGTTGGACGCGTTCACGGCGAGCTGCACCGACGCGTTCCGCCTGTATTGCTTCCAGGTCGAGTAGTCGGGCCCTTCAGCGCTCGTCGCGCTCTTGCTCGCGCAGCGCGTCGGGCTTGCCGTCGTGCGGTCCGTGCGGACGCTTGGGCGCCCCCTCCCACCAGTGGCTCCACGGCATGTCGCCGCGGCGCTGCGGGTGGTGCGGGTAGTAGATGCGGTTGTCGGGCTTGCTCGCCTCGCCGCCGGCGAGCAGCGTGACCTCGTGCTCGCCGTTGTTGATGAACGTGTGGCAGATGCCCGTGCCGGCGGGGAAGGCTGCCAAGTCGCCGGCCTTCATCGGGTGGAGCTCGCCGTCGATCCACGCGTCGACCGTCCCGTCGAGCACGTACACGAACTCCTCTTCTTTTTCTTCGGCGTGCGGCCACGACACGCGGTGCCCGGGCGGGACGCGCATCACGTGCAGCCCGATGCGCAAGAGGCCCGCCGCGCGCCCGATCGCGCGTCCGTGCGCGAGCGGCTCGTCGCTGTTGGGGTAGCGGTCCCACTTCTCGGGGACGTCGGCGGTCGAGACGATGAAGGGCGGGCGCTTCATGCGCGTCTCGTACATCAGCTCTGCGTGCGCTCCAACGATCGCGGCGTCGCTCTGCGCAGGCCGTCAGGGGCGCAGCGAGAACTCGAGCTCGTACGAGAGGTCGGCTGGGTTGGTGCCCTCGTTGTCGACGATGACCATGTACGAGCCGGTGACGCCGTTGGCGCTGCCGATCTGGGAGTCGGTCGTGCCGGCGGCGTTGTCGTTGGTGATGATGGCTTGCTTCTTGGTGATGTCGAAGAGCGAGAGGCGCGAGTCGAGCGTCGACGGCTGCGCCTTGCGCTCGGCGCGCAGCACGATGTCGAAGCCTTTGCCGTTGGTCGTGGTGAACGTGTAGAGGTCGACGGCGCCGAGCGACGCGAGCTTGCCCGTCTTGGTCGCGGGGAACGTCACCGCGACGGGGGCCGCCGCCTTGGTGCGGCCCACGAGCGTGTACCCGAACGCGGGGCCGCCCGCGCCCGACGCGTTGGGGACGTTGCGCGAGTCGCGCACCGCGGCCACGAACTTGCCGGGGCGGAGCACGAAGTGTTGGAGCGTGATAGGCGCGCCCTTGGTGGTGCCGGCGACGAGCGCGGTCGGGTTGAGGTTGTTGGGCGTGGTGTCGAAGACCGTGACGTGCGGGGTGAGCTCTCCGCCGGTGGGCGTGAGCGTCCACTCGTAGAGCTCGCCCGGCGTGAGCGTGACGCCGAAGATGTCGACGTCGTTCGCGGGGTCGAGCTTGCCGGTCATCTGTCCGGGCAGCGTCATCGCGCCGACCTCGGTCTCCGTCTTGCCGTCGTTGGGCTCGACCTCGTTCTGCTCGGTGAGCGGTCCCCCGCCCGAGTCTGCGCCCGCGTCGTTCGCGCCCGTGCCCGAGTCGGGCTCGGGCGTCGCGGCAGAGTCACGACCGCCGGCGTCGGGCGTGGGCGAGCCCTCGACCGGCGACGGATCGCTGCTGCACGAGACGACGAGCGTGACGAAGAGGAGACCGAGGCCGATGGGGGCGACGCGCATGGCCTCCGCCTAGCACAAACGGGCCGGGGCTCCAGCAGGCGCGGGCCCCGCGCCCAGGCGCGTCGTCGCGACGACTCTGCGCCGCCTACGAGGCGTCGTCGTCCGGCGTGACACCGTCGGCCGCGGCCGCCAGCTCCGCGAGCGTGGGGGCGCGAGCGGGCCAACCCGGAGAGCTCTCTCGGTCGCCGCGCGGAGGTGTCCACGGGACCGTCTGCCGGCTGCGTATGGCCACGCCCGAGACGATGGGGCGCTCCCCGATGTGCACGGCGTCGCCGTTGACCACCAGATCGCCGCGCAGGCGCCCGGGCCGCGTGAGCATCTCGGCCGCCGTGATGGCGAGGACGCGCAGGGTGAGCGTCATGCCAGGATCGTCGAGCGGCGCGTACCCCATGTTGCCGCGCTCGTCGGAGACGGGCTCGACCACGCCGCGCGCGACCAGCCGCGCCGCGACCGACGGATCAGGGTTCGCGTGGAAGGCGACGAGCACGCGACAGATGCCCTGGTACGCGCGCGCGACCACGCCCACGACCTCTTCTTCGGACGCGACGTCTTCGACCACCAGGCTCGGAGCGGCGTCGTCGCGTCGGTGCCTGCCGATGGAGAGCGCGTCGAGGTAGGGACCGAAGAGCCACGAAGAGAGCTGCGCGCGGTCGACCGCCTCGCCCCGCTCGGCGAGCTCGAGGAACGTGACAAGCGCCTCTCGGCTCAGCTCGGTGACGTCGCCGACGAAGACGCCGGGCGTCAGCTCACGCGCGCGCTGGGATCGACGGAGAGCAAAGCTCGACACGCGCCGATGCTGCCAGAGCGCGGCGTGTTGGAGAATGAGTCAATCCGTCCTCACTCGGCCCGGATGGCGCCGCGATTCGCGCGGCAGGCGACGCGTCGTCTCCCGGTGGGAGACGATGAATGAATTGTGTAATGAGATCAGGTATTTGCATATGGCACTCGGATTGCTGAGCGAAAGGCATGAAGCGCGCTCCGGTCGTCGTCGCCACGCTCTCCGCTCTCTCGCTCGTCGTCGCGTGCAGCAGCACGCCCGACGCCGCACCGCCGACGGCGTCGATCGAGGTGCCGCCGCCGACGTCCTCGGGCGGGGATTCGGCGGCCCGTGACCCCGGGGACTCCGGCGCGGTCGCCGATGCCGAGAGCGAGGAGACGCGCGCGCCCTCTGACGCGGGCGTCGGCGTGTGTGGTGCTGTCGAAGCTGCGCCGGGTCGGCTCGTGCTGCACGGCACGCAGGGCGGCTCGCCGGTGGACATCGACGTCGAGATCGGCACCGCCACGCCGCGCTACGGGAGGACGGTGATCGGCCTCGACCCGAGCCTCGCCGTGTGGGGCACGCGCAGCGGAGGGGGCATCGCGGTCGAGGGGTGGACGGGGTCGGGCACGTACGCGGGCTCGCCGCCGGACGTACAAGTGCGCGCCGTGTACCCCATCGGCGCGACGTCATCGGCGGACGTGCGCAACCTCGCCGCCGGAGCGCTCGCCGGGACGTGCTCGGTGTGCATGGACTTCGACAAGAAGCGCGGGACGATCTCGGGCACGCTCACGTGCGCGGACCTCTTCGCCGTGCCACCCATCACCGCGGTCACCGGCTCGTTTCGTACGAGGACCAGCACCGAAGGGACGTGCGGACGCGTGTTGCCCGGCGGCGACGCCTTCGAGCTGCGCGGTGTCGACACGGGCATCGCGCTCGCGAGCGGCGTCACGTGCAGCGTCGCGGGTGGGGAGCTCGTCGTGGCGTTCACACCGCCGGCCGGACCTCCGCCGGCGTCGCCGCTCCTCCGGGTCGGGGCGGTCCAAGGCGGGGGCACGTTCCAGAACGGAGCTCTCCACCTCGCCGCCGTCCTCGTCCCCGACGGCGCCGTCACCGTCGACGCGTCGGCGTGCGACGTCTGCTGGGACGCGACCGACAAGACGGGGCGCTTCTTCTGCCCGGGCGCCAAGAAGACGGCCGGCGGGGTCGCGCGCATGCTGGACGTTCTCGGCACGTTCGACTGTCGCTGAAGGCGCCTGGCCGGAGTCGTCCGGGACCAAGGCGCGTGGTATGAGCCGGGCATGACTCGAGCGAGCGCGTCGCGGTCTCGCGCCTTGTCGCTCCGCGCCCCCATCACCACAGAAGAGGAGCGCGCCCACTTCCAGCGGCGCCTGTCCTTCACGTCGCTCATCGTCTTCTTCTTGGCGTTCGGGTTCTGGGTGTTCAGCGTCGCCTCGCTCTGGCTGTACGCGCCGCAGCACCTCCCTCGCATGGTGCGTTCGACCTCGTCGGCCGTGCAGCTCGCGACGAGCCTGTCGGCGCTGGTGTTCTGGGCGGCCACGCGTTTCGGCAAGCGGGGGGCCGCGTACCTCGACGCGCTCGACGCGATCTCGTCGGTCGCGCTCTGCACCGGGTGGGCGTTGATGACCGCGTTCGAGCACGGCATGCCAGGGCCGGAGCTGGTCAGCCTGCTCGCGAGCACGTACACGCTCGTCGTGCGCGCCGCGCTCGTGCCCAGCACGCCGGCGCGCACCGGCGCGGTGGGGATCGTGTCGCTCGCGCCGCTCGTCGCGCTCACGTACGCGCGCGCGCGTTCGGGCGACGAGCTCGCGGGGTGGCCCGCGATACAGGTGGCGATCTGGGCCGGCGTGGGGCTCGGCGCGACCAAGACGATCTCGTGGGTGGTCTACGGCCTGCGCATGCAGGTGCGAAAGGCCATGCAGCTCGGGCAGTACCAGCTCGAAGAGAAGATCGGCGAGGGGGGCATGGGCGCCGTCTACCGCGCGAGCCACGCTATGTTGCGGCGTCCCACGGCCATCAAGTTGCTCACGGGCACCGCGGGCACCGCGCTCGAGCGGTTCGAGCGCGAGGTGCAGATGACGGCGCGCCTCACGCACCCCAACACGATCGCCGTCTTCGACTATGGGCGCACGCCCGACGGCGTCTTCTACTACGCGATGGAGTACCTCGACGGCGTGTCGCTCGAGGATCTCGTCGATCGGCACGGGCCGCAGTCGCCCCGGCGCGTGGCGCACGTGCTCCTCCAGGTGTGCGGCGCGCTGCAAGAGGCGCACGACGCGGGCCTCGTGCACCGCGACATCAAGCCCGCGAACGTGATGCTCACCACGCGCGGCGGCGTGCACGACTTCGTCAAGGTGCTCGACTTCGGTCTCGTGAAGGAGAGCTCCGAGGCCGGGTTGCCCGGTCCGTCGGTCACCAACGCGAGCGTCATCCTCGGCACGCCGCACTACATGGCGCCCGAGGCGATCGTCGACGCCCAAGCGGTCGACGCGCGCACTGACCTCTACGCGCTCGGGGCGACGGCGTTCTTCATGCTGACGGGCCAGCTCACGTTCGACGGCAACAACGTCGTCGAGGTGTGCAGCAAGCACCTCTACGAGGCGCCGGTCGCGCCGTCGAGCGTTCGCGCCGGCATCCCGCAGGCGCTCGACGCGCTCGTCCTCGACTGCCTCGCCAAGAAGCCCGAAGAACGGCCTCCCACGGCTTCCGCGCTCGCGGCGCGCGTCCGAGAGCTCGCGCTCTCGTGGACAGAGGACGACGCCGCGGCGTGGTGGGCGGAGCACGACGTGAGGAGGAGCGAGCGCCCCGCGGCGCCGTCGGACCTCGCGCTGCGGCAGACGGTCGACGTCGCGTTCGAAGATCGCGTCTAGCGCGGCGAGCGTCGTGAGATCGCCCGCCGGGTCACGGGAGGGGGATGCAACGCACCGCCGCCTCGAGCTCTCGGAGCGAGTGCAGCACGTCGACGCGCTCGTGCACGCCCGTGAGCTTGCTCGCGCCCGCCCCGCCGAGAAGGATGCGCGTGTGCGCGGCCGTCGATGCCGCGACGGCGATGACGTCGAGCGCGACGCGCCGAGGGTCGGTGGTGATGGGGATGCTGCAGGTGAGCACGTCGGGCGAGCTCTTCGCGCACCAGGCGATGAGCTCGTCGCTCCCGAGGCCGCGCCCGAGGTGGATGCACCTGAAGCCCGAGACCTCGAGGCAGACCTGGGCCATCCGCGCGCCGAGCTCGTGCTCGTCGCCGCCGCACGACAAGGCGGCGGCCAGACCGTGGTGCATGTCGGTGTGGAGCTCCCTGCGAACGAGCACGAGCGCTTCGGTGACCACGTTCGTGATGACGTGCTCTTGGGCCACGCTCAGCGCGCCGCGCATCCAACGGTCGCCCGTCTCGTGCATGAGGGGCACCACCACGCGCTCGAGGACCGGCGCGACGGCCCCGTCGCGGCGAGCGCCGTCGACGAGGATGCTCGTGATGGTGTCGACGTCGCCTGCGAGCGCTACCTGCACGAGCTGGTCGAGCGACGGGCCCTCGTGCGGATCGTCAGGAGTGAGCGTGCGCAGCAGCTCGATGTCGTCGCGGCGGAAGCGCAGCAAGCCCCCGGGAGACTTCGACGAAGGGAGCGAGCCGGAGGCGGCGAGCCGGTGCACATGCGCCTGCTGCAGGCCGAGCTGCTCGGCCACGGCAGAAACGGATAGCCAACTACCGCTGCTCTTTGCCCCTGCCGCGCGACGGGTCACGTGCACCCCCGATCCACTTGAATGGTGGCACCGGACGCGACCCTCCACAAGCGCCGCATCACTGGAGCACTCCCAGTCGGCGCAGGCGGTCACGCACCGTCGACCGGGGCAACCCGACCTCCCGCGCGGTCGCGGAGAGGTTCCCTCCGTGGCGCGCGTAGGCCTCGGCGATGAGCGTCTGCTCGCGCTCGCGGAGCGACGTGACCTTCTCCGTGGGCCGCCCGCCATTGGCCGGCGGGGCGCTGCTCTTGCGGAGCGGCGCGGGGGGTGGCGGCGTCGAAGGCCGCACGGAAGAGGGCAGGCGGGGCGCGCGCGGCAAGACCACTGCGGGGCCGTCACGGCGCGCCGGCGGGAGGGCCGATTCGCGGGCCGTCGCGGCCTGGCGGATGGCTTCGCCCACGCTGCTCGACGAGAGCCGTGGGCCGTCGGCGAGGATCGCCGCCCGCTCGATGACCGCCCGGAGCTCGCGCACGTTGCCGGGCCACGTGTGGTCGAGGAGGACACGCTGCGCGCCTTCTCCGAGCTCGAGCTTCGGCATCCCGTGGCGCGTGGTGAAGTCGTCCAGGAACGACGCGGCCAAGAGGGGGATGTCCTCGCGTCGCTCGGCGAGCGGTGGCAGCACGATCGTGAACCCCGACAGGCGGTAGAAGAGATCCCGTCGCAGCACGTGGCTCTGCGCGGCGCTCCGGTGCGTGGCGCTCACGACGCGGGCCGTCATGGGGATGTCGACGTTCGAGCCAAGCTTTCGAAACGCGCGCTCTTCGAGCGCACGCAGCAGCTTGGGCTGCAGATCGAACGGCAGATCGCCGATCTCATCGAGGAACACGGTGCCGTTCTTTCCGTGCTCGAAGAGCCCCGGCCGCGCCTTGACGGCGCCCGTGAACGCCCCGGCGGCGACGCCGAAGAGCTCGGACTCGAACAGGTTGGCGGGCACGGCCGCGCAGTTGATCCCGACCATGCTGCCCGGTCGACCGCCCGACTCGGTGTGGATCGCGCGCGCGACGACCTCCTTGCCGGTGCCTGTCTCGCCCAGGATGAGGACGGGGAGAGCGGGAAAGCGCGCGATGCGTCGGATCTGGTCGCGTACGCGCACCATCGCTGGGCTCACGCCGAGCACGCCCGGCCGTGCGGGGACCGAGCTCTCCACGAAGTCCTGTTCGAGCAAGGACTCGAACGCCTCGCGCGGGTGCACCTCCGTGATGTAGCGCGTGACGGGCTCGGCTTTCGGGAGGCGACGGACGAGCAACAGGTGCCCCGGCTGCTCCCGCGACGTGGTGCGCACGGCGAGCGAGTCGACGATGGCGACCTTGGCCGTGCCGAGCTCCAGCTCGCGCGCGTCGGCGTGCACCCACTCCCAATGGACCGAAGCGCTCGACGCCACGAAGCGCGCGCGTAGGTCGGGGTCTGCGCTGTAGATCTGCCGCATCGCTCACGCGACGGTCACTTCGGTGACCTGCCGGGACACGCCATCCTACATGACGGAACCCGACGGAGCTGTCGGATTCCGACACCCTTCGAGCCTCCGACATCGGGGATTCCCCTACGAAACGTGATGGCCCGTGGGTTGCAGTGTTGGTCATCGTCGGCCTGGGGAGGTTGAGACAGGGGCCTGCGAAAGGAGCACTGTGACCCGTTTCTTCCGATGGCTCGCGGGCCTGTTCAGCTTTCTGTTCTCTTCCAGCAACAGCAAAGTCCCTGCCATCGCCGCCGCCGCTGGCGCCGGTGCTGGAAGCGACCCCTCCGTTCCCGCCGTGCCTCCTCCCACCACGGGCCTGCGCGTGTCGGAGTTCGTCGCGAGCACGCCATGGGACTGAACCGAGCGAGCGCCGAAGGGCCCCGACCGGAGTCGGCAGGCCCTGAAGGCGAGACACCGTTCCGCCGGATCACCCAGCGCGTATCGCTCGCCGAGATCATTGCTCCGCGCAGCACCAAGGCGCCGCTCGACCGCCCGACGCAGCGTCCGACGGAGCAGCCCGTGAGCGACACCTCCCTCTTCGAGCACCGGCTCGCGCACGTCGACTTCTTCGAGCAAGCGATCGTCGTCGACCGACAGGGCAACGTGGTGGCCTCGATCGGCACCGAGCCGGGCGCCATCCGCGCCGTCGCCATGACGCTCCTCGCGCTGCTCGGCGTCGTCGAAGGCGGGGACCGCATCGGCGCGCCCGAGTCGTGCGAGCTCTTGTGCGAGGGACGGACGTTCTTCGGCGTCCGCGTCGACGGGCTCTTCGCGGTGGTCGCACCCACGCGGCGCAGCATGACGTCGCCCCGGCTCGCCGAGCTGCGGGCGCTGCTCGTCGAAGAAGGCGCCGCACATGCGTCCGTATGAGGGCCCCAGCGTCGCCTTGCGTGAGCAGGTCGACCCCATGTTCGCCGTCCAGGGCGTGCGACGCGTCCTCCTCTTGAGCGACGGCGCCACGCATGCGACCTGCGCCGACGGAGACATCGAGCCTCCCAAGGGCTCGGCCGTCACCTTCCGCGCACTGCGTCAGCTCGCCCGCATGACGGGCAACGCGCCCCAGCGACTCGTCGTGCGCGGCTCCCAAGGCAGCCTCACGTTCCAGTTCAGACTCCCCGACGTGATCGTCGGCGTCGAAGCGGGGCCCGACGCGGATCACCCGCGGCTCCAGCTCGAGCTCGAAGGCATCGACGCGACCCTGCCGAGCGCGCACCCCTCCGTGTCGGTCCCCGTCGAGTGGGTGGAGCCGCCCGCCGCCACGGTCGCGCCAGAGCCGGAGCTGCAGTCAGAGCCCGCCGCGCCCGAGCCGACGACGACACCGCCTGCCGCCCCGGACGCGACGTCCTCCGCAGCACCGGAGCCGACGCTGTCCGTCGCCTCGCTACCTCCGACGGGTCCCCGTCGCGCACGCTCCGAAGCCCGCGCGGCATTCGCCCGCGTCGCCGTCGTCGCGCGGACGTTCCTCGGTCCTCGTGTCGTCGCGACGTACTTTCGCGCGGCACGCCCGGCGGCCCTCGACGCCTACAGCGTGGCCGACGACGCGTCGCTCGTCGTCGAAGAGGGGCGCATCGGCGGCGAGGAGCTGCCGCTCTTGTGTGCGTGGCTCGACGCGTTCGTACGACGCGTGATGAAGGTCGTCCTCGACTTCGACGACCGGGCGCGCGTCGCCGTGGGCGAGTCGGCCGCGTGGCTCATCGCGAACGAAGGGAACAACAAGCCATGAAGACGCTCACCCTCGAGCCCATCGGGCGCGACATCGACGTGCGAACCTCGTCTCTGCTGGTCACCGCGCTGCTGCGCGAGTCGCGCGGACGCGTCAAGCAGGTCTGCGGAGGCAAGGGCATCTGCGCGACGTGCCACGTGCGCGTCATCGCAGGCAACGAGCGGCTCTCTCCGGTGCGAGATCGCGAGCGCCGCACGCTGAGCCTCATCAGCGGCAGCGACGGATGCTCGCGCCTCGCCTGCCAGGCCGAGGTGCTCGGGGACGGGATCACCGTGCAGATCCCTCCGGGCATCTACCTCGAGAAGCTCGCCGACATCGAGGCGCTCATCGGGCGCCGCGCCGAGGAGCCCCTCTTCCACCCCATCTCCGGCAACGTCCTCGTTCCGGCCGGAAAGATCATCACCCGAAGCGTCGTCGGGACGATTCGCGATCTCGAGGTCGACGTCGTGAGCGCCCTGTCGGGAACCCAACGCGCAATCTGAGGAGATCCATGCTCGCCCACCATCAGATGATCGTCGATGAGGCCCTCCTCGTCCTCGCTTCTCCCACGACGCGTCGCGCGCCTCCCTCTGCCGTCGCGCGCGACGAGGACGCGCCGAGCGCGCTGCCGCCGCCCGCCGCGGTGTCGGCGCTGCCTGTCGCCGCTCCGGTGAGGCCTGTCCCGGTCTCCGCCAAGGCGCCGGCGCCCGCGGCGCTCAAGCCACCGCAACGGCCCGCGGCTCCGCAGCGTGTCGCGCCGCCGCTGCCCAGCCGCCGCGCCGCGCCCGACGCGCCGCCGATCGTGCGTGAGGTTCCGCCCAGCCTCCGCGGGCCGGGCGCGCTCAAGGCGATGATCGCGATGAGCCCGCCCGTGACCGGTTCGGGACCCGCGCGCGCACGCCGCGAAACGCCGGCGGAGCCGCCGAGCCCGCCGGTGCTGGTCGCCTCGCCCCGCGTCGAAGACGACACGACGACCCACGTGAGGCCGGTCGTCGCGCCAGCCGAGAGCGCGCCTCAGCCCACCGCCGAGGGCGCTCCGCCGCGGCGCGCTGACAGCGGCTCGCTCGCACCTCTGCAAGGACGCGTGACCGAAGAGGTGCTCCTGACGGCCTCGTGGGGCGCGACCCTTCGTTGGTTGGTCGACCCCAGCCCGACTGCGTACGCAGAAGACGACAGCGACGCGATGCAGCTCGACGCCGAGGCGCTCGTGATGGCGCCGTGGGCAGAGACGTTGGCCGTCCTCGCGAACCGCCCCTCGGCGGTCGCAGACGCTCACCCCGCGGCGTCCGGCGTCAGCCCCGTCGGCGTCGGTGTCGACGTCGACACCCTCGATCGCGCTGCGGACTGGGAGTGAAGTTGAACGTCGTCGTCTTCCCCGACCGCATCGGACCCTACCGCGTGAAGCGTCACCTCGGCGCCGGCGCGTTCTCCGATGTCTACGAGGCCGAGCACGCCACGTCGGGTCAACCCGTCGCGCTCAAGGTGTTCGCCTCGACCGGCGCCCAGGCCGGCTTCGTACGCGAGCTCTCGGTGGCCTACGCCGAGCGACACCCGAACCTCCTCGAGGCGCGCGATCTCGGCTACGGCGCCAACGCGTTCGTCGCCTTCCCTCTCGCTCGAGGGGGCACGTTGCGTGACCGACTCGCGCGCGGCGACATCTCGCGCGACACGGTGCGGCACGTCACGCTCGAGGTCGGCCGGGCCCTCGCGTCGCTACACGCGCGCGGCGTCGTGCACGGCGACGTCAAGCCCGAGAACATCCTCTTCGACGTCGACGCGTCGTTCTCGCGCGTTCGACTCGCTGACTACGGCGCCTCGTCGCGGCGGGGCAGCGAGCGGCGCACGTGCACTCCCGCCTACCTCGCGCCCGAGGCCTCGGACGGCTTGGCTTCTCCGTCGCAAGACCTCTACGCGCTCGCGCTCCTCGTGCACGAGGGGCTCACGGGGCGACGTGATCTCGACGTCCCGCCCGAGCACGAGGTCCTCGCCCGCGCGCTCTCGCCCGACCCGCGCGACCGATACCCGTCGGCCGTCTCGCTGGTGCACGCGCTCGACGTCATGCTGGCGGGGCCCCGCGAGACGATGAACGTCACGCTCGACGACGAGCCGCACACGCGCCGCGATCTCGCGTCGGGGCGATTCGCGGTTCGCAAGGGCGCCGTCGTCGAGCTCCGCGACGGCTACGGACTGCAAGAGACGTTCGCGTCGGGCAGGCCCGTCGACCTCGCGTTCTGCGCAGGCACGCCGGTCTCCGTGGTCATGCACCTCGGTACGAGCGTGTGGGTCGACGGCCGATCGTACCCGGCCGACGTCGGTGCGGACGCCACGCTCGGGCCTTGCACGATCCGACGGTTCGCCGGAGACGCGATCGTGGCGATGGACGAGGCGCGCACCGAGCTGCACGCGTTCCCCAGCGGCGTCGCCTGGGCGCTCGCGAGCCAACCGCTGCGCGCGCTCTTCTCGGTCTTCACCGCCGACGGCGACGTCGTGATCGGCGTGTCGGACGAGGCACGCACCGTGCATCTGCTCAGGGAGGGACGCGCTCCGCAGCGCATCGAGGTCCCACGCGGCGTCGCGCGACTCACGCTCTCGCTGCACGACGCGGTCGCCGTCGATCGCGGCGGCGCGCAGATCCCGCTGCGCTGACGTCCCTAGAGCTACGCCCCCAAGAGAAGGAGAGAGAGTCATGACACAGGGTCTCGTCGCGGTCTCTGACCGCTTGCTCGATCGCGTGATCGACGCGCTGCCGGCGGCCTCCGGCGTCACGCTCACGTCTACGACGGGGGCGACGCTCGAGGCGATGGGGCGGCGCGCGCGGTCGGTCGTCGTGATCGTCGCCCACGACGGCGGTGACGCGGACGACGCCGAGCTCGCCCGAGTCCTCAAGGTGCTCTCGCGCGCGGCTCCGCAGCGCGGCGTGCTCCGCGCGCTCTACGTGCACGGGCCGGGGGCGCGCGCGCTCTGCGAGAGCAATGATCTCTTCGTCCCGCTCCCCGAACGGCAAGACGAGCTCGCCCGCGCGCTGTCCGAGGACTTCGAGGCGACCGGGCAGGCGGCTGCGGCACCCGCCGCGGCGTTGGCGGTCGACGTGCTCGCGCGCCTGCAAGAGGAGGTGGAGCGCCTCCGCCAGCAGAGCGCGCACGGGCTCGAGGAGGCGCGCCGCGAGATCCGTTCGCTGCGCTCGCAACAGGCGACGCCGCTCGACGCCATCGACGACGGATGGGCGCGCGCCGAGTAGAGCCGCGTCCACCCCCAAGACCAGATTCCGGAGGAACCGATGACCCATCCCTATCACGTCGCGCCGCCCAACTATCAGCCCACCCACGACTACCCGTTTCCCGTGCCCAACGTCGGCGAGGGGCCGTTCGTGCTTCGCAAGCACAACAACTACAACTCGCGCGACTTCTTGAAGTTCGCGGTGCAGCGCGGGACCGTGCACACGCGCTCGGGCCTGCGCGCGTTCCTCGCCACCGAGGACTTCGTCGTCGGTCTCCACCGCGGCCTCGAAGAGGAGGTCGGCGATGCCGCGTCGATGATCCTCTACAAGTGCGGGTTCCGCTGGGGCGTCGAGGACATGAAGGTCTTCGTCCCGATCATCGAGCAGGAATACAACCTTCGCTTCGACGACATGGACATCCACTTCTTGCTCGAGACGTGGTGGTGGTGGTTCCAGACCCAGGGGTGGGGTGCGTGGCGTCTCGACCTCTCCCAGCGCAAGCAGGGCATGGTGACCGTCGACGTCTTCGACAGCGCCATCGCCAAGAGCCTCGGCAACGTGGGCAAGCCCACCTGCTACCTGTACGCGGGCGTGCTCGCCGGGGTGTTCACGTACATCGCCAAGCGCGATCTCGCGGGCATCGAGGTGCAGTGCTACGCGATGGGCGAAGACTTCTGCCGGTTCTTGATCGGGTCGGAGAAGAGGATCAACGCCGCCCAGTTCTGGCTCACCGAGGGCGCGACGGCGACGGAGATCGTGAGCCGACTCTCCACGTGAGTCGAGCCGCGCTCGCGGTCGTCTCGAGAGCCGGACGAGGTCGGCGCGCGGAGGCGCCGGCATGCGCGGTCGCCGTGCGCCCGCAGACAACATTCGAAGACAGAGGAGGTCACCATGGATGCAGAGCTCGATGTGATGATGCGCAACGCCGAAGGCCGGTACCCCAGCTCGGAGGAGGCCCGACGCGCGCAAGAGATCGCCAAGACGTTCGACACGCGCTTCGCCACGTGCCAGAGCCTCGAGGCGCGCGAGGCGGAGATCGTCAGGCTCACCGCGGAGCGCATGCTCCAGAAGTTCCCCAAGTTCAACGAGCGCTACCTCGCTCGCGAGAAGACCGAGCGTGACCTCACCATCACGCTCCGCTACATCGCGCACGCCATCCTGCGCAACGACGCCGAGTTCTTGCGCGACAAGCTGCTCTACTGGATGCAAGGCGTCTTCGCGTCGAAGGGCTTCGGCGAGACGGTCAAGGGCACCTACGAGATCCTCAAGCAGGTCGTCGCCACCGAGCTCCCGTCTCGCGACGCCGTCGAGGTCAACCGCTACGTCGACGTGTGCATCCAGTCGTGCGACCGCCCGCAAGATCGCGTGCAGCAAGCGGAGGTCGCATGATCGGCTTCGGCGCATCCGCGAACTACTTCGCGCAGTCGACCTACTTCAAGTGGGACATGGGACGAGGCGTCGTCCGCGAGCGCGGGGGCGCGCGCGTCATGGCGTTCCCGCAGGAGTTCTCGATGGGTCTGCTCGCGGGCCTCATCGACGAGTGCGGCGAGGCGTGGCCCATCGTGCTCGAGAGCTGCGGCGCCTTCTGGGGGCGACGCCAGATGGAACGCCTCGAGGCCGAGCTGGGCGCCTTCCACGCCGCCAGGCTCAAAAGCCTACCGACCGCCGTCGCGCAAGCCGCGATCTCCGAGTGCCTGGCCGTCCACGGCTGGGGTCGCGCGGAGTTCGACCTCTCCGAGGTCAAGAAGCGCATCTTGCTCGTACGCGTCAGCGAGAGCCCGATGGCCGCCGCCGTCGTCCACGGCAAGCTCGACGCAGGTGGACGTCCGGTCGACGCGCTGCTCTGCGGGGCGCTGGCCGCGATGTTCACGCAGGCGAGCGGCTCGGCGATGCACTGCAAGGAGATCCGCTGCGTCGCGAGCGGCAGCCCCGTCTGCGAGTTCGTGCTCGCGGCCGAGGGACGCCTCGACGAGATCCCCGCGATGTTGCGCAAGAACCTCACCCGCGACGAGATCGTCCAGAGCCTCAACCCGCAGTGACGCTTGCGTCAGGAGCCCACCATGGTCCGCACCGGCACGATGAAGATCCTCAAGGAGTCCACGCGGCGAGATCACGAGCTCGTGGAGACCTACCCTCTGACGCGCGCGCTCGCCTCGGGGACGATCCGTCGTCCCCAGTACGCCGCGCTCCTCGCGGGGTACGGCGCGCTCCAGCGCGTCCTCGAGCGGCGCACGCGGCAGCTCACCGGGCTCGCGCCGCTCGCCGACCGCATCCTCGAGCGACTCGACGCCATCGACGCCGATCTCTCGGCGCTCGGGGGCGTCGCGCAGGGTGAGCTCGTCGCGTCGGCGCAGCTCGAGGCTCGGGTGGCGTCGTGGACGGTGCCGATGCTGGTCGGGGCCTGCTACGTGTTCGAGGGCGCGGCCCTCGGCAACGCGTTCATGTGGCCACGCCTCCGTGAGGCGCTCGCGTTGTCGGACGACGAGTCGCGGTACTTCCGCGGCCGTGGCCCGGAGACCATGGGCCACTTCCGCGCCTTCGGCGATCTCGCCAACGAGATCGTCGATCTCTCGTCCGCCGCCGACGCTGTGCTCGGGGCGCGTCGGGCGTTTCGCGCGGTGGGGGACGCGCTCGAAGAGATCTGGGCCGGCTCGTCGCCGCGGCGCGCTCAGCTGTGGGAGCGGCCCTCGACGTTTCCGGCGGAGGCCGCGGCCGGATGACAACGCTTGCGAGCTTCTTTCGCAGCATCGACGCGGTCGTCGACGCGTTCCTCGTGTCGGTGGACGCCTCGCCGACGCCGCAGCGCGCCGACCTGTGCAGGCTCGAAGGCACGCTCGCGGGTGAGCCCGTCTTCCTCACGACGGACGTCTTCTCCGCGCGCGGCTACCAGCGCATCGCCTGGGCGCGGATGGCGACCGCCAGCGGCCGCGACGTGACGCGGACCGTGGTCGCGCTGCCCCGCGGCGGTTGCCCCGTCGTCGGGCTCGACGTGGTGGCCATGCGAGACAAGCTCTCGCTCTTCGCGCTCGACCTCGCGCCGATCGACATCGACGAGTGGGAGTCGTGGGCCAGGCTCGCGATGATCGACGCGCGCCGCGAGGTGCCGGCGTTCGTTCCGCGGCCGACGCCCGCGTTCACCGAGGGCACGTTCTCGGAGTACGCGATGATCGGCACAGTGCCCGACGGAGCGTTGCCGAACGCCGGGCTCGTCGCCGCGGTGGACGTGGCGCTCATGCGGGCGAGCGCCTTCGCAGCCGACGACGCTTCGTCGCCCGAGGCGCACGCGCGCCTTTGCGCGTGGCTCACCGCCGAGAGCTCCAACCGCAAAGAGATCGGCGCGCTCGGGCGGATCTTCGGCGTCGACGTGGCGACGCGCTACTTCGGCGAGCTCCTGTTCCGGCTCCCCGAACGTCCCGCCTCGCCGTCGATGCGCGCCGCGTCCGGGGAGTGACCTACGGCTGCTCGGGCACGCGCTTGCACGCGGCCGCGTCGACGTTGCCGCGGAGCCACGTGAGCAGACACACATCGGCGTCGTCGCCCTTCGTCACGCGCGCGCCGCCCTTGTGGCTCTCTTCGCCGCGCGCCTTGCGGACGACGATCAACGTCTGCGGGTCTCGCTTGCCCTGCGTCACCTCGCGCATGAGCGCGGGCTCGAGCCCGATGAAGCTCTCGTAGTTGCGATCGATCTCCTCCACCGTCGCGGCGCGCGGCGCCTCGGGGCTCTGCGCGGGATCGATGCGCAGACCGCCGTAGCCGTAGATGCGCAGGTTGCGATACGGCGTGCCGTGGCAGTCGAGCGATCCGCAACGGTGCTCGAGCGCGCGCGACACGTCGACGAAGGTGTCGCGGCCCGGTCCTACGGCGTCGACGCGCTCGTTCGGATCGGGCGTCGAGCAGGCCGCGCCCGTCGCGGCCGTCACGGCGGCGAGGAGAGACACCAGGACGAAGGCGCGAGACGTCGTCATTTGTCCCTCAAGAACACGCCCGGCATGTGTCGGCTGTCGCCGCCGCCGCGCGCTTGCGATCGATGACACACGCCGCACCCGCCGTCGCCGCCGATGCGCGTCTCCATCTTCTTGGACGTGCCTCCCTGCTGCAGCTCCACCCGGAGCGGAAAGGGCGGATCCCATTCGCGTCGCGTGATGTAGAAGTTGCCGACGGCGTTCGTGCGCTCCGTGCGCGTGCTCCCGTCGGCGGCGATGAGGACGACGTCGACGCCCACCGCGGGATCGTCGGCGCCGCGCGTGAGGAACACCGTGCCCGCGACGGAGAATTCGGGGCTGCCCGGTCCGCTCCCGCCGTGGCAGACGGTGCAGGGCTGTCCGGGCCGGTGCGTCGGCCCCTCGCGTACGCCGGCGGCCTCGGGGCCGAGCGCGGCCACGGCGTCGGCGTGAACCGGGTCGATGCACGACGCCGCGGCCACGGCAGACGCGAGAGCACACGCGAGGGCGAGCTTGGGGGTCGAGCGTCGCATCAGAAGCCGACCTCCAATCCGACGGTCACGAGCGCGCTCCACCGGTCCTTCACGTAGATGGTGTCGAGGAACCACGTGTGCGTGCCCTCGCCGGTCGCGGTGAGCACCCACCCGTCGAGATCGCCCGGCGCGCCGAGCGCGAGGCGCACACCGCCTCCGGCCGTCGCGTTGACGAGCGGCGACAGCTCACGGTCGCCCGTGCGGAGCGCCGGGAGATCGCGCGCGCTCGTCGCCGCGTACGCGCGCTGCCAGAACGACGCGCCGTTCTGCGCGTGCAGGCGCAGCCGCGGCCACCAGATGACCCGCCTGCCGGCGTCGAACATCCAGCGAAAATCCGTTGTGGTTGCGCGCTGTTCCCAAGAGTCGACGTAGCCGCGCTGGTCGAGCCGGATCGTCGAGGCGGCGAGCCGCAGCGCCATGCGCAGAGTGAGCGCGTATCGCTCGCGCGCCAACGGGAGCTGCTCGAGCGGGCGCGCAGAGATGCGCGCGTTGGCGACCTGGTCGACGCTGGCGCCGGGCGCGATGGTGGGCGCGACCGAGGGAGCGAACATGGGCACGAAGCGGTACGGCTTCGACTGATCGCCCCGCTCCACGATCACCTCTCCCTGTCCGCTCAGCACGAGCGCGTTGTTGACGACGCGTGACAGGCCGCCCACGAACGAGTGGTAGTCGAGCTCGTTGGAGAAGACCGACCACGGCGTTCCGGTGCGCCCGATGGTGTCGTGGCCGTAGCCGTAGCCCGCCGTGAGCGTCAGGTTCTTCTCGTCGAGCTCTTGCGTGACGCGGCCCGACGCGCCCAGCGCGAGGTAGTCGGGCGTGTACGACGCGTTGCCGGCGACCGACACGCCGAACGTGCCCGGCTTGTACTTGGCGCCCACGTTGCCGGCGTGGCGCACCTCGCTCCAGCGCTTGGACGCTGTGGCCACGATGTCGGGCGACGCCGCCGAGACCATGTCGACGAGGTAGAGCGCGTTGGCGCCCCAGCCCGCCGTGGGGCTCTCGACGGTCGCGCCCACGCTCGGCGTGAGCACCGACACGGCGACCGAGTCTTGGTAGGCGCCGATCTCGGTGAAGGCCCGCCCGTTGACCGTGTCGCCCGCGCGCGCCGCGCTGGCCGCGAGCACGAGCGCAATCGCGAGGAGTGTGGCGCTCGCGCGTCCCAAGCTCAGTTGCAGCCGCAGCCGCTCTCCGCAGTGGCCGATCCCCCGACGGCGCCTTCGTGGACGGCGTAGACGTGCTCGGCCGAAGGACCGGGCTCCCCCACGCCTGTCATGGTCGGATGGGCGAGCTTGCCGCGGTCGTACGGGCGTACGTGGCGGCACCCCGCGGTCGTAGAGATCAGCGCGGCGGCGGCGAGCAAGGCCAAGGCGTGTCGGCGCACGGCGAGTCTCACGGAGCTATGATGCGCCCCGCGGCCTTTTCGTTGCCGCGTTCGGTGTGACAGGTGTTGCAGTCGCCGTTGGTCTGCGGGGTCTTCATCTCGCGGACCTTGGTGCCCACGATGACCCTGGCCGTGTACGGCGCGGTGAAGCGCGTCTGCGAGCCGAAGTTGCCCGCGGCTCCCACCGCGGCGCGGTAGGTCTGTCCACGCGCGTCGGTGATCTCCACCTGCATGGAGACCGACGATCCGTTGGACCCGTAGCAGTCGTCGGGCTCGTGCGCCGTCGGATACACGGTGCCGGCGAAGGCGTAGCGCGGGCCCTCGTCGCGCGAGTGGCAGTCGATGCACGCCCCGCCGGGGTGCATGTCGCGCGAGCCGCGGTTGCCGCGCGTCCACGTCTTGCCGCTCGTGCAGACCGACGGCGTCCCCGCGGCGTTCACCGGGGTGCACGAGCCGGCGGGCATGCCCGCCTTGACCCACGTCTCGAACACGCCGATCTCTGCGGCCGACAGCGGCTGGTCGGGAGGCATCGGCTTGGTCGCGTCGCGCATGCGCTCGACCGAGACCTCGGCGTTGGAGCGCGACGGATCCGTCATCGACTTTGCGGCGAGGTCTGCCGCGTCGAGCAGGCGGTTGAGCGCGCCTCCCGAGAGCGGAGCGCCGTGGCACGACGTGCACTTCTGCTCGAGCAGCGTCGCGATCTCGCAGGGCAAGCCCGCGCCCGCGGACGCGTCGGGCTCGGGCTCGACCGCGGCGACCTCGCGCGCGGGGGCCGCTCCGTCGACCGCGGGGCCCGTGTAGCAGGCCGCGCCCGCGGCGATCACCAGAGACAGGGCGAGACCAAGCTGAAGCTTCTGCATTTTTCCGCCTTGCGTGTACGCGTGCTCGCGTTGGCGACCCGTGGGTACCTCGGGCTCCTGGCAATCAGGCAGCGCCCCATCGATTTTCGATCGCGCAATCCGTGCGCTTGCGTCGGCCGTCTGCGAGGTGCATGGATTCGGTGCGATGCCCTTCGCCGCAGTCACGGTGATCGTCCTCGTGGCGGCGGGCGAGCCGGTCGAGGCGTCGAGCCCCGCCATGACCAAGGCGCTGCACGCGGCGCTCGGTGACGACGCACGCGTGGTCGTCGAGCCGCGCGGCGAAGTGCCCGACGACGGACTCCTCGCGCGCGCCGACGCGGAGCACGCCACGCTCGTGGGCGTGATCACGTGGGCCGACGGCCACCGAAAGGTGACGCTCCACTTTGCGCGCGCGTCCGACCACCGCTGGGCCGATCGCGAGATCCGGTTCGACGCCGCCGACGCCGCGCCCGAGCGTTGGCGCACAGTGGGCTTTGCGATCGCGTCGATGTTCCCCGAAGAGACGCTCGACGCACGCGCGGGGGCACGCGCCGCGGCGGCTCCTGCCGGTACCGCGGCCGGCGCGTCTGCTTCGTCGCCCGGGACCGCGTCGCCGTCGACCACGCCGGCGCCCGCCCCGCCATCCTCTGGAGCGCCTCCTCCCGCGTCGTCGAGCGCGGCCTCACGCGCCTCGCGTTCCTCGCGTTCCCCAGACGGCGACACCTCGGTCGCGCCCGACCGACGTGACGGTGGCCTGCGCGGTCCACGCGTGGCGATCGACGCGACAGCGCTCGCGGCCTCTGCGATCGGAGGCTACGGCGGTGGCCTCGGCGGGGGCTTTGCCGTGCGTGTCCCGGTGTCGTCGTCGTTCCGCTTGCGCGGCGCGCTCTCGGCGCGCGCGGCCGAGCTCGAGCCCGCGTCCGCCACGTCTCGCGCGTACGTGGGCACCGCCGGCGTCGCGTGGGAACGGCGCGTCGGTGGCTCGGTCACAGCCGGCGCGCGTGCCGGCGTGCTCGTCGAGCTGCAAGAGGTCGTGCACTTCTCGGCCGACGATCCCAGCGCGGTCCACCAGTCGCGCTGGCTCCCGGGCGTGGCCGCGAGCGGCGAGGTCGCGTGGCATGTCGGGAACCATGCCGCCGTGTGCGCCGCGCTCGGCGCCGAGGGAGTGCTCGGAACTACTGCGATTTTTGTCCGCGAGCGGCAGGTGGCGTCGCTCACGCCGGTGCGGCTCCTGGGCGAGGCCGGCGTCCGCGTGTCTTTCTGAGGATGGCTGCCTGATGTTCTCGCGCTCGCGGCACCCCACACCACAGATGGCCTCGCGATCTGCACCCGCGGGTCGGCAGAGGCTGTGGGTCGTACCGCATGACGCCACCGCGCAGCCAAGGCTCCCCGCACCGACGCTCGACGACAGCGAGCTGCTCGCGTCCATTCGGCGTGGGGATCCCGACGCGGCGACCGCCCTGCATGACCGCCTCCGACCCGTCGCCGAACGTTCGGTGCGGCGCCTCCTCGGCGCGTCCGACCGCGATCGCGAGGACCTCGTGCAGCAGGCGATGATCGAGGTCGTCACCACCGTCGACCGATTTCGGGGCGAGTGTCCGCTCGACGCGTGGGCGTCCTCCGTCGCCGCGCACGTCGTCTACAAGCACATCCGCCGCCGGGTCACCGAGCGGAAGATCTTCGAGCACCTGGGCGGCGCCGACGACGCGCTCGCCACGCCGGCCGACTCGGGGGCGCGCGCGGCCGCCCGGAGCGCGCTCCGCCGCGTGGTCACGCACCTCGAGGCGATCGATCCCGCCAAGGCCTGGGCGTACGTGCTCCACGACGTGTGCGGCTACGACCTGCGCGAGGTGGCTCAGATCACCGAGTCGACCGTGGCCGCCGCCCAGTCGCGCCTCGTGCGCGGGCGGCGCGAGCTCCGCGACCGACTGCTCGCGGATCCCGAGCTCTCGACGCGGATGAAGGGGGGGCCCTCATGAACGGCGATCCGTTGGACGACATCACGCTCTTGCTGCGGCAAGAGGCGTCGGACGTCGGCGACGTGGAGGCGATGCCCGAGCGTCGCGACGAGGCGATCGCCAAGCTCGCCGGTGCCATCTCGGCGCGTGCGCGTGCGCGACGGCGCGGTCGTGTCCTTGGTGCGCTCGCGGTCGCCGCGGCGGCGATCGCGGTCATCGGTGGGGCGGCGTACGGCCTCCGGCGCGGCGGTCGCGGCGAGACGCAGACGGCAGACCTCGCGCGCGTGGGGGACGGGCAGGGGGTGACGCTGTTCCAGGGCGGCGCGCCCATCCCGCCCGACGGTCGCGTTCCCGAGGGCGCCGAGCTCCGCACCGCCGAGGGCTCCGAGGCTCGTCTCGACTTCGACAGCGGCACGTCGGTGACGGTGGGCGGAGGAGCGCGCGTCCGCTTGGTCGAGCAGCGCAAGGCCAAGAGGTTCGCGCTCGAGTCGGGCTCTGTCTTCGCAAAGGTCGCCAAGCTCGGTCCCGAGGAGCGCTTCTTGGTGGCGACGGCCGACGCCGAGATCGAGGTGCGCGGCACGGCGTTTCGTGTCTCCCTCGTGCCGCCGGATCCTGCGTGCGGCGGCGGGACGCCCACGCGCCTCGAGGTGAGCGAGGGGGTCGTCGTCGTGCGTCACGCGGGCGCCGAGGTTCGTGTGCCCGCGGGCGACGCGTGGCCTCGCTGCGCCGCGCCCGTCGCCGCCACGCCGCCCAAGGTCGAGCCACGCCCCACGCACGCGCCGTCGCACGCCGCGCCTGCGTCGAACCTCGCCGAGCAGAACGATCTCTTCGACGCCGCGCTGCGCGACAAACGCGAGGGCAGGGGCCGCGCCGCCGTGGCCAAGCTCGACGCGTTGCTCACCAAGCACCCGCACGGACCTCTCGCCGAGAGCGCGAGCATCGAGCGCATGCGCGTCCTCGCCACCACCGACCGCGCGCGCGCCGTCTCTGCGGCTCGCGAATATCTGCGTCGCTGGCCCAAGGGCTCGGCGCGCGACGAAGCGCGGGCCATCGCGGACGGCCCGTGAGCCGTCGCGGTGCTCTGGCGCTGTCGCTGGCGATCGTCGCGGTGAGCGCGATGCCCGCGTGCGACGGAGAGCTCCACTTCGACGTGACACCCGAGGGCTCGCTCGACGCGTCGTCCGCCGACGCAGCCGACGCCGTCGCAGATGGTGGTAGCGCGGGTGCGTGTGTCGATGACGCGCCCTGCGCGGCGCTGGGCTCGCGCTGCGATCGACCGACGGGCCTCTGCGTCGCGTGCCTGGGCGACGCCGAGTGCAGGGACCCCGCGCGCCCGCGCTGCGACGTGACGCGCGGCGTGTGCGTCGCGTGCGTCGACGCGAGCGACTGCGGACCGCGGGCCGCGTGCGAGCCCACCACCCACCGCTGCGTAGGCACGTGCGCCGAGGGCATGGAACGCTGTGACGGCGCCGGCTTCGTGTGCGACGAGCACGCCGGGCGATGCGTCGAGTGCACGCGCTCGGCGCACTGCGTGGGCTCGCCCAACGGCGATCGCTGCGACGCGGTGCTCGGTGCGTGCGTGGCGTGCGCGGGCAACGCGACGTGCCCGCGCGAGGCGCCCATCTGCGACCGGCGCAGCGGGCGCTGCGTCGGGTGCGTGTCGTCGGCCGAGTGTCCGCGCGGGCAGGCCTGCGATCCGGCCGCGCTCGTCTGTCGCGCGCTCTCGCTCTGACGCGCGGGCTACGCGATCCGGCCCGAGGGTCCGCATCGACGCCGATCCGTGTTACCCCGATCGTCATGACCGATCTCAAGACCGCACCCAACACGGCGAGCGTCGCGGCCTATCTCGACGCCATCGGGGACGACGAGAAGAGGGCCGCGGCCCGCGTGCTCCTCCGCATGATGAAACGCGTCACGGGCGACAAACCCAAGATGTGGGGCACCAGCATCGTCGGGTTCGGCACGTATCACTACCGCTACGCCACGGGCCGCGAGGGCGACTGGATGCTCACGGGCTTCTCGGCGCGCGCCAAGAACCTCACGGTCTATGTGCCTGCGGGCTTCGCGTCGCTCAAGCCGCTGCTGCGCAAGCTGGGCAAGCACGCCGTCGCCAAGTCGTGCCTGTACATGAAGCGCCTCGCCGACGTGGACCTCGTCGTGCTCGAGCAGATCGTCACGCGTGGCGTCGCGCAGGCGCGCAAGATGAACAAGGCGGTGAAGGTGAAGGCGGGCGCGGGCGCGAAAGCGGGAGCGGGCGCGGGGGCGAAGGCGGGGGCGAAGGCGGGCGCGGGGGCGAAGGCGGGCGCGGGCGCGGGGGCGAAGGCGGGCGCGGGGGCGAAGGCGGGCG
>JAGQJA010000122.1:0-238 GCA_020430845.1 Myxococcales bacterium
GTGCCCAGCAGCGCGCGCGCCAGCACCCCGCCGGCCTCTGGCCCGCCTGCGACGTCCGCGTCCGTGCGCTCGCTCGACGCCGATCGACGCGAGACCGAGCGTCGCGCGCTGGTGAGCGCGCTCGCGCACGCCCAGAACAACCGGACGCGCGCGGCGCGCTTGCTCGATGTCAGTCGTCGGACGCTCTACAACAAGCTCAAGGAGCACGGGCTCGCGTAGCGCGCCGGCGCGCCGGCTC
>JAGQJA010000122.1:364-4157 GCA_020430845.1 Myxococcales bacterium
GAGCCGAAGACGAGGTCGACCGGGGTCGCGGTCCACTTGACCTTGCCGGACGCGCGGTCGACGCCCTCGTAGAGCCCCTCGGCGCCGCTCGCCTTCTGCCACTTGGTGGACATGTCGAGCAGGTTCACGAAGTAGTCGTTGCTCAGCACGCCGGGCCGNNCGGTGAACACGCCGTGCTTGGCGTGACCTGCGTTGGCGTCGAGGGCGCGCATCCCGCCCACGAGCACGGTCATCTCGGGCACCGTGAGCGTCAGCAGGTTTGCGCGCTCGACGAGCATCTCGAGCGGCGGCAGATCGTTGCCCGCGCCGTAGTAGTTGCGAAAGCCGTCGGCCTTGGGCTCGAGCACCGCGAACGACGCGGCGTCGGTCTGCTCGGGCGTGGCGTCCATGCGGCCCGGCGAGAAGGGGACCTTGACCCCGACGCCCGCGTCCTTGGCCGCCTTCTCGACGGCCGCCGCACCACCGAGCACGATCACGTCGGCGAGCGAGACCTTCATCCCGTCGCGGCGCGATCGGTTGAAGTCCTTCTGGATCTGCTCGAGGCGCGCGAGCACCTTGGCGAGCTCCTGCGGATCGTTGACCGCCCAGTCCTTCTGCGGGGCGAGGCGCACGCGCGCCCCGTTGGCGCCGCCGCGCTTGTCGGTGCCGCGGAACGACGCCGCCGAGGCCCACGCCGTGCGCACCAGCTCGCCGACGCCGAGGCCCGAGTCGAGGATCTTCTTCTCGAGCGCGCGGATCTCTGCCTCGCCCACCAGCTTGTGGTCCACGGGGGGGATCGGGTCTTGCCACGCCAGCGCGTCACGCGGCACCTCTGCGCCGAGATAGCGCGCGCGCGGGCCCATGTCGCGGTGCGTGAGCTTGAACCACGCCTTGGCGAAGGCGAGCTCGAACGTCTTGGGGCTCGCGAGGAATCCGCGCGACACCTTCTCGTACGCCGGGTCGAACCGGAGCGCGAGATCGGTCGTGAACATGATGGGCGCGTGGCTCTTGGTCTTGTCGTGCGCGTCGGGCACGGTGCCCGCGCCCTTGCCGTCCTTGGGGATCCACTGCGTGGCCCCGGCCGGGCTCTTGGTCTGCACCCACTCGAACGCGAAGAGGTTCGAGAGGTAGTCCATGGAGAACTGCGTGGGCGTCGACGTCCATGCGCCCTCGAGGCCGCTCGTGACGGTGTCCTTGCCGTGACCCGTGCCGCACTTGTTGCGCCAGCCGAGGCCCTGCTCCTCGAGCGCCGCGCCGGCGGGCGCCGCGCCCACGCACTTGGACGGGTCGGCTGCGCCGTGCGCCTTGCCGAAGCTGTGTCCGCCGGCGATGAGCGCCACGGTCTCTTCGTCGTTCATCGCCATGCGTCCGAACGCCTCGCGGATGTCCTTGGCGGCGGCGAGCGGATCCGGCTTGCCGCCGGGCCCCTCGGGGTTGACGTAGATGAGCCCCATCTGCACGGCCGCGAGCGGCCCGGCGAGCTTGCCGTCGGCGGTGCGGCGCTCGCCCGCGAGGAACTTCTTCTCGGGGCCCCAGTACACGATGTCGGGCTCCCACTGGTCGTGCCGTCCGCCGGCGAAGCCGTACGTCTTGAACCCCATCGACTCGAGCGACACGTTGCCCGCGAGCACCATGAGGTCGGCCCACGAGATCGCCTTGCCGTACTTCTGCTTGACGGGCCACAGCAGGCGGCGCGCCTTGTCGAGGTTGGCGTTGTCGGGCCAGCTGTTGAGCGGCTCGAACCGCTGCTGCCCGCCGCCGGCCCCCCCGCGCCCGTCGGCGATGCGGTAGGTGCCGGCGCTGTGCCACGCCATGCGGATGAAGAACGGACCGTAGTGGCCGTAGTCCGCGGGCCACCACGGCTGCGACGTGCGGAGCACCTGCGCGAGGTCCTTCTTGACCGCGGAGAGATCGAGGCGCGAGAAGGCCTCGGCGTACTCGAAGTCGGCGCCCATCGGGTCGGACTCGGCGGCGTGCTGGCGGAGCGGGGAGAGGTCGAGCCGCTCGGGCCACCAGAACTGGTTCGACGTCACCCGCGCGCGCGCCGCCGGATCGTCGGCGCTCGGGCGCGCCGGCTCGGACGACGCGCTCCGCTCGGGGGCAGCCGCGACGCCGGGGCCGGGCCGGGCGGCGCCGCCTCCTGCACATCCCGCGAAGACGCTCGCGGTGAGCACCATCAGGAACGTGTTTCGCCTCGAGCCGCTCGTCGTGTGGGTCATGGTCTGTCCTTCCGGGGGGCTATGGGGTGGTCGATTCGCCGCCGTTGCGCGGAAAATGGGATAGTTATAGGAAGAGTTAAGGACCCAAGTAAGAATCTTTCTAAAGTGTGGCCGAGGCCCCGTCAAGGCCCCACGCGCGCGCGGGCGGTGCCGAAGGCGCGACGCGCGGGCGGTCGCGGCGTGAGGTGTTACGCTTGACCCATGTGCCTCATCTGTATCGAGTTCGACCGGGCCGCGATGAGCGTCAAAGAGGCGCGGCGCGCGCTCGGCGAGATGAGCGTCAAGCTCGACCCCGAGCACGTGCGAGAGGTGCGCGCCAAGCTGGCCGAGGCCGAGGCGGCGGCCGACGACGACGCGACCGACCCGTGACGTCGCGCCGCGACCGGGCGCGTCGACGGCTCAGCGTCGGATGAGGGCGCGGACCTCGGACTCCACGCGCGCCAGCGCCGGCGAGAGATCGTCGTCCTGCGTGTCGCCGAAGAGCTCACGCGGAGAGATCGGCGCGCCGATGCGCGCGCGGAGCTTCCACGGGACCCAGGGCAGCAGCGTGAGCGGCGACGCGAGGAACACGAACGCCAGCGCGAAGCGGGCGTAGCCGAGCTGCGGGAGCGCGAGCACGATCGCGATCGCGCCGAGCGCGGCGAGCACCGTGAACGGGTAGCGCTTCACGCCCAAGAGGCGGGGGAGCACGTACGCGATCGCGAGCGCGCGCTTGGATCGAAAGAGCACGGGCGCCGTCATGTGGCTGCCGCGGACGCCCATCGGCACGATGGGCACGCCGGCCTTGCGCGCGAGCTTGAGAAAGCCCACGCGCCCGCCGAAGTCGACGTCTTGCGGGCCGAGCGACGAGCGCGTGGCCTCGTGATCGCCTCCCGGGAAGATGAGGATCGGCACGCCGTCCGCGAGCGTGGCCTCGCCGTCGGCGAACGTCGACGGGATCGCGCCCAGCTGACTCATGAACACCGAGATCGGCCACACCTGGAACGCGAAGGGGTGCGCGAAGCCCGCGAGCGGCCGCTCCACGCCGAAGCGCTCGAGCCACATCACGGCGAACGAGAGGATGTCGGCCGCGCCGAGCGACGCGCCGTGGTTCGCGACGAGCATGAACGCGCCCTCACGCGGCAGTCGCTCCGCGCCTTCGAGCGTCGGTCTGTACATCACGCGCACGACGGGCCGCGCCAGCGTGAGGAGCAGCCACACGATCGCGCGCGTCGGGCGCCCGGGCGAGGCGGTCCGTCGCCCCCGCGCGGCGAGGCGATCGAGGCTCATGCATGGAGCATAGAGTGTGCCCCGCCCTCCGCGGCCGTCGTGAGCCGGGCGCGCGCCCGCTTTCCCGATCGTCTCATCGGACCACAGTCCCTCGGCGCTGCTGCGAACTGCCGCACACGCGCCGCGCGCCGGGGCCCGCGCGCGTGGCGCCAGCGTGGGGCGTTCAGTTGCCTCAAGTGTTCGAGAAGAGGGAATAATCCGGCGGCTGCGCGCGCGGGCACCTCAGCCGTTTGCCCGGCGGCCCCTCCGCTCCGATCTCGGCCCGGGGGTTGCTACAGTTGAGGGGTCATGGCCTTCCTCCAGCGCTTCCCACGCCTCCGCTCGCT
>JAGQJA010000123.1:0-4096 GCA_020430845.1 Myxococcales bacterium
TTCCAGGGCGGCTTCGACGGTCGCGACTACGGCGGCGACGGCTACGGCGGCGCCGGGTGCGGGTGCGGGGCCATGTCGAGCGCCTCGAGCTACTCCGCCGCGCCGAGCGACGGCGCGGGCAGCGCAGAGAACGCCGCGCCGCCGCCGCCCGCGGTCGAGGTCCTGAGCGAGCAGGTGGTCGGTCCCTACGAGACGGTCATCGTCCGCACCGAGCAGCCCAAGGCGCTCGAAGGCTGGCTCGAGGACCACGGCTACGCGATCCCCGACAACATCGTCCCGATCATCGAGGCGTACGCCGGCGAGAAGTTCGACTTCGTCGCGCTGCGCCTGCGGCCCGGACAGGGCGTGCGCTCGATGCAGCCCGTGCGCATCGTCTCCCCCGGCGCCGACCCCGGCCTGCCCCTCCGCATGGTCGCGGCTGGCATCGGCGCCAACGTGGGCATGACGCTCTACGTGATCTCCGAGGGCCGCTACCGCCCGCAGAACTTCCCCGAGGCCGAGCTCGACGACACCAAGCTCCTCTGGAACGCCTCGGCGGGTCGCTCGAACTATCAGGAGCTTTCGCGCGAGATCATGGGGCGCGCCGGCGGGCGCACGTGGCTCACCGAGTACGCGCAGAAGCCCGCGACGACCGGGAGCACGCCCATCTCGACGCTGCGCCCCGACAGCGTCTTCGACACGTACTACAGCACGTGCCAAGGCCTGATCGGCGATCCCGCGCCGCGGCCGCGGCCCGACGCAGGCGCCGAGAGTGACGCAGGCGCCGAGACCGACGCGGGCGCCGAGACCGACGCAGGCGCCGAGACCGACGCGGCCGCCGAGAGCGACGCGGCCGTCTCTTTGCCGCCGGAGCCCGCCAGGCCCGCCCTCTGCGTGACGGGCAACGAGATGTGCTGCGCCTTCGACGACCTCGAAATCGCCGTCGCGGGTATGGAGCGCAAAGACGTGTGGCTGACGCGCATGCGCGCCAACCTGCCGGCGTCGGCGCTCACGCAAGATCTCCGCCTCGAGGCGAGCCCGGCGCAGCGTCAGGTCAACAACCTGCACACGGCGCGGCTGCCCGATCAGGGGACGCGCGGCGCGGCGACCGTCGCCCCGCGACACAAGACGCGCCTGGGCACGGGCATCACCGTGCTCGCCGCGGCGGCGCTCGTGGGGCGCATGGTCCGCCGCCGAAAGCGCGCCTCGGAGCGCTGACCGTCAGGTCCAGATCGCGATCGTGCGGACGCCGGCGAGGTTGCCCTTGGGCGTGCGTCCCACGATCAGGATCGACACGGCCACGCCGTCGACGTGCCCCGGCGAGCCCGCGCGGCCGAAGTAGAAGACCTTGATGCCGCGGAGATTCTTCGCGAGCACGTCGTTCATGGCGCGGATGCGAGCGCACTCCTCCGGTCCCGGGTACGCGTCGGCGTCGCAGCTGGCGTAGTCGCGGCGCCACTCGGCGAACGAGCGTTGCTCGCCGTAGAGGCCCGCGAGCGGCTTGTCGGTGTCGGGATCGTGGTCGACGACCCACGCGAGCTTGTCGCGCACGATCGCCTCGGTGAGGGTGCGCGTGCCGTCGGGCAGCGACGCCGACACCGCCTTGAACGGGTAGTCGCCCTCGCTGACGTAGACCGCGCCTTCGGCGGCGGCGGCGATCTCTCGCTTGATCGACGCGTCGGTCTTGAGTCGGATCTCGGCCTCGGAGAACGACGCTTCGTCGTCCTCGGGCAGGTCCGCGGGGGTGGCGGTGCACGCCCCGAGCGAGAGTGAGAGCGCGCAGACGGAGAGCGAGAGGAGGGGTCGGAGCTTCATCGGTCCGGCCGGTTTTGCACACACAAACACCCACGCAAGGGCACATTGTGTGACATTTTCACCTTCGCGATTTCGGCTTTGATTTTGTGCCTTTGCGCCTGATGCCTCGGCGCCTCGGTCGACGCCTCGGGCCGCGGATCAGAGCGTGCGCACCTTGGCGACGCTCGACGCGGGCAGGTCGAGCGTGACCACGTCGCCCTCCTCGATGACGACGTCGTAGCGGGCGCGCGTGAACTTTCCCTCGCCGCGACGCAGGCCCACGACGCAGCAGTCGATCGCGTCCTCGCAGTCGGCGACGGTGCGACCGACCCAGCCCGCGGGCACGGTGATCTCCATGTCGACGCGGAGCGTACCGTCCTCGAGGTGGTAGACGCCGAGCACGCCCGGCTCGGTCGACTGGAGCGCGACGAGCGGCCCGGCGAGGGCGCTCGTGCTGAAGGTCTCGTCGAGGTCGAGGGCGTCGCGCATCTTGCCGGCCACGCGCTCGTCGAACATCCGCATCACGACGCGGATGCCGGGGTTCTCACGCTTGGCGTCGATGGCCACCTCGAGGTTGACGAGATCGTCGTTGGTGGCGCACACGACCGCGCGCGCGCGCCGGATGCCGGCCTCGATGAGGAGCTCGTCGCGCCGGGCGTCGCCGTAGAGCACCGGGATGCCCAGATCTTCGACCACCTTGCCGAACGCGTCGCTCTCGCGCTTCTCGATGGCGACGACGGGCGCCCCGAGCCGCGCGAGGGACTCGACCACGCGCACGCCCACGTGCCCCAGCCCACACACGACGATGTGATCCTTGCGTCGATCGCTCATGATCTTCACCCAGAGCCTGCGTCGCTCGGCGACGTCGAAAACAGAAGCGCCCACCCGGACGAGCCCGCGCACGAGGAGCACGCCCCCCAGGAGCGGCGTGACCCAGAAGACGACGCGCGCGATGGGAGCGTGCGGCAACATCTGCGTGGGCTCGAAGAAGAGCTGCATGTACATGCCGTAGAGGTCGGCGCCGAAATCCGTGAGCGGCTCGCCGTGGCGGGCCATGTCCCATCGCACGACCCACGTGGCGACGAAGAGGTACACGACGATGCCGAAGATCCACGGCACGAGCTTGCGCACGAAGTGCCAGAAGATCGGCGACGTGACCGACGGCGCCGCGTCGAAGTCGGTCGTCCGCAGAGGCGCGATCAGGGGTGCTTCTCCTTGAGGCGGATGAGGCACTTGCTGTCTTTGAGCGCCTCGCACGCGGCGCGCAGCAGCTTGACCTCTGCGGCGTCGGCCTTGCCCTTGCCCTCGAGGACGCTCGGGGTGAGGAGGCGACGCACGTCGGCGTGCTTGCCCGCGGCCGCCGCGCGCTTGGCCTTGTCGAGCGGCGTCTCTGCGGTTCGCCGGAGCTCTGCGGCACACGCGCCGCCTGCCTTGGTGAGGAAGGTGGCCGTCGCGTCGAGCGCCGCGGTCGTGGACGCCGGCGCGAGCACGGTGGCCGCCTCTCCCTTGAGCCCGCGCACGGTGACGGGGCCAGGCGGCGCGGTGCTGGGCTTCGCGTTCGCGAGCGCGCGGCCGAGCAGCTCCGAGGCGACCTCGGGGGTGACCTCTCCCCCTTGGGTCTGGCGCGACGCTCCCTGATCGTCGCGCGACACGAGCTCGCACACGTAGCCGCCGCCGCTCGTGATCTCCACGTCGAGCACGCCGTCGGCGCGCCCCGCGAGCGCCGCGGGGCCCATCACGCGGAGCGACGTCCACCCTCCGGCGACGGGCCGACCGACGCGGGGGCGCTCCGACAGGAGCGTCGATCGAAACGACTCGACGACCTTGTTCACCGCGCGCAGCGCGTCGGGCGCCTGGACCGTGCGCGGGCCGCCAGGGTCGAGCGTGACGCGTACGCCGTCGGGCTGGGCCGGCGCGCCTCCTGGCGCGACCTCCGAGAGGCTCGCGCCGCCGATCGCGCGATCGATGTCGTCGAGCAACGCGCGTACGCGCCCCGCGCCGATGCACCGGACGTGCTTCTCGGAGAACGCGCTCACGTCGTCGCGGCCCGCGCGTGTGATCTCGACGCAAGGGCCGCCGCTCGCCACGAGGCGGTTGCCCTTGGACGACACGTCGATCGCCACGACGCGCCGCGACCCGGCGGGGGACGTCGCGGCGGCGCCCGCGTCGGGCGTGTCGGTCGCCGGCGGAGGCGCGCTCGTGGTGGCAGGAGGAGGCGACGGCACCACGGGTTGCGGCGCAGGCTCTGCGCACGACAGCGTCACGCACGTCGCGACGGTCAGCAGCGTGAGCGCGCGTGCGCCGGTCACTTCTTCACCGCCGG
>JAGQJA010000123.1:4135-4650 GCA_020430845.1 Myxococcales bacterium
CAGCGTAGAGGAGTTGAGCTTCTTCGTCGGTGCCTCGACTCGATCGCACCTTCACCTCGAGGATGGCGCGCACCTGCCCGCGGCGCCCTGCCTGTGCCGCGACCTTGGCGCGCTCGTAGTCGGACTTCTTGTCGGGCGGGTCGGGCGTCTGGCTGCCGACCGGCGACGCGACGGGCGGAGGCGCGTCGGTCTGCGGCGGGCGCCACACCGGCGGGGGCGTGGCGCTCACGAGCGGCGCCGGTGGCTCGGCCACGGGCTCGTCCTTGGGCTTGGGTCCGATGCCCAGCTTCGCGCAGGCAGGCGGCAGGCCCAAGGTCAGCGCGGTGACGGTGATCAGCGCGCGCATCGAAGCCGCCTCCTCACGTGGTCTTCCAGCTGTCGTGGTAGGCGCGCTCCTCGACGTTGACGGCCTGCGCCGTGGGCAGCAGCGGCTCGTAGGTGTCGCACATGACGGCCATCTCGTCGGTGCGCGTGCTGCCGATGCTGGCCTCGTACGCGCCCGGGTGCGGGCCGTG
>JAGQJA010000123.1:4771-11445 GCA_020430845.1 Myxococcales bacterium
GTCACGCGCGGGACGAACGAGCAGACGAGGAAGCCCGGGCCCGCGAAGGTGGTGTGGATCGTGGGCGGAAGGTGCACGCTCCCCGTCTTGGGCTGGTACTTCTCGATCGCGAACGCCCACGGGTAGACGAACCCGTCCCACCCGACCACGTCCATGGGCGGGCGCTCGAGGACCATGCGCGTGAACGCGCCGCCCTTCTTGACGATGAGCTCGCGCGGCCCGTCGGGGATGTCGTCGGGCGCGGCGATGGGCCCCTCGGGCCTCACGAAGTCGCGGTGCGTGTACGGCGCGTCCATGCGCAGCTGACCGACGGGGTTGCGGAACTCGTCGGGCACGAACACGCCACCGCGGCCCTCGAAGCACATCGCCGACACCTCTCCCTCGAGGTGCCAGCGGTGGATCAAGGTACGGGGAATATGCACATAGTCGCCCTCGCGCACGTCGAGCCAGCCGCACGAGGACTCGAGGCGCGCGGAGCCGTGTTGGAAGAACCAGAGCTCGTCGCCGTCGCCGTTGGCGAAGTACACGTCGTCCGACTCGGACGCGCGCGAGAAGTACACCGCCACGTCCTTGTTGAAGAGGAGAGGCACGCGCGCGTCGAGCATCTGCCCGCCCGCGGCGAGCTTGTCGGTGAGGTAGAGGCGTCGCTTGAGCGGACGGCGGCCGGCGTCGTCGACCACCGGCACGGCGTGACCGCGGTGCGTCTCGCCCACCTCGACCGCCGCCGTGATGGGGCCCGCGTGGTAGAAGTACGAGAACGGCCCGGAGAATCCGCCGCGCGTGAACATCTCCTCGTAGAGGAGCTTGCCGTGCGCGTCGCGCATCACCGTGTGGGGCTTGGCGGGAAAGATCCCGCAGCTCATGCGGTCGATCATTTTGCCGCGGCCTCGCGCCCCTTCTGAAAGCGCTCGATGCTCTCGAAGAGCGCGCGGAAGTTGCCGTAGCCGAAGCCTTCGTCGCCGCAGCGCTGGATGACCTCGTAGAAGAAGGGCCCCGCGCGGTGCTCCTCGTAGAGCGCGGCCGCCTCGCGGAGGAAGATCTGGAGCATGTAGCGGCCGTTGGCGCCGTCGACGAGCACCTGCAGCCGCTCGAGCTCGGCGAGCTCCTCTTTGACGTTCGTGATGCCGAGCTTCTCGAGGCGCTCGGGCAGCGCGAGGTAATACGACTTGGGCGTCTCCATGAAGTCGACGCCGCGCTTGCGCAGCTCTTCGACCGACCAGAGGATGTCGTCGACGCCGAAGGCCACGTGCTGCACGCCGGGCCCGGCGTTGTCCTCGACGAACTTCGCGATCTGCGAGTCGCGGAAGAAGGGCCGGAGCGGCTCGTTCGTCGCGAACTTCACCCCGCTCTCGGGGTGCCACATGACGATCGACTTGAGGCCCGAGCCGCTCGCGCGATCGGACGCGACGTCGTGCGTGTGGAAGGTGATGTCCCAGAACGGCTCCATCCCCAACACCTCGCGGTACCAGGAGATGATCGGCTGCATGGTCAGCCCGTTCGACGTCACGTGGTCGATCTGCTGGATGCCGTAGCGGTTCTGCGGGCGGCTCGCGTGACCCTCGCCCACGTCGACGAAGCCGGGGGCGAAGGCGCGGTAGTTGGTTCGCTCGATGAAGCGGAACGCGACGTCGCCGAGGGGCGTCGCGATCTCGACGGACCGGTACTTGCCTCCCTTGTCGTCGGTGGTCTCGAGCGGGTCGGCGAGGAAGGTCCCGCCGCGCGCCTCGAGCCACGCGATCGTCTCGTCGAGGTCTTTGACGCGGAACGAGAGGCTCATGACGCCGGCCGGGTGGCGCTTGAGGTAACGCGCCGCCTTCGAGCCCTGCGACAGCGGGGTGGACACGCAGACCCGCGCGTCGCCGGCGCCGAACACGACCGACTGCTGGCCGCTGCGCTCGACGAGATCGTCGCCCGCGCGCGCGACCTCCTTGAAGTCGAACATCTGCTCGTAGAACCGCCTGCTGCGCTCGAGGTTCTCCACGACGAAGTGGAGGCTCTCGTACCCGGTGATCCCGATCGATCCGCTGGTGGTCATGGGGCCGGGACTTAGCATTTCCGCGCTGCGGTCGCGAGGGGCGCCGGCCCGATCCGAGCGCGTCAGTCGCGCGTGTCCATGGGCGGAGGCGCGCTCGTGCGGCGCTCCTTGGCGAGGTCGCTCGCGGCGCCGAGCAGGCCCATCAGCCGTGAGAGCGCCTGCTGCATACGCGCGCGCGCCGCCTGCTTGGGCATGGCGAGCACGATCGCGTTGAGGATGTCGAACCAGTAGAACGCGACGAACCCGCGCTCTCGCGCGAAGACCTCGAGCTCGGCGTAGACGTCGCGATCGTCGACCTCGAGCCCCGCCGCGGCCTCGGCGAGGGACGCGACCACCTCCGACACGAGGAACGCGTCCGCGCCGTCTCCGCCCGCCTCGCGCGCTGCCGTGCGCGCGTGCTCGACAGACTCGGGGACCGTGTCGGCGCCGCCGACGAGGTCGGTGAGCGCGAGCGCCAGGTGCGCGAAGGCGGCCGTGCGCGGTGTGGACGCGGCGACCCGTCCCGCGCTCAGCTCGACGGCGGCAGCGCGCGCGCCCGTGAGGTCGGCCGCGCAGAGCCGGGCCAACACCTCGCTGCTGGTCGAGAGCATCTCGGCGTCGACCCAGCGCTCGCCGTGCGCGGCTTTGCGCGCGCTCTCGAAGTGCGGCGTCGCCTCGTTCCACCGCCCTTGCACCAGGAGCGCGGCGCCGCGGTTGTGCTGCGCGACGTGCTCGAGCGACGGGGCGTCCCCGTGAGCCAGGAGGGTGGTCGCGCGGTCGAGGACGGCGATGCCCCGCGCGACACGCGACGGGTGCTCGACGAGCAGGCCGCCCAAGGCCGTCGTCGCCCGCGCTTCGAGCAGCGCGTTGCCTGCGTCGACGGCGCGGCGCGTGGCGGCCTCGAGCTCGTCACGCGCGAGGTCTTGGTCCGCGCGAAAGGCGAGCGCTCCCACCAGGAGAGATCTCACCACCTCGTCGAACGGGAGCAGCTCCGACTGCGCGAGCGGCGTACGCAACGGCATCACGAGGTCGAGGGCCGACGCGCTGTCGAGCTCGCCGACGTGCGCGCGCGCCGCGATGTGGGCGATGCGCAGCGTCGTGGTGGCCGGCGGTGAGGCGTGCTCCCGATCGAGCCTCGCCAAGAGCATGCTGCAGCGCTCGTCGTTCCGCTCGCCGTCCTCACGCGGCGCGAGCGCCACCGCCAGCGCGCCGAGGCGCGCGCCGAGCTCGACGGGGACCCCTTCGATCCAGCCGTCGGACCGCTCCGGGTCGATACGCGCCCGCGTGACCCGCCGGGCGCGCGGAGCGACGAGCGTGGTGCCGAGCGCGCGCGCGAGCGGGCTGTCCGCGCCGAGCGGCTCGAGGATGAGCGCCGCCGCGTCGAGCTCGAGTCGGAACGCGAGGGCCGTGGCCCGCGCGATGCGCCCCATGGGGTTGCCGCGCTCTCTTCGCGCCAGCGCGTCGAGCATCGCGACGTCGAGGTACGCCAGCGTCTCGCCGAACGCCTCGACCGGATCTTCGGCGAGCAGCGTGAGGCGCGGAGGCGCGGACGCGCGTGGCGCGGCCCGGGGCCCGTCGGACGGCGGTGACCCTCCTCGGAGGGGAGACGACGGCGCGAGGGAGAGCGGCGGCGCGTCGGCGACGTCGACCGGCGCCGTGTCGAGGTCGACGACGGCGGCGAGCGCCTGCACCGCGGTCGCGAACCTCGCGCGCGGGTCACGCGCGAGCAGCCGTTCGAGGACGAAGCTCAGCGGCGGCGGGACGCGCCCGTCGATGCGCGGCGTCGATTGGGTGCGCGCGCGCAGCACCTCGCCCAACGTGGCCCCCGGGTGCAGCGGCCCTACGCCGAGCAGCTCGAACAAGACGAGGCCGGCGGAGTAGACGTCCGAGCGGGCGTCGGCGACCGCGCCGTCGAGGACCTCTGGAGCCATGTAGCGCGGCGTCCCCATGACGACCTCGCCCTCGTCCTCTCTCTCGTGCCCGAGCTCCTTGGTGAGCTCGCTGCGCAAGACGGGGCGCGCGATGCCGAAGTCGACGAGCTTGAGCGTGTCGAGGCCGGAGCGCCCGAGCGGGACGAGCACGTTCTCGGGCTTGACGTCGCCGTGCACCAGGCCGGCCTCGTGCGCGGCGGAGAGGCCGTCGAACAGGGCGCGGGCCACGCGCAGCACCTCGTGCGGGAGGAGCGGGCGCCCGAGCGCCTCGGGCGTGAGGGGTGTGCCCTCCACGAGATCCATCACGAGGAACAGCGCACCCTCGCCGTCGCGCCCGACGTCGTGCAGGCGGACGACGTGAGGGCTCGTGAGCTGACGGAGCGCGGCCGCTTCGCGCGCGAGCGATGCGAGCGCCTTCTCTTCGTCGACGAAGCCCAGCGGGACGACCTTGACCGCCACCTCGGCGCCGCGCTCCACGTCGCGCGCGCGATACACGGTCGCGAAGCCGCCGCTCCCGAGCGGCGCTCCGAGCTCGTAGCGCCCACCGAGCAACGTCACCCGCCCACGATATCGGCGGAGAAAGGCGAGTGCAATCGAGGCTTTGCGCTACGAAGAAACGTGCGCGCCGGCGCCCCGGTCCGGTCTCGGCGGCACCGGGCCGCGCGCGAGCAGCGCGTCGTGGAAGGCAGCCATCGAGCCCTCGTGGCCAGACGCGGCACGCTCGATCTCGCGCGCGCCGAGCCAATAGGTGCACGCCTGCAGCGGCATCCGACGATACCGGACGACCTGTCGCCGCGCCCACGCCTCGGGCAGGAGCGTCGCCCACGCCGTGTAGCGGACGGCTTCGTCGCGGGTCATCTCGCCCACGTGCAGCTCGATGTCGACGACGGCACGCGCCGCGCGGATTGTCTCGCACACGGCGAAGAAGAGCTCCTCTTCGTCGTCGAAGACGCCGACGCGACGCGCGAGCTGCTCGGCGCGGACGGCCCATCCCTCCACCGCGACCATCGTGCCCATGTACCCGCGCACGATCGCGACGTCGTCGGCGACGCCGATGAAGCGCCCCGCGTGACGTCCGTGCCCGTGCGCGAGCTGCCACACCCGACTCTGCAGGTAGTGACCCGGGATGGCCTCGTGGATCGCAAGGCTCTTGCACGCGACGGCGACGTGCGCCGAGGGCGACGGCGCGTACGCGACGTGCCCGCGCCCGTCGGGGTCGAGCAGAGGAGCGGGCCAGTTGACCGCCTGCGATCCCTCGGCGATGCCCTCGGGCAAGGCCTCGAAGCCGAGGTTCGTCTCGACGACCGGCGAAAGCGCGCCGGCGTCGACGAGGCGTTCGAGCGCGCTCGCCGCGTGAGATCTGTAGAGCGCCGGCAGGTCCACGCCCGCGTCGACCTTGCGCGCGAAGAGCCCCGCCACGAGGTCGGCGACGTCCTCGACGCGCGCGGCGCGAGCCCCGAGGGCCTTCGCGCGATGGAGCACGTCGGCGCGCGCCTCTCGGAGCGCCTCGCGCGCCTCGGCGACGAGCCCGCTCGGCGACCCCGCGAGGCCCATCGTGACCGAGAGCCGCCACGAGGCCTCCTCTTCTCCCAAGACGACGCACGGGCGCGCGTGCTCGCGCAAGCCCGACGCGACGCCCGCGTGCGCCGCGTACGCGTCGGAGGCCAGACGCGCGGCGCGGACGAGCTCGTCGCTCTCGCCGGTGCGCGCGGCGACGATCTGCGCGAGCCGGAGCATCCCCGCCGCGGCGCCAGGCAACACGATCTCCGCGAACGTGTCACACACGTCGCGGTCGAGCCCCCGACCGCGCGCCGCGCCGTCCGAGAGCTCGGCGGTGCGCGCCGCGAGGTAGTCGGGCACCGCGCGCATCCGCGAGACGAACGCCGCTGCGTGCTCGGGCGTGACGACCCGGAGCGCCTGGTGGGCGAGCGCCGCGTACGGCAAGAGCGAGGGCTCGAGGCTCTCGGCGTCTCCCCGGCGCTCGAGCACGCGCTCGGTGTGATCGAGGGCGCGGTCCCACGCGTCGCGATCGAGCGCGTCGTCGCCGGTCACCACGGGCGCGGCCGCCACCTCGCGGCGGAGGGCGCTCATCTCTTCCCGCTCCCGGAGGCGTCCCTCGGGGGAGGCGTCGGGCAGCGCGCCGTCGTGGGCGCGCACCCCCAACGTGGTCGCCTCGTGCGGGTTGTGCCGGAGCCAGCAGGCCAGCGCCCGCGAAAATATTGCCTCGGCTCCAGACGCAGGTGACATCGTCACGGCCTCACGGCGCAGATCCTAGGGCCCGGCGCCAGGCCCGCCAAGCGCGCCCGGGGGTGTCCCTGTCGGCCCCCCTTGGGTCGCCCCTTACGGTGTGCTATCGCCGCGTGCGAGAAGCGTTCGGGGGGGCGCTTTGCCCGACCGCCAGAGGAGCCCATGTCGCGAAAGCCCACGAAGTACGTGTTCGTCACCGGTGGCGTCGTGTCTTCCATCGGCAAGGGGCTGGCGAGCGCCTCGATGGGGGCGCTGCTCGAGGCGCGCGGCCTGCGCGTCACGATCATGAAGCTCGACCCGTACATCAACGTCGACCCGGGCACGATGAGCCCGTACCAGCACGGCGAGGTCTTCGTGACCGACGACGGCGCCGAGGCCGACCTCGATCTGGGCCACTACGAGCGCTTCACCAACGCGCGCATGACGCGCCAGAACAACTTCACGACCGGCCGCATCTACGAGGCCGTGATCTCCAAGGAGCG
>JAGQJA010000123.1:11560-12086 GCA_020430845.1 Myxococcales bacterium
GCACCGTGGGCGACATCGAGTCGCTCCCGTTCCTCGAGGCCGTCCGTCAGCTCAAGGTGGAGGCGGGCCCCGAGAACGCGCTCAGCATCCACGTCACGCTGGTGCCCTACATCGACACGGCCGGCGAGCTCAAGACGAAGCCGACGCAGCACTCGGTCAAGCAGATGCGCGAGATCGGCATCCAGCCCGACATCTTGCTCTGCCGCACCAAGACGCCGCTCAGCCGCGCGACGAAGGACAAGATCGCGCTCTTCTCGAACGTGCGCGTCGAGGCCGTCATCTCGGCGATCGACGTCTCGTGCATCTACGAGCTGCCCCTGCACTTCCACGCCGAGGGCGTCGACGAGCTCATCTGCGAGCGCCTCAACATCTGGAGCCGCTCCCCCGACCTGGCGGCGTGGCACCGCATCGTCGACCGCTTCAAGAAGCCGGCGCGCGGCACCGTCAAGATCGGCGTCGTGGGCAAGTACGTGCACCTGCGCGACGCGTACAAGTCGCTGCACGAGTCGCTCGTGCACGGCGCGCT
>JAGQJA010000124.1:0-4139 GCA_020430845.1 Myxococcales bacterium
CGTGACCCACTCGCCCAGCTCGAGGAGCTTGCCGCCCTCGCCCTCGGGCACGGCGCTGACCACGACCCCGGGCAGGAGGAAGAACAGCCGAGGGCTCTCCTTGCTGGCCGCGGGCTGCGCGCTCGTGACGTCGTGGGTCGCCGTCACCGCGAGCGGCCGCTCGAGCGACGCGACGAAGCAGGGCCCGTCGACCGGCACGAGCGCGCCGAGCTGCGCGACGGCGTCGGCGATGGACCGGACCGCGGCGCGACGCGAGGCACACCGCGTGAGCGCGTCGCTCGGCGTGTGATCGGGGCTCGCGTCGGGAGGTCCCGCGTCGGCGGCGGCGTCGATCGCGGGAGGAGGCGGGGCGGCGCGTCCCTCGTCGGACGAGCCCCCACTGCACGCCAGGAGGAGCGGCAGTACCAGAGCGCGGCGCACCCCCTACTCTGGGAGCGGACGGGCAGACACGCACGCGAAACGATTGCGGGATCCGGGGGCGGACGCCGCCGTCACTCCGGGACGCCGCGGCCGTCGGCGACCTCTTGCTCGCGATAGTCGTCGAGCCCCTCGTTGAAGCTCACGACGACCTCGGGATCGAACTGCGTGCCCGAGCAGCGCTCGATCTCGGCGACGGCGACCTCGTGCGGGAGGGCGCGGCGATAGGCTCGGTCGCTCGTCATCGCGTCGTATGTGTCGGCGACCGCGATGATGCGCGCCATGAGCGGCACGTCGTTGCCCTTGAGCCCGAGCGGATAGCCGCGACCGTCCCAGCGCTCGTGGTGCAGGTGCACGCCGGGGATGAGCGGGTTCAAGAAGCGGATCGGCTCGAGGATGTCCTTGCCGTACCCGGGGTGCTTCTTGAACGCCTCGTACTCGTCCTGCGTGAGCTTGCCCGGCTTGTTCAGGTTGAGCACGCAGCCGATCTTGCCGATGTCGTGCATGAGCGCGCTCTGGCGCACGATCTCGATCTGATCGGGCGGGAGCCCGAGGCGCGTGGCCAGGTACATCGCGTAGGTGGCGACGCGATCCGAGTGGCCCGCCGTGTAGCGGTCCATCTTGTCGATCGCGTTGGCGAGCCCCTCGATGGTCTGCTGGAACGTGGCGCGTAAATCCTCGTAAAGACGAGCATTTTCGATCGCGGCCGCCGTGCGCGAGCCGACGATGCTGAGCAGCTTGCGCTGGCCCTCGTCGAAGCGCTTGGCGCGCGTGAAGCTCGTGGCGGTGATCCAGCCGAGCAGGCGCGTCTGCATCTTGAGCGGCACGGCGAGCAGCGACTGCGGGGGCAGCGCGGGCTGCGTCGCGAAGAACCGCTCGGCGCGCTGGCCGTGCTCGAGCAGCACGCTCTCGCTCGTGAAGTGGTCGGTGAAGGCGCGCGGGTCGAACGCCCCGAGCGACGCGTCCTCGGGGATCGACGGCGTGCGCTTTCCGGGCGGCGGCAGCAGGCGCTGCCGCTCGAAGTAGTTGCCCTCGCCGTCCTCGAGCCAGGTCGAGACGAGATCGCCGTGGATCTCGTGGATGGCCGCGTCGCCCGCCGTCGAGAGGACCTCTTCGAGCGAGAGGCTCGCGGCGATCGCCTCGCTCACCTTGTAGAGAGAGAGGGCCTCGCGGAGGCGCAGGTTCTCGGCCGCGAGGCGCTGCTTCTCGAGGCCGCGCTGCACGACGTGGATGACCTCCTCCACCTTGAACGGCTTGAGGATGTAGTCGTAGGCGCCGCGCTTCATCGCGTCGATCGCGGTCTCGACCGTGCCGAAGCCCGTCATGATGACCGTGAGCGCGTTGGGCGCCGCCGTGCCGATCGCCTCGAGCAGCTCGATGCCGCCCATGCGCGGCATCTTGAGGTCGCTCAGGACGAGGTCATAGGGGCTCGCGGTGAGCTCGCGCAGGGCGGCCTGACCGTCCTCGGCGGTGCGCACCACGTACCCTTCCATCCCAAGGAAGTCCGCGAGGATGTCACGGATGAACTTCTCGTCGTCGACGATGAGGACGCGCGGACGGTCTTCGGGCTGCGTGGTCATGGGGCAGGCGCGAGTACGACTCTACCAGACACGCGCCCCGCGAGGCAGGTGTCTTGCACGTCGGGTGATTGCCGGGGGCACGGACCCATGCCACGGTTCGATCGGCATGCGTGGCGGCTCGCGGTCTCGGCTCCCCCTCCCTGCGCCGCCCCGAGGGCGGGTGTCGCGGGTGATGGCCGGCCCGTGGGGCCTCTCGGTCGTGGCCTACGCGGCGATCGGCGCGGTCGCGATCGGCGGCGCGACCGCCGTGGGCCGGAGCGCGTGGAGCACCTCGCCTCGTTGGGACCTGGGCCCGGAGGGCGCGCACGCCCTGAGCCTGGGCGGCGGCATCCTCATCGCGGCCGTCACGATCCTGGCGACGCGCTGGCTCGTACGCGAGACGACGTGGGCGCGCACGCTGCACCGCGAGCTGCGACCCGCGGTGCTCCACCACGGGCCGGGGGCGCTGGTGCTGCTCGGCACCTCGAGCGCGCTGGCCGAGGAGCTGCTCTTTCGTGGCGTGCTGGCGCCGGCCGTCGGGGCGCTCGCCTCGTCGGTCGCGTTCGGGCTGCTGCACCAGCTGCGCGGGAGCGCGCGCTGGGCGTGGGTCGCGTGGGCCACCCTGCTCGGCCTCTTGTTCGCTCTGTTGTTCCTCGCGACGGGCAGCCTGCTCGGGCCCGTGGTCGGACACGCTGCGATCAACGTCGTGAACCTGCGCCGCCTGCGCGACGTCTCCGTGACCGAGCCGCGCGCGCGGGCCCTGGGCGGGCTGCTCGGACCGCGCTGACGGAGCTGGCGCCCCGCCGCGGCTCAGCCGGGGCTGGTGCGGGCGAGCATCTGCACGCCCTCGTCGAGCGTGCGCACGACCTCGTGCGAGAGGCGTCGCATCGCCGCGATGGACCCCTCGAGCGCGCCCGTCGCCTCCACGAGCTCGCGCTCGTGCTCCTCGTTGCGCGCGTCGAGCTGGCGCTGCAGCTCGTCCACCTGGAAGCTCAGGTCGTGCACCACACCCGCGGCGCGCTCCTCTTCGGTCGAGAGCGCCGAGATCTCCCAGGCCCGCGGCTCGCCGCCGCGGTGGGCCGCGGCCTCGAGCGCCCGACGGCGCGCGCGGATGGCGTCGAGGTGCGCGCGCTCGCGCGAACGATCGCGGCAGAGCACGTCGATGGCGTTGCCGATGCTCTCGCGGAACTCGCGACCTCGCGCGTCGAGGAGGTCGACGCGCGCCTGCAGCTCGGAGACCACGGACGAAGCGCGAGACACGCGCGGGATCATCTCGCTCGCGACGAGGGCGAGCTCGGCGGCGCGCGACGCGGCCACGGCGTCGGCGCCCCCTCGGCGACGCGCGGCGGAGATCGCCGCCTCGAGCTCACCGAGCGCCAGCGCCCAACGGTCGGCCATCTCGGACGTCGCGATGCGCCCCACCGTGGCCGTCTCGCCGCCGCCGTCGCGCACGTCGAAGATCGTCTCGACCACCTCGCGCGACGTGTGCACCGGATCGTCGTCGGCCTGCGGCGCCGACGAGACGCGGTCGCCGGCGTGCTGGCGCAAGATCTCCGCGAGCGCCGCCTGGATCGCGTACGCGTCGTGCGGTCTGTCCTCGGGCTTTCGCGCGAGCGCGCGGAGGACGAGCGTCTCGAGCGCCGGCGGGAGCCCCTCGACGCGCTGGCTCGGCGGGATGGGCGCCGACGTGAGCGGCTTGAGGAGCAAGTCTGCCTGGCCCTTGCCCTCGAACGGCAGCTGCGCGGTGAGCATCTCGTAGAGGAGCACGCCGAGCGAGTAGAGGTCGGCGCGCCCGTCGATGGGCAGCCCCTCGACGTACTCCGGCGCGATGTAGCCCGGCGTCCCGAACAGCTGCTCGCTGAACGTCAGGGCGGGCAGATCGATGATCTTCGCGATCCCGAAGTCCATGAGCTTGGCGTTGTCGACGCCCTTGTCCGTCAAGAGCATGACGTTCTCGGGCTTGAGGTCGCGGTGGATGACGCCGAGCTCGTGCGCGCGCCCCAGCGCGCCGGCGATCTGCATCGCGATGTTCGCGGCCCGCTGCCAGGCGAAGGCGCCCCGCTGCACGTGCTCGAGGAGCGACTCCCCCGAGACGTACTCCATCACGAGGTAGGCCACGCCGTCCGACTCGCCCACGTCGGTGATCTCGACGATGTGGTCGTG
>JAGQJA010000124.1:4184-4551 GCA_020430845.1 Myxococcales bacterium
GGGCTCAGGCCGAGATCCTGGCGGAGGATCTTGATGGCGCTGAGGCGCTCGATGATCACGTGACGCGCTAGGTAGACCACCGACATCCCGCCCGCGCCGAGGCGACGGATCAGCCGATAGCGCGACGCGATGGTGCGTCCGAGGTAGCGGTCGGTGCTCCGGCGCAGCTCGGCGCCGTCGAAGGGACAGAACCCCGCGTCCTCAGCGTAGAGCTCGGCGCAGCGGGGGCAGACCTTCACCGGCGCGAGGGTAACAGAGTCGGGTCAGACGGGCACCGGACCGCCGAACCAGCCGAACCAGCGCACCGCCCACACGAGGATGTCGATCGCCAACGCCGCGAGCAGCGCCCGCGTGGCCCACCGACCGA
>JAGQJA010000125.1:0-1013 GCA_020430845.1 Myxococcales bacterium
GGCGACGACATCTACCTCCTCAACTGGTGGCCGCTCGACAACCAGAACACGATCGGCGGCGGCGTCGGCGGCCCCGTCTTTCGCACCGACGACGGCAGGCACCAGACGGTCGCAGCAGTGCACGCCGGCCAGCAGCGCCTCGACAACCCCTTCCAGTTCCAGCAGATCCCCGTCGTCGCGCCCTACGGCTTCGGCACCGTCGACGTCACGCGTCTCGACCGCCCGCGCACGATCGAGACGTTCAAGCTCACGCACTTCGTCCGCAAGAACGGCGATCAGGCGCCCGGTCCCGGCTTCAAGGCGATCCTCTACGGAGAGCTGCACCAGATCTCGGCGGGCACGTTCCGCGACCCGCTGATCGATCGCGATCGCGGGCTGCCCTCCGACAGCGGCTTCCTCGTCGGCTCACAGCTCACGTACTGGACCGGTGAGCGTGATCAATACGCGTCGCTGGTGATGCGACACGCGCGCGGCATCGCCGCCTACGATCCGCTCGCGGTGCCGCTCACCTTCGCGCTCGACCGCTCGACCGACGGCGCGAGCGAGACGCAGATCGCCGCGAGCGGCAACTACGAGACCGAGCACTTCGGTGTGCTCGCCGCCGGCTACGTGCGCTTCTTCCGTGACGCGAGCCCGCTCGCCACGTCGCCGCAGCAGCAGAAGTACGACGAGGGCGTGCTCGTGGCGCGTCCGAGCGTCTTCTTGGGCGACCACTTCGGCGTGTCGGTCGAGGGCAGCTATCAGGCGCGCCGCTTCGCGCTCCTCGACCCGAGCGGCGCCGGGCAGCTCACGGCGGGCGTCTTCAAGGTCGGCGTCATGCCGTACTTCTCGCCGTCCGGGCGCGGCTCGTTCAAGCGTCCGCAGATCCGCCTGCTCTACAACGCGAGCTTCCGCGACTCCGGCGCGCGCTCGCTCTACGCCGAACAAGACGTATTCTCTTCACGAAAGGTCGAGCACTTCCTGGGCATCGGGGCCGAGTGGTGGTTCAACTCGACCGCGTACCCGTGAGCTTC
>JAGQJA010000125.1:1172-3236 GCA_020430845.1 Myxococcales bacterium
CTCGTCGATCGCTTCGCCAACGGCGACGTGTCGAACGACTTCAACGTGCGCCCCGGCGCGCTCGCGCGTTTCCAAGGCGGTGACTGGGCCGGCATCATCGAGCACCTCGACTACCTCCAGGAGCTCGGCGTCACGACGCTCTGGATCTCGCCGGTCGTCAAGAACGTGGAGACCGACGCCGACGTCGACAGCTACCACGGCTACTGGGCGCAGGACCTCTCGCAGACCAACCCGCACTTCGGCGACCTCGCCGAGCTGCGGCGGCTCAGCGCGGCGGTGCACAAGCGCAACATGAAGATCGTGCTCGACATCGTGACCAATCACATGGGGCAGGTCTTCTTCTACGACATGAACATGAACGGGCGCCCCGACATCTACCTGGGCGGCACCGGCACCACGTCCCCCGTCACGCGCTCCACCGAGTACGACCCGGACTGGGACCCGCGCGGCGTGCAGGCGTCGACGTCGCTCGGCATCGCCGGGCGCGCGCCCGTGATCTTCATCCAAGACCACTCGATCAACCGCATTCCGCCCAACGGCGTGCTCGGCACGGCGCGCGCGTACCACGGGTTCGGTCGCATCCTGAACTACGACGACGAGAAGCAGCGCCTGCTCGGTGACTTCCCGGGCGGCCTCAAGGACGTGGCGACCGAGCTGCCCGAGGTGCGGGCCGCGATGATCGACCAGTACTCGCAGTGGGTCGAGAAGGCCGACCTCGACGGCTTCCGCATCGATACCGTCAAGCACGTCGAGTACGAGTTCTGGACCACGTTCGCGACGGCGGTGCGCGAGCGGCTCGCGGCGCGCGGCAAGACGAACTTTCTCATGTTCGGCGAGGCGTTCGACGGCAACGACAAGCTCCTCGGCAGCTACACGCAGCCGGGCATGCTCGACAGCGTCTTCTACTTCTCGCAGCACTTCCAGGTGTTCCGCGACGTCTTCCAGTTCGCGCACGACCCGGCGAACCAGAAGGGCACGAAGCAGATCGCCGACCTCTGGGCGCAGAAGACTGTAAATTACAACAATGCCCCGCAGCCGGGCGGCGTCGGCATCGCGCCGAGCAAGCTGCTCGTGAACTTCCTCGACAACCACGACGTCGCGCGTTTTCTCTTCTTCGGAAACGGCGACAAAGAGGCGCTCAGGAACGCGCTCACGCTGCTCATGATGGAGGACGGGATCCCGTGCCTCTACTACGGCACCGAGCAGGACTTCGCCGGCGGCAACGACCCCGCCAACCGCGAGGTGCTCTGGGAGACGGGCTTCCCCACCAACGGCGAGACGTTCCGGCACTTTGCCAAGCTCGCGCGCGTGCGGCGCGACTACGAGGCCATCCGGCGCGGCGACACCAAGGTGGTGTTCTCGACCGACCACGTCAAAGAAGAAGAGGACGCGGGCATCTTCGCGTTCGAGCGGGCCGGCGGCGGGGCCAACGGCTACGCGCTCGTCGTGCTCAACACGAACGCGCGCAAGCCGAGCGTGACGGTCGACGCCGCGGGGCCGATGAAGGTCTCGGCCAAGCCCGGCAGTCAGATCGTCGACGTGCTCGACCCCAACCTCCAGGCCTACGTCGTCGACCCGGCCGGTACGATCCGCCTCAGCGTCCCCGCGCAGCGCGCGATGGTGCTCGTGCCCATCGAGGACGTGAAACGCTGAGCTCGTCCACGGCTGCGTGGCTCGATCGGTGCATGGGTTCCTGGCTTGCCAGGCCGGCAGATGAACCGACCGGCTCAGGCGCGACGCGTTGTCCAGAACCTGGACGTGAGACTCCATAGTCTGGACGCGGCGGCTCTGTGTCTACGCCCTGACGGGCGTTGGCGGCGGTTCGATGCTTGCATGATGCGAGCATCGTGATGGATGGATCCGAGAACGCCCCACCACACGACGACGGGATCGACTTCAGGGCGCTGTTCGAGCGCGCTCCGGGCCGGCGCGTCGTGCTCTCGCCGGATCTGTCCGTGCTCGCGCTCAGCGAAGATTACGCGCGCGGCCTGCACGCGGAGCGCAAGTGGTGCGTCGGGCGAGCCCTCGACGACATCATCGCGCGGTGGCCCGACGAGCTGAGGC
>JAGQJA010000126.1 GCA_020430845.1 Myxococcales bacterium
CCGCGCGGCGTGTCGATGCGCCGCGGGGCCGCTCCGGGGACGACGAACATGAGCGGGACGCGGACGAGGTTCTCCCACAGCTCGAAGCCGTGCACGTGCCTGCCGTGCTCGCCGAACGCCTCGCCGTGATCGGCCGTCACGACGAGCGCGGTGCGCTCGGCCCACGGCTGCTTCTCGATGAAGTCGAGCAGCTTGCCGACGTAGCGGTCGGTGAAGAGCACCTCGGCGTCGTAGCGGTCACGCTCCTTGGTGCCGAACGGCGGGATCCCGTCCTTGTCGTGCGGCAGGTACTGGTCGTGGGGATCCATGAAGTGGAACCACGCGAAGAAACGCGTCGAGGCGAGCGCCGCGTCGCCGAGCAGCTTCTCGGCGAGCTCCTCGTGCTGCGGGCTCGTGACGTTGGTGTCGGTGGTGTTGTCCTTCTTGAGGCCGCTGACGAGCTCCCACACGTCGAAGCCCTGATCCATCCCGGCCTCTTTGAGGTACCAGTGCGCGTGCGCGCCGATCGTGCGCACGCCGGCGGCCTGGAGCAGCTTCGGGAAGAAGAGGTTCTTCGGCGTGTACTTGCCGAAGAAGTACCCGCTGCGATCGAGCTCACTCGGCGGGCGCCCGCTCAGGAGCGCGCCGAGGCTCATCGACGTGTACGACGAGACCGAGTAGCCGCGCGTATAGCTCACCGCGTGCTTCTCGAGCTCGGTCAGGCGCGGGGCGATCGGCCGCGGATAACCCGCCCACGGCATGTCGGCGCGCAGGCTGTCGATGCTGATGAGGATGACGTTGAGCGGACGCGGCTTGGCCGGAGTCCCCGCGTCGGCAGGCGCGGCCGTGACGGGCGCGGCAGACGCGACGCCGGGAGGGAGATCGATCGGGCCCTTGGACGACGCGTCGCCGCGGTCACACTTGCCGCACGCGCCGAGACACAGCGCCGCCGCGAGCGCGGCGACGGGAGCTTGGGGCGTCCGGCTCAATCGTTCGGTGGGGGCGTGGCGCAGGGCTCGGTGATCTGCGACTCGTTGCCCGGGCACGCCGCGGGGGCAGGCGCGCCCGTGGTGATGTTCGCGATCCACTCCGACACGTAGCCGGATCGCTCGTCGAGGATGGTCGAGTGATCGCGCTCGGGGTCGTAGCAGACCGTGAGCTTCGTCTTGTCCTCTTGGAGGCGATCGAGGCTGCACTTCATGCGGTCGGGCGTGATCGTCGTGTCCTTGCCGCCGTAGAGCATGAGGATGGGGACCTGCGCCGCCGCGCCCGTGAGGTGCGGGCGGTCCTCGACGTAGCGCGCGATCCACTTCTTGCACACGGCGTCCGAGTCGGGACACTGCGCGACGCCCGCCGCGGCGAGACGAACCGCGCCCGCGAAGGCCGGGTCGAAGAGATCGAGCGTCTCTTTGCCGAGCGGCTTGAGCTTCTCGTAGTTGGCCCAACACGCCGTGTCGACCCAGTCCTTGACGGCGTCTTGCTTGCCCGCGGCGAAGAGCTTCTTTCCCTCGCCCGGCCCATCGAGCAGCTCGGCGTGGGTGTAGTGGTACCAGGCGACGACCGCGGGGATGCTCGACGTGCCGACCTCGCGGCCGGGCTTGCCGCTCTCGCCCGAGAGGAGCGCGGCGCCCCACGTGCGCTGGCTCAGCCAGAGCGGCGCGTAGACGGCCACGCCGGCGATCGGTCCGCTCGTGCCGTAGGTGTCGACGAGCGCGAGCGACGCGAGGGCGCTGTGGCCACCCTGCGAGTGACCGACGATCACGACCTTGTCGTCGAGGCTCGGGAAGAGCTTCTTGAGGGCGCGCCCGCCGTCGAGCGTCGAGCGCCCCACATCGGCGGCGCCCGCGTACACGCTCGGCGGATTGCCCGCGGCGCCGAAGTTGGCGTAGCCCGCGAGATCGGGCGCGATGAGCGCAAAGCCCGCGCCGACGAGCGGGTACGCGAGGCGGTAGAAGTCGGAGTTGACCGAGTCGGCCGCGGCCGCCAGCTTCGACACGGCGCAGTCGGGCCCCTGCCCGCGGCTGCCGCGCGCGGCGATGACGGTCGGGAGCTTGGCCGCGGCGGGCGTCGTCGGGACGTAGACGATCGCGCTCGAGACGGACGGCGTGGAGGCCGCGTCGCCGCGCTCGGTGCGGTAGCTCACGCGGTAGACGCGCGCGCCGCTCGTGACGGGCTTGCCCTTGTAGCCGACCTCAGTGAGCTTGGCCTGCAAGGCCTCCTTCGAGATGTCGGCGTCCTTCGAGCACTTGAGCACGGCGCCGCGCTGCGCCGGATCGGACGCGAGCGGGCCCGGATCTCCGTAGATGGCCGCGAGGGCGTCGCCGCACGGCATGGCCGGCTCGGGCACGTCGGGGATCGCGGCGTCTGCCGTGCCTGCGTCCGCGGGCGGCGGCTGGATGGGATCGGGGGTGCTCTCGGAGCACGCGGCGGCGAAGACGAGCGCGCACGGCGCGAGCGAGAGCAGGCGGAGCGATTTCATGGGACGACCTCGGAAGCGAAGAGCGGGCAGAGCGCCGCCCGATAGTGTGGCGCGCCTAGAAGGTGTACGCCAGGTTCACGTTCACGAAGCCGATCTGCGAGCGGTACTTGCCGTCGGCGCTCGGCGAGCGCGAGACGTTGTAGTCGCCGCCGCCGGGGGCGCGCGCGGGGAAGCGCTCGATGTTCTGATCGTTCTCGCCGTTCGTGTTCACGTTGAAGAAGTGGATGTGGTTGTAGCTACCGGCGATCGCGAAGTGCTTCGAGATCTCGTAGCGCGCGCCCGCCGCGAAGTAGAGGCGCAGCGCGTCGATCGTCGACGCGTCGATGGTCGACTTGGGGACGGCGGGCGTGGTCATGCCGAGGCTCCCGAAGAGCTCGAGCTGATCGTTCACGTGGTAGCCCGGCCCGACGCGGACGCCGATCGCGTCGTTCCAGTTGCGGGGAATGTTCAGGATGACCTTGCCGCCCGACAGATCGCGGCCGTCGTCCGCGACGTTGCAGGTCTCGCCGCGCGCGACGACGCACTGGCGCTTGAACACGCTCCACCGCACGTACTCGAAGTCGGCGCGCATCTCGAGCTTGCGGTTGGGGAACATGTACGTGCCGCCGAGGCGGAGAATGTCGGGATACGTCTGGAAGAAGTCGATCTTCTGCCCTGCGCCGTCTGCCTCGGCCGACGCCGTGCCGAGCTGCTGGCGGAGCTCGCCCTTCATGCGAGTGTCGCTGTAGAAGCCGGGAGGCGCGCTGTACGAGAGGCCCAGGTGAAGCTGCTGGTTGACCTCCCAGTAGAGGCCGATCGCGGCGTTGAGGTTGAACCCGGTCGCGGAGACGAGCGAGCGGCCCTCGGTGAGCGTCCCGTTGTGCACGGTGTCGTCGCTGCCGTCGACGTTGCGCGCGCGCACGGTCTTCACGTTGTGGATGATCGGGCTCACGTTCGCGCCGATCGAAAAGCCTGAGTCGCCGAACTTGTAGGCGAGCGCGAGCGTGTTGTAGATCGCAAGGATCTGCCCGCTGATGTTGTGCCAGCGCTGCGGACCGTCGGACGAGCCGGGCATGCCGGGCACGTTGTTCTTGTCGCGGTCCCACGTCGCGAGCCCGCCGAACGGGATGTAGAACGCGTAGCCGCCACGCAGGTTCTTGGTGCCGAAGTCGGTGTTCACGCCGATGAACGGGAGCGCGAGCAGGTTGAGCAACGTGCCGTTGCCCGTGTTCGCCTTCACGTAGTCCTGATCCTGCAGGTACGCCGGGTCGGACGGCGTGAGCGCGTCGACGGTGCGCGTGTACTTCGCGTAGCGGACCAAGATGCCCGCGTCGCCCACGATCGTGGTGCCCTTCGTCCCGCCGAGCGCCGCCGGGTTGAAGTAGACGGCGTACGTGTTGGGCATGGCGGGCGTGCCGTGATCGCCGCCGAAGCGTGCCGTCAGATAGCCGCTCGCCTCCGCGGCGCGCGGTGTCGCGAGCGCCACGAGGACGAGGCTGGAGCCGAGGAAGAGCGACCGAAAAGAAGCGCGTCGTGTGCGTGCCATCTCCATCGGGACTATCACACAAGCCGACGCGGGCCGAGCACCTTCCCCGTCTCCGCGGCGCTTCCGCCGGTGACCTTGGCGCCGAGGCGACGGGTGCCGAAACCGGCACGCCCCGTGCTCGCGAGCGCTTGCCTCGCCCCACGGCGCCCGGTATGAAACCAAGATGCGTCGCTCCCTCGCCTTCCTTGCATCCACCGCGGCCTTCGCGGCCGCGTGCATCCCGCACCCCTCGGACGACTTCAAGGAGTACGAGGACAAGACGCTCTCGATGCGGCAGGTCGCGCCACAGGATGCCGGTCCCCCGCCCGACGCCGCGCCGCCCGCCCAGGCCGTCGAGGGCCTCTACTTCGGGGCGTGCTTCTCGCAGCTCGCGGCGGGCCGAACCGACCGCGTGCTCCGCTTCTACACCACGACGAAGTTCGTGCCGAGCGCCGGCGGCGGCGCGCTGTCCCTCGAGATCACGCCGCTCAAGCTCCCCGCGGGTGCGATCACGGACGAGACGTTCGGCAAGGCCTCGACCACAGGCCAGGCATTCGCAGTCAAGGACGCGGTCGTCGACTCGGCGGGCGTCTTCACCGCGACCTTCGGGAACGTCGATGTGCCGGGAAACGCGAACCCGATCTCGGGACGCGAGATCAAGCTCGAGAACACGGTCTTCAAGGGGCGCTTCGCAGATCCCAAGAAGTTCTGCACGCAGCTCTCCGCCCAAGTCGTCCAGCCCGTGCAGCAGGCGCTCGACGGCCCCGCGAACATCTGCCTGTTCATCGAGGCGAAAGAGGGCGACAAGTACCTCGATCCCGCGAAGGCCGACTACGTCTGCAACGTCAACTGACGTAGGCGGCGGCACGAGATCGGGGCTCGCCCACAACGGCCGCGCCACGACGCGCGCCCAGAAGCACGAGCCCAGAAACACAAGAGGCGGCGCGCGATCTCTCGCGGCCGCCTCTCGTGCTTGGCGGTGTTACCGCCGTGAGCCCGTCAGGGGTTCGGGTCGAACGGAACCACCGGCGGATCGTTCTGGAATCCGAGGAAGTGGTAGCCGTTCGTGCTGTTGATGCCGCCGTCGGGCAGCAGGAGCGGGACGTCCTTGTCGCCGACGAGGACGAACGTGTAGGCCTTGCCCTGCACGTAGCCGCCCGCGACGCCCGAGAGCTGCGCCGCCGCCGAGAGCGGGAACGCGAACTCTTGCGGGTCCGCGGTCGGGTTCGAGATGATGAGCGGGCGGACCGGACCGCCCGCCTGCACCAACGCCGTGCCCTTGAGGTACGCGACGGGGTTCATCCCGTTGAGCAGCACGGCCGCGCCGGCGTCGGCCGGATCGAGCAGGGCGGGGACGACGGGCTGGATGCCCGCGCCCGGGTTCACCTTGTCGAAGGACGGCGACGCGTGGACGAACTGGGCGCCCATCGAGGTGGCCGGCACCGCGGTGGATCGGTCGAGCTCGAAGATGGTGACCTTCAGGTTTCCGGGGCCAGGCGGGCTCGCGTTGCCGGGGTGACCGTCGCCACACTTGGCGTTGTCGGCGACGTCTGCGACGCAGCCGGTGAGCACGAGCATGTAGCTCTTCTCGGCCTTGAACGTGCCGCCCGGGATGATCTCGGGCAGCTTCCAGTAGTCGACGTTCTCCGTGATCGGAGCGCCGGCGTCGGTCATGTAGCCCGGCTTGAGGATCTCGTCGCACGACGAGCCCACGCCGGAGAGCGGAACGCCCTTCCCGAAGAGGGTGCGCGCGTTCATGACGTAGGGCTGGATGAACAGCGGCTCGAGGTCGACGCCGAGGCTCGGGAAGCTCCCGCCCGTTCCGTTCGGGATCATCGGGAACGGCGTGCCGGGAGTCTTGATCGGGAGCGGCGGGTACGGCGCGACGCCGTCCTTGACGGTGTTGTCGGTGCCGCGCGCGAAGCAGATGCGGATGCCGTTCGAGCCGTTGGGCAGATCGCCCGCGGCGCCGAGGCTCGTCGAGGCGTTCACGAGCGTGAGCTTCGCGATCGCCGGCTTGGGGCCCGCGTCACCACCGTCGGTGTTGCCACCCGTGTCCGGGGTGCCCGTGTCGGGGGTCGTCGAGTCGGGCGTGCCCGAGTCGGCCTTCGGGACCGTGCCCGTGTCGTCGTCGCCGCACGCCACGAGGCCGGCCGCGCCGACGCCTCCGACGATGAGCGAGGCCATTGCATACCGAAGCCACGATAGGTTGCGCATCCTGTTCTCCTTTGCGAAATCCAAGCTCTACACAAACCGAGCCCCACCCGGGGTCCGGACTGAGCGGCGACCGAGCGCCACCCGCAAGCCAGCGATGAAGACTACGTGCCGTCGGCGCGCCCCGCAAGGTTCGTCCGAGGCGGCCGAGGCGCGTGCGTAGGCCGCTACGCCCCCCAGGGCAGGATCGTTGGACGTCCCGCCTGGCGCCCCCATTCAAGCCCTCGACGCCCGCGCGGTCGATTGCCGCTGTGCGTCGTGGCGGGCGTTCGTCTCGCCGCTACGCGTCGATCGTGATGCCCAGGCGCTCGCGCGTCTGGAAGTACTCCTCGCTGATGGAGAAGAGCACGATCTCCTTCATGCGCTCCTTCACCGGGACGCTCGAGCCCTCTTCTTGGGCGCGCACGACCTCGGTGCTGATCTGGAGATCGTGCGCGAGGAGCGCGCCCGCGCGGTCGGCGGTCATGTCGATGCCGGCCACCCACTTCTTGAGGTCGAGCGCGCCGCCCGCCTGCATGAGCTTCGAGACGGCGCTCGCGAGCTTCTCCTTCTCGGTGCCCACGAAGTCCTGGCTCATCGCCAGCATGGCCTCGTTGACCTGTCCCGCCAGATCGGGCGAGACCGGGAACTGCGGCACGCAGAGCTTGATGGCCGCGAACAGCCACGCCTTGAGCCCGGTGCCCGTCGGGATGAGGTGCCGGACGTAGAAGCCGGGCCTGAAGTACGTCATGTGGCGGCCGGCCACGAAGGCCAGCGCCTGGTTGGGGATGTTCGCGTCGAACGCGGCGCGCCCGAGCACGATGCTGGGCGTGCGCGCGTGCAAGAAGCCGAGGCTCGACGGATCGTTCGGGTTCTGGAAGACGAGCGGCGCCGCCATGCCGAGCACGCCCTGCACGTAGTAGAGCGTCTGCGACACCGGGTACGGGTGCAGCGACGTGTCGATCGCGTAACGCGGGTCGTAGCCGAGCGCCTCGAGCGGCTGCGTGCGCACGCGCACGATGGTCGGCTGGATCATCGCGAAGATGCGCGTCACGAGCGGATCGAGGTCGGGGTGCGTGATGCGCTCCCACGCGGCCTCGTCGAGCGCGGCCTGCGCCGCCGCGGCGCTCTCGGCGCGGTGCTTGCGATAGAAGCGCTCCTCGTCGGGCTCGGCGAGCTTGAGCACGCTGAGCGCCTGGCACAGACACCACGCGGGGTCGGCGCGCTTGGTGTCGGTGTAGAGCTTGCGGAGCAGCTTGTAGCTCTCCACGCGGTACGGGTTGCGCTTGAGGATCTGCGCCTGGGCGCGCACGGCCTTGTCGAGGTACTGGGCGGGATCGCTCGCGTAGAGCTCGGCCAGGCGCTCGGAGCGGGCCTTGTCCTCGGGGTCGAACGCCTGCGCCGCCTCGAACGCGTCGATGGCGAGCTCCGGCTCGTTCAAGAACTTCTGGTAGAGCGCGCCCAGCTCGTCGAGCACCTTGATGATCTGCGCGCGATCCTGCGCAGCCTTCGCGCGATCGAGCTGCATGTTGAGCATGCGCTCGACGTCCTCGTGGCGGCCCTTCTGCCGGTAGAGCTCGAGCAGCTCGACCATCGCCTTGGTCATGCCCGGGTCGAACTCGAGGGCGCGCTGGTAATACGTGATGGCCTCGTCGGCCTTCGACAGCTGCTTGGACGCGATCGTCGCTGCAGTCTGCATGTACTTGGCGCGCTGCTTCTTGTCCTCGACGAAGTCGGCCAGGCGGAGGACGACGTCGACGAGCTTCGCCCAGTCCTTCTCCTCCGAGTAGAGCTGCATCAGCTTGGTGAGCAGCTTGCGGTCGTCGGGGCGCTCCTCGAGGGCCGCGACGTACGTCTTGGAGGCGGCGGCGCGGTCGTTCTTCTTGGCGAACTCGATGTCGCCGATCTCGAGCAGCAGGTCGAAGCGCTCCATGCCCGTGGCCAGCTGGAGGCGGCGACGGCGGACCTTGATGCCCGCGTCCCACTCGCCGCGCTCGTCGTGGATCTTGGCGAGCGATCGGAACGGGCGCGGGTTCGACGGGTCGAGGTCCGCGGCCTCGAGCAGCGCCGGCGTGGCCGTGTCGAGGTCTCCCGAGCGGCGCGCGCTCTCGCCGAGGTGGTAGAGGGCCTCGGCGCGATCGCTGCCGGCGAGCTGGTCGCCGTACCGCTTGAAGAGGTCTTCGTGCATGCGGTACGCGCTCTGCGGATCGCCGAACTCGAAGAGCGCGTTGGCCGCGCGCGCGAGCGCGTCGACGTCGCTCGGGCCGAGCGACTGCAGCGCCTCGACGGCCGCGAGCATGCGCGGGTTCGTGATCGGCGGCGGCGCGATGCTGCCGACCGAGATCCGCGACTGGCTCGTCGGTCCGTCGAGCGACGACATCGACGACGACGAGACGGAGCCCGGCGGCTGCGACGGCGTGGGCTGCGACGGGCGCGCCGGTTGGTTGGTCTTGCCGAACGCCTCGATGAAGCGCACGAGCACGCGCACGGCGTCGTCCTTCTCGAGCACGCCGCTGCGGCCGACGAGGCTCTCGTAGTACTTGGTCGCCTCGAGCAGGCGGTTGCCCTCGAAGGCGAGATCGCCGAGCACCATGAGCGCCGGCGCGTTGGACGCGTCGAGCTCGAGCGCGCGCTTGGCCGCGGCCTCGGCGCGCGGCGGGTCGACGAGCTGCGAGTGGTAGACCTTCGCGAGCTCGGCGTGCAGGCGCGCGCGCGCCAGATCGCTCTCGGCGTGCGTGAGCTCCTTCTCGACCAGGCCGACGACGCTGAGCCAGTCGCCGCGGTGGGCGTACGCCTTGCGGAGCGCGGTCGACGCGGCCGCGTCGGTGGGGCTCGCGTCGAGGGCGAGCTTGTAGCGCTCGATCGCGCCGTCCTTGTCGCCGCGGGTCTCGAGCAGGCGCGCAGCGCGCAGCCACTGCTCGGCCTTGGCCTCGGGCGTGGCCGCCTTGGTGGCGAGCGCCTCGATGGCGCTGAGCGCGGCGTGGGCGTCGCCGGTCATCTCGCGCAGCTGCGCGAGCGCCTCGAGCGCGCCGGCGTGGCCGGGCGACATGGCGAGCACCTTCTCGTACGCCTTGGTCGCGCGATCGGGCGAGCCCACCTGCTCGGCGAGCGTGCGCGCCTGCGCCAGGATGATCTCCACGCGCCGCGCCTCGTCGGCCGTCGAGTTGGCGTGGCGCTCGTAGAGGCCGACGACCTTCTCCCACTTGTCGAGCGACCGGTAGTGTCGCGCGAGCGCGGTGAGCGCGCCGTCGTTGGTCGCGTCGATCGCCAGGATGGCCTCGAGGGCCTCGGCGGCGCGCGCGTGGTCGAGGAACTCCTCGTCGTAGACGCCCGCCATCCTCTCGTAGAGATTGATCTTCTGGCGGGGCGTGGCCGCGACCTCGATCTGCCGCTCGAGCACCTCGAGCAGCTCACGGTATTGGCCCGTGCGGTTGAAGATGCGGTCGAGCCCCTTGAGCGCCGTGAGGTTGGCCGGGTCGACGGCGAGCACGGCCTCGTAGCGGCGCGTCGCCTCGGGCAGATCGTTGAGGTGGTCCTCGTAGACGTCGGCGACCTTGGCGAGCGCCTCGGCCTTCTCGAAGCCGCGGCTCGACTCGGCGCGGCGCTCGAGGATCTGCGCGAGCGTCGTGAAGTCTCCCGTGCGCTCTGCGATGCGGGCGAGCGCGTCCCCCGCCCTCACGTGACCCGGATCGTCGGCGAGCACCTGCGCGAACAGCTCTCGCGCTCGCGCGACGTCGTTGAGGCGCGTCTCGATGAGCTCGCCGGCCTCGGCGCGGAGGTCGCGCGCTCGCGGCGCCGACGCGGTGACCTCGGCGCGCTGGAGCATGAGCGCGATGAGCTCGGGCCACTGCTGCGCGCGTCGGTAGATCGCCATGAGGCCGTCGGCCGCGGCCTCGCTCGACGGGTCGATGTTGAGCACACCCTGGTAGGCCATGAGCGCCATGTCGGCGCGTCCGAGCTTGGTGTCGTACCAACCGCCGGCGCGCACGAGCAGCGCGGCCTGGTCGGTGGGCGAGAGCGACGCGGCCTTGATGGCCTCGGTGATGGACTCGAGCTGCTCGGCCCAGCGCTGGTGGTTGGTCCCGCAGAGCCGATCGATCTCGGCCGCGTACTCGTCGTCGGTGGGCACCTCGCAGAGGGCCTGCGTGTAGCCCACGACCGCCTGATCGGGATCCTCGAGCTCGTGCGCGTAGAGGCGTCCGATCTCGGCGAGGGCGCGCGCGCGCTCCTCGCCCGGAGGCGCGTTCTGGCTGCGCGCGAGGAGCATCTCGACGAGCTCTTCGTACTTGCCGAGCGCCTTGCGCAGCTCCTCGAGGGCGACGATCGCGATGTCGTCGGTCGGGTCCATCTCGAGCAACGACGCGTAGACCGCCTCGGCGCGCGTCTTGTCCTTGGCGGCCGTGTCGAACACGCGCGCGGCGCGGTAGAGCAGGCCCTTCTTGGCCTCGAGCTCGGCGGCGCTGCCTCCGGTCACGAGCGCGGCGGCCTGGCTGAACGCCTCACCCACCGTGACGGGATCGGCGCCCTCTTCGACGACCTTGTCGAGCTCCATCGCGGCGGGCAGGCTCATCGGCTCGGCGAGCAACTTGGCCGCCAGCTCCTGCACGCGCTCGGGCGGGATCGCCTTGGCGGCGCGCATCACGGCCGACGTGCGACCGGCCGACTCGAGCGCGTCGAGCACCGCCTGCGCGTCGCGGGGGCGGCGCGCGGGATCCTTGGCGAGCAGCGAGAGCACGAGCGCGTCGACCTCCTTCGACACCCAGCCGCTCGGGGCGCGGGTGCTGGGCGCGACGGGCTCCATCGACATGTGCGCGAAGGCGCCGTCGGCCGCGGACTCGAACGCGAAGACGGGCTTGCCCGTCACGAGCTCGAAGAGCAGCGCGCCGAACGCGTACACGTCGGCCTTGGCGTCGGCCGCCTTGCCGCGCACGACCTCGGGGGCCACCGTCTTGGGCGAGCCGAAGACGGCGAGCAGGCCGGTGTGCCCGTTGGACACGACGGCGCGGTGACGCAGGCGGTCGGCCCCGAAGTCGATGAGCGTGACGCGGTCGCCCTGGCCGACGAGCACGTTCTCGGGCTTGAGGTCGCCGTGGACGATGTGTGCCGCGTGCAGCGCGGCGAGCGGCTCGAGCACGCCGCGGAGGATGCCCTGCAGATCCGAGAACGCCATCGGCCCCGTGCGGGCGAGGCGCTGCGCGAGCGTCTGACCCTCGACGTGCACGTGGGCGACGTAGAAGAGCCCCTCTTCGAGCTCACCGGCCTCGAGGCCGCGCGGCAGCCCCTCGTGCGCGACGCTCGCCACGAGGCGGTTGGCCGTGAGGTAGCGCTGGAGGGCGCGCGAGTCGCGCGTGGCGGCGCGACCGATGACCTTGAGCGTGTACGTCACGCCGGCGCGCACCGCGGTGTACGTGGTGGCCAGATCGCTCTCGCCGAGCTTCTTCTGGATGGTGAACTCGCCGAGCTGACGGCCCGACGGGAAGTCGACGCGTCCCGCGAGCGACGCCGCGTCGCGCACGCGCGGGTCGACCTCTTTGCGCGAGACCAGGATGACGTCGACGAGCGCCTCGAGGCGATCTCCTGTGAGGCACCGCTCGGTGAGCGCGCGGGCGAAGCTGCCCTTGGCGCTCGCGCCACCCACGTCCTCGGGCGCGAGGCCGAGGAGCCGCTGGCTCATGGAGGTCATCTCCTCGAGCGTGAACAGCCGCTCGAGCTCGCCGCGCAGAATGTCGATCGTCGCGTCCATGTGGTCTTCCCGTCCCCGCGCACTGCGGCTCGCGCTCGATCGCGAGCGCGCCACCCACGGCAGGGGCGGGCAGCTTAGCTAAAATTTTCACGCCGTCGGCCGAAAAACAGCCTCCAGGGCGAGAATCCATGTGCGCGATACTGTGGACCTTTTAGGCGACCCTCGCGGGCCGTCTCCGTCGACCTCCGCGGCCGTCAGCCGAGGCCCAAGATGCGCCGCAGCACGGCGAGGATCTTCTGCCAGGGCAGCGCGTCGGGCGCGTCGGACGGGGGCAGCTCGTAGACCTCGAGCGACACGGCGCGCTCGGCCGAGGCTCGCGTCAGGAACAGACCGAAGCACGAGCCGCAGCGGTGGACCTCGACCGACACAGCCGGGGCGGCGGGGAGCGGCGGACTGGCGGCGGGCTCGGCAGGCGACGCGGGGCGCATCTCGTAGTCCTCGGCCGTCAACGCACCGCGGCACCTGGGGCAACCGTGCACGACCCCGACCACCCCGGCAGACTCGAGCGTCGCGCGATCGTCGGGGGACCCGGCGAGGCTGGGCCGCTGCTCCGCGAGCGTCTGCTCGGTTCTGTGCGCGAGGTGCCGGGGATCACCGTCGAGCCAGTCGAGCCAGAGACCCCGGCAAGCGCGACAGACGTCGACGAGCGCGTCGCCCACGTCGATCTCCTCCATGAGCGTGCCGCAGGTGGGGCACAGGGCGGGCTGTCCGCGGTAGGTGTCGCGTGCAGAGAGGTCCATGCGCCGATCGTCTCTCAGAAGCGTCGCCGGCGAAACCCCCGAGCCGCTGTGGCGACATGCAACGCCGACGCGCTCACCGCGCGGCGTTCGGCATCACTTCGAGGCGAAGGCCCGCGACTCGGTGACGCACTGGCCGGCGCCCTCACCGTTGGGCAGCGAGCAGATCCACGCGTCGATCTTGCCGCATCCCCGCGCCATGAAGCGGCCACCACCGGTGTGACGCACGCCGACGCGGCTCACAGGGCAGTGGAATCGTTCGGCTGCGGCCGAGCGGACCGTCTCGCGGGGCGCCGACTTGGCGAGCGGTACCTGCGACGCGCCGCACCCGACGGAGAGAGAGACGGCAGCGACGGCGGCGAGAACGAGCGAGCGCATCCCCCCTAGCATCGCAAACTACGTGCCGTTTTCAAGGCTGAGTTCACGAGAAAACGCGTCAGTGCGCGCCGCGCTCGCGATCGATGCCCGGGTGGGTCGGGTCACCCGGCTCGTGGCGCGGGTTGGCCGTCTCGTGCGAGCCGTCGCGCGCCGTGAGCCCGAGAAGGATGTCCTTCTTGTAGATGAACTGGTCACGCGAGTCGTACGGCACCGGGTGCAGGCCCGTGTCCATGCGGATGGCGTCGCACGGACACGCCTCGACGCAGTAGCCGCAGAAGATGCAGCGCAGCTCGTCGATGACGAACTTGACCGGGTAGCGCTCGTAGCCGTGGCGCTTGTCGCCCTCGGGGTACTCGCCGGCTTCGATGAAGATGCACTGCGCGGGGCAGGCCGTCGAGCAGCAGAGGCACGCGACGCAGCGGGGCGATCCGTCCTCGCGCGTGGTCAGGCGGTGCAGGCCGCGGAAGCGCTGCGGGTACGGGCGCTTCTGCTCCGGGTACGAGATCGTCGACACGCCGTCGGCGTAGCGCTCGGTCACGGGATCAGGCCGCGTGCCGCGCACCATGTCGCGCGTGTTGGCGAAGAAGTGACGCATCGAGACGCCGAGGCCCTTGATGATCTCGGGGATGTACGCCTGCACCGTCGCGGTCTTCTCCGTGTACTGCACGGGGGTCGCGTTGAGCGTCGCGGGCGGCTTCTTGGGGAACGCGCGTGCCATCGTTGTGTCCTCTTCAGGCGCGCATCGGCGCGGTCTTGGTCCCACCCGCGGCGTCGGCCATCTCGGCGCTGGTGCCGAGGATCTGGGTCACCCGCTGCGGGCGCCTCATGAAGCCGACCACCGCCCAGCCGAGCAGCGCGGTGATGAGCACGGCGGTGAAGCCCTGCGTGACGTCGGCCGCGACCTTGAGGCCCGCGGCCACGCTGTCGCCGCCGCGCTGCAGCGCGAGCCACACGATGCCCGTCGCGAAGATGTTGGCGAGCGACGCGGGCAAGAGCACCGTCCAGCCGAGCTTCATGAGCTGGTCGTAACGGAAGCGCGGCAAGCTCCAGCGGATGAAGGCCTGCACCGCGCAGAGGGCGAGCGTCTTTCCGAAGAACGCGACGACGCCGAAGATGATCATCCAGATGTGCGGCACGCGCTGGGCGAAGAGCGTGGTCTCGCCGAACGCGATCGTGATGCCGTCGCGGTGCAAGAACGGGAGCTGCCAGCCGCCGAGGAAGATGGTGACGAGCAACATCGAGCTCGTGACGATCTCCATGTACTCGGCGGTGTAGAACATCGCGAACTTCATGCCCGAGTACTCGGTGAAGTACCCGCTCACGAGCTCGGACTCGGCCTCGGGCAGGTCGAACGGGATGCGCTTGCTCTCCGCGACGGCCGCCGTGAAGAACAGGATGAACCCGACGGGCTGCACGAAGATGCCCCACGTGTTCTCGCCCTGCCAGCGGACCATGTCCTCGAGCCGGATCGAGCCGTAGATCATGAGCGCGCCGATCACGGTGAGGCCCATGGTGACCTCGTACGAGACCATCTGGCTCGCGGCGCGCAGGCCGCCCATGAGCGAGAACTTGTTGTCGCTCGACCAGCCGGCGATCGCCGCGCCGACGATGCCCTGCCCCGCCATCGCGAAGATGTAGAGCAGGCCGACGTTGAGCGTCGCGATCTGGAGCTCGACCGCCTCTTGACCGTACGTCGCGAGGCCGAAGCGCTGCGCGGCGGGGAACACGAGGGTGGGCTGGAGGCCGGCGACGGCCTGCTTGGCCGCGTCGACGCACTGGCCGTTCTCGAGGAAGTAGCGCGTCCCGTCCTTGACGCACGCGTACGACCAGAGCTGCGCGGGCGAGATCGTGTCGCCGAACGGGATGACCGCGAGCAGCGCCACCACCGGCATCATCGAGAGCATCGGCGCGAGGCTGAACAGGAGCTTGTCTGCCTTGGGGGGCATGAAGTCCTCTTTGAAGAAGAACTTCACGCCGTCGGCGGCCGTGTGCAGCAGGCCCGCGATGCGCAGCTCGAACTTGCCCAGCTTGAGCGTCGCGCGGTTGGGGCCGACGCGGTCGTGGATCATCGCGCTGAGGCGACGATCGACCCACGTGAGCAGGCCCCCGACGTTCACGAGGAAGCCGACCATCACGAGGATCTTCACGATCGTCCAGATGACTTGGTTCAGGCTCATGAGGCTTTCTTGGTGTCCGTGGTGAGCTGCGAGAAGCGGGGTGAGGTCAGGTGGACGCCGATTCGTTGACGTCGCGCGTGCTGGGGACGGCGGCGCCCACGAGGCGGCTGCGCACGTCCTTGAGGCGCTTGAACGACGGCTCGAGGCCGAGCGCGGTGGCGAGCAGCGACGCCAGCTCCCACGCGGGCAAGCTCGCGCCCTGGGGCTCGATGGCCTTCTCGGCCAGCTGACGGAGCCCCGTCTTGTTGACGAAGGTGCCGGACGCCTCGGCCCACGACGTCGCGGGGAGGAGCACGGTGGCCGCCTCGCTGAGCTGGCCCGTGTGCGCGGCGATCGTGACGAGCGCGCCCAGCATGCCGAGCGCCGTCGCGTCCTCGGGGTCGGTGCGCGGCGTGACGCCGCCGAGGGCGATCACGTGCGTGACGCCGCCGGAGCGGATGTCGGACACGAGCTGGGTGAAGCTCTTCACGTCGGGGACGAGCTCGATGACACCGGCGGTGTTCGAGTTCTTGTCCTTGTCGATGAGGATGTCGTCCTCGTAGCCGGCGCCCGCGCCCGTCACGTAGATGGCGGTGGTGCCCAGCATGCGTGCGAGCTCGCGCATCGCCCAGTTGTCTTCTTGCGAGTGCGCCGCGCTCATGACGATCGCGACGCTCTTGCCCGGCACGTCCTTGAGCGTCGCAGCGGCGGCCTCGAGCGCCGACTGCACGCCCTTCTTCTTGCCGTCGGCGCGCGCCTCGGTGACCCGTCCGATGTGGGCAGCCCGGTACGAGAGCATGCCGTCGTCGCACATCCAGAACTTGTTGACCGCCTCGTTGTCGCGCGGCCGATAGCGGTACACCTTGCCGAAACGCGGGTCGTAGTCGAGGAACGCGTTGCACCCGGTGGCGCAGCCCTGGCAGACGCTCTTGGCGCTGCGCAAGAACCAGACGCGCGCCTTGAAGCGGAAGTCCTTGGTGGTGAGCGCGCCGACCGGGCACACGTGCTCCACCATGAACGTGTAGCGGCCCTCGAGCTGCCGCCCGGGCGCGACGAAGATCTCGTTGAGGTTGCCGCGCTCGCGCATGTCGAGCACGGGATCGCCCGCGACCTCGTCCATGAAGCGGATGCAGCGCGTGCACATGACGCAGCGCTCGGCGTCGTAGACGATCGTCGCGCCGAAGCTCACGGCCTTGGGCTTGTGGATCGGCTCGTCGCGCATGCGCTTCTGCGTGCCCTGGTGCTCGAGCCAGTAGTCCTGGAGCTTGCACTCGCCGGCCTGGTCGCAGATGGGGCAGTCGACGGGGTGGTTCAGGAGCAAGAACTCCTGGACGTGCGAGCGCGCCTCGAGGACGTGCGGGCTCGTGTCGGAGAGCACCTCTTGGCCGTCGACGGCGGGCATCTGGCACGCGGGCAGGAGCTTGGGCTTCTGGCGCGGGCGGTAGTCGCCGAGCTTGGGGTCCCACTCGACGACGTCGAGCATCATCGCGCGCTGATTGGGGCCGGGCTTGATCTCGACCAGGCACATCCGGCAGTTCGCCGGGGCGCTGAGCCCGGGGTGCCAGCAATAGTGCGGGACCTCGATGCCCTGACGCCAGGCGGCCTTGATGATGGACTCGCCGGGCTCGAAGGGGATCTCTTTCCCGTCCAGCTTGAAGGTAGGCATGGGCTTGGCCCCTTCTGCCACGATTATCGCGCGGTTGGAAGCCTTCTTCGGCCTCACGGGCGGGTGGACGACGGCCGCGCTTCTGCGGCCCCATCGAGGTCGCGGCTGCCCTAAGGTGCGCCGCGACGCGCGGCTTCGGCATCGGAGGGCGCGACCTCCCCATGACCGCCTCCGCCTCCAAGAGCATCGACGCCCACGACGGCCCGATCGGACGCGAGCTCGCGAGCCTGCTCTCGCTGGCGTGGCCGATCGCGCTCGCGCACTTCGGGATGGTCCTGCTCGGCCTGGTCGACGTGGCGATCCTCGGCCGCGTGTCGGCGACCGAGCTCGGTGGCGCGTCGATGGGGCGCTCGGTCGCGTTCACCCTCGCCGCGATCGGGCTCGGCGTCGGGGCCGCGCTCGAGCCGCTCGCGGCCCAGGCGGTCGGCGCCAGGGAGCCGGAGCGCGCGTGGGCCGCCCTCGGGGCGTCTGTAAGGGCATGTGTTGCTTTGTGGGTTCCTTCCGCGGCGCTCGCGATCGGGGCGACCTGGCTCCTGCCCTGGTTCGGCATCGACGCGAGCCTCGTGCGTCCGGCGCGCCTCTACGTGCTCGGCAACGTGCCCGGCATGCTCGGCGTCACGTTCTTCATCGCGGGCAAGACCTACCTGCTCGCGTACGGGCGCACGTGGCCGACGCTCGCGTCCGCCGCCGCCGCGAACGTGGTCAACGTCGTCGCGTGTCTCGCGCTGGTGGGCGGCGACGAGCTGCTCGCGCGGATCGGGCTCCCGGCGCTCGGGCTACCTCGCCTCGGAGCGCTGGGCGCCGGCATCGCGTCGAGCTTCGCCAACCTCGTCCTCGGCGGAGGCACGCTCGTCGCGTCGGTGCGCCTGCACCGCAAGCTGTCTCGCGCGCCGACCGCGGCACCCGAGCACGCCCCCGCGCCCCGCGCGTCCACGCCGCCGCCCCCCACGGTCCGCCGCGTGCTCGGCCTCTCGCTGCCCATCGGGCTGCAGCTGCTCGCCGAGATCGGCGTCTTCTCGGTGGTGGCGCTCCTCGCCGGTCGCCTCGGCGAGGTGAGCGTCTCGGCGCACCAGGTCGCGATCGGCCTCGCGAGCTTCACGTTCATGGGCGCGCTCGGCGTGAGCAGCGCCACGAGCGTGCGCGTCGGCCACGCCGTGGGCGAGGGTCGCTCTCCGCGGCGCGTCGGGCTGCTCGGCGTCGGCGCGGGCAGCGCGTGGATGTTCCTGTCGGGCGCGGCGTTCGCGCTCTTCCCTGCCCCGCTGGTGCGCATCTTCACCGAGGACGCGCGCATCATCGAGCTCGGCACGCGCCTGATGTACGTGGCGGCGCTCTTCCAGGTGTTCGACGGCGTGCAGGCGGTGGCGGCGGGCGCCCTGCGCGGCGCGGGCGACGTGCGCTATCCCTTCGCCGTCAACCTGGGCGCGCACTGGCTCGTCGGCTTTCCGCTCGCGATCGTGCTCGGCTTCTACGCGCACCTCGGCGCGCTCGGCCTGTGGTGGGGACTGCTCGCCGGGCTCGTCGTGGTGTCGGTGCTGCTGCTCGCCCGCTTCCTTCGCATCAGCGGTCGCGCCATCGCGCGCGTGTAGACGCGTCGGCGTCGGCCTCGACGTCGGCGAGCTCCAGGGCGGCGGACGCGTCTGCCGAGCCGTCGGTCACGCGTGAGCTCACACGGCGCCTCGCGACGCGCGCGATGCGGAGGTCGTCGTCGGTGGCGCGCACGCGCTCGTCGGTCGTGAGCGCGCCGAGCACTCCCCCCGTCGCGACGCCGATGAGCACGCACGGCGTCAGGAGCCACTCGCTCATCCCCACGAACAGGGCGAGCGACGTCGCGACGACGGTGCCGACGAGCGCGCCGTAGCCGCCGGCCGCCTTGGCGCGAACCGCGGTGTCGTCGTGGCGCAGCTCGAATACGCGGCGCTTGTGGGCTACGAGCTCGCCGCGGAGTCGTTCGACCTCGTCCTCCTTGCGGGAGAGGTGAGCCTCGAGACGCCGCTTGTCCTCTCGCAGCTCGGCGATCTCGCGCTCGAGGACCATCTCCACGGGCTCGGCTTGGATGCGGTAGGCCATCACGGTGACCCCGTCGGCTCGGCGACGTGCGAGTTGCGCAACCGCCCGCGCGCCCGGCCGACCGGAAGCCATGACACGAAGAGTCGAAGGCCGATCGAGCCCCGTCTGCACCGAAGACACCGAGTCCCGCGATCCGCGCATCTCCAGCGAGCGCGGCCCCGAGCGGAGCGAGCTCGACGCGAAGGCCCGCGCGCGGCTCGAGGCACACGTGGCCGCCGCGGGCCCCGAGGCGGACGGACCCCGACGGAGCGCGCCGCGGCGCGCTGGCGTGACGGCGAGCGCGACCCCCGATCCGCGGCAGCCAGAGATCGACGCGGCGCTCGCGCCGGGACGAGGCGCGAAGAGCTTCGGCGAAATCGGCCATGAAATCTTGAGGCTACGGGACGCAGCGAAGGCGGCCACGACCCCCTACGTGCGCGACGCCATCAAGCGCCGCGAGGCCGCGCTGGTCACCGAGTGGGCCAGGCGCGCGCCGGGCGAGGGCGTACCGGCCCCGAAGAGCGGCTTCGACCCTGCACGCGCCACGGACCGCGAGCTGCTCGCGGCGCGGGCGTGGGCGGGTATCGCCGGCGGCTATCCGAGCGACGTCGTCGCGTCGGGCCGCACCGGCGCGTACGTCGCCTCACTGGACGACGCGTGCGCACTCCGCGATCCGAAGACGACGCGCGCGTTCATGGCGGCGATGGAGAAGCGAGACCCGACGCGGCTCCGCGCCATGCTCACCGCAGAGCTCGCGCGCATGGGCGGTCGCAGGAATCACGCCGACGAGAAGCTCGACGTCCTCGTCGATCGCGTCGCGTCGGCGAAGAAAGGCACGCCACCGGCCGTCGAGAGCCGCGAAGAGACAAGGCGCAAGGAGATCGGCGTGGACGGATACGTCGGGACCGCGGACGACGTCCGGCGCTACGAGGCCCTCGAGCGGATCAAGCTCGCGAAGACCGACACGGTGGCCGGCACGTTCGCCGGCGGCATCGTTGCGTTCCGGGGCGGCGACATCGACGACATCCGGCGCACGAACCAGGTGTTCGACCATCTCAACGCCCTCCCTGGGCCGAGCTCCGCACCGGGAGAGACGTCTTGGGAGTCACGCGCCGCCCCCCCCGGCGGGCCGAAGCCGCCAGCGATCATTCGCTGAGGCGACTGCGCTACGTCAGTGGTCGCACTCGCCGCCGATCATGTTCAGCGACCCGAACGTGGGGACGATGTCGCTGAGCATGCCGCCGACGATGAGGCTCTGCAGGCCGCCCGTGATCTGGAAGCAGGGCGGGCGGATGCGCACGCGGTGGGGCGTGCCGGTGCCGTCGGACACGAGGTAGAAGCCCAGCTCGCCGTTGCCGCCCTCGGTGTACGAGTAGACCTCGCCCTTGGGGACCTTGGCGCCCTCCATGACGAGCTTGAAGTGCTGGATGGTCGCCTCGATGGTCTCGTAGACGGCGCTCTTGGGCGGGTACGAGAAGCGCGGGTCGTCGACCGAGACGGGTCCCTCGTCGGGCATGCGGTCGCAGCAGGCGAGGATGATGCGCGCGCTCTGGCGTAGCTCGGCGAGGCGCACGAGGAAGCGGTCGAGGTTGTCGCCCTTGGTGCCGACGGGCACGTCGAAGTCGACCTCGTCGTACTTGAGGTACGGGTGGGCCTTGCGCACGTCGTACGCGCAGCCGGTCGAGCGCAGGCACGGGCCCGTCCACCCGAGGGCGATCGCGTCGGCCTGCGAGATCGCGCCGATGTTCTCGAGGCGATCGATGAAGATGCGGTTCTTGAGGAGCATCTTCTCGCCCTCTTCGACGAGCTTGAGGATCGCCGGGATGGCCGCGCGGCACATGTCCTTGAGGCCGGCGGTGGGCGGAGACGCCATGCCGCCGATGCGGCCGAACGAGTGCGTGAGGCGGGCGCCCGTCTCCTCCTCGAGGATGTCCCACACCATCTCGCGCGCCTTGACGTACCAGAGGAACGGCGTGAACGCGCCGAGCTCCATGGCCATCGCCCCGTTGCACGTGAGGTGGTCGGAGATGCGCGCGAGCTCGCCGAGCAGCATGCGATACCACTGGCAGCGCTCGGGCACGGCGACGTCGCAGAGCTTCTCGACCGCGAGCGCATAGCCCACGTTGTTGAGCATCGGCGAGACGTAGTTGAGCCGGTCGGCGTACGGGAACACCTGGGCCCAGGTGCCGCGCTCGCACATCTTCTCGAAGCCGCGGTGGAGGTAGCCGATCTGGACGTCGGCCTTCTCGATGGTCTCGCCCGAGAGCTCGAGCACGATGCGCACGGTGCCGTGCATCGCGGGGTGCGACGGCCCCAAGTTGAGGTGCATCGGCTCGCTCGGCAGCTCCAGCTCCGCCTCGTCGAGGTCCAGGTCGATCGGCTCCATGTCTTTTTCGCTCTCTCGGTCGGGTCGTCGTGGGCCGGGGGCCGCGTCAGTTCTCGGTGGGCCCGACGGGCGGGCGGCGGCCGAAGCTCATGCCCTCGTCGGGGCCGAACGGCGCGAGCTTGCCGAGCGGCACGCCCGCCTCGGCCTCCTCGCGGTAGGCCACGAGCGGCTGGGTCTTGTCGGCCGGATAGTCCTTGCGGAGCGGGTGCCCCTCGAACTCCGGGTACATCAGGATGCGGCGCAGGTCGGGGTGACCGCGGAACACGATCCCGAGCATGTCGTAGGTCTCGCGCTCGAGCCAGTCGGCGCCCTTCCACACGTCGACCACGCTGTCGACGACGGCGTCGTCGCCGTACTCGTCACCGACGCGGGTCTTGAGGCGCACGCGGTGTCGCTTGGAGATCGAGTACAGGTGCAGCACGACCTCGAACCGGGGCGTACGGTCGGGGTAGTCGACGCCGCAGAGGTCGGTGCACATGTCGAACGCCATCTTGGCGTCGCTCGCGAGGAACTCGCACGCGGCCCGCCACACCGACGGGTCGACGACGGCCGTGTCGTCGCCGAAGTCGGAGTGGGTCGCGACGACCTTGTCGCCGAACTTGTCCTTCAGGGCCTGGAGTACACGCTCGCTCATCGGGGTCTCCTCACGTCTCCGCCGAGGGCTTCTTGCCGATCGACACGAGGTCGCGAATGGGATCTTCGCGCGGCTTGACGATCGCGGGCCGACGGTCACCGCTCGTGATCTTGTCCTGCAGCAGGAGCAGACCGTCGATGACCGCCTCGGGGCGCGGGGGGCACCCGGGCACGTACACGTCCGTCGGGATGATTTTGTCGATGCCCGCGACGGTCGTGTAGTTGTCGTAGAAGCCGCCGCAGCTCGCGCACGTGCCGAAGGCGAGCACCCACTTGGGCTCCATCATCTGCTCGTACACGCGGCGCAGCACGGGGGCCTGACGCTGGCTGATCGTGCCGACGACCCAGAGAAGGTCGCTCTGCCGAGGCGAGAAGCGCGGGGCCTCGGCGCCGAAGCGCGAGTGGTCGAAGCGCGGGCTCGAGAGCGCCATGAACTCCATGCCGCAGCACGCCGTGACGAACGGGTACTTGAACAGCGAGTACTTGCGCGCCCACGCCAAGAGCTCGCTGAGCTTCGTGGTGGCGAAGCCCGTGCCGCTGCCCTCGAGGGTGACCTGATTCAGCTCTCCCATTCGAGCGCTCCCTTCTTGACGACGTACACGAGCGCGACGACGACCACCGCGAGGAAGCCGAACATCGACGCGAGGCCTACCCAGCCGAGGCCCTTGAACTGGACCGCCCACGGGTAGAGAAAGACGCTCTCGATGTCGAAGACGACGAACAGGATCGCCGTCAGGTAGAACTTGACCGACAGCTTGAGGTGGTTGCCGCCCGTGCTCTCGGAGCCGCACTCGAACGGCTTCATCTTCTCGGGGGTCTTCTTGAGCTTGTCGCCCAAGAAGGTCGCACCGAGGAAGAACGCGGCGGCGAGCAGCGACGCCGTCACGATCATCAAGAACATCGGGCCGTAGGTGCCGATCATCGGAAGCCTCCGTGGCGCGGAAACGCGCGGGATTTCGCGCAATTCCTGCCGCACCCGCTTTCTAGTGTCCGGTGGGGGGGAGTGTCAACGGGGCTCACGGGCTGGCGGGGGCGCCGTTGGCGCGTTCGTGGCGCGCGATTGGCGGAAAACGACGTGCCGGGGGCATGTGCCTACAGGCTAACGTCCTCGCCGGTGAGCCCGCCCGACAGGAGTCCCGCCGAGCTCTCCGCCATCGCCCGGTTCGCCGACGCGCTCCCCGTGGCCATCTGGGTGGGGCGCGCCCCGTCGGGGGAGTGCGTGTACGTCAACCGCGAGTTCGAGCGCATCTTGGGGCTCGCGCCGCCCGATGCCTCACGCGGCAACTACGTGGGGCCCTACGGGGTGCACCTGCCGAGCGGCGAGGTCTACCCCGAGGACCGGATGCCCTACGAGCGCGTCATGGCGGCGCGCGGTCCGGTCACCGTGGAGGACCTCGTGGTCCACAAGCACGACGGGGCGCGCACCTATCTCCGCGTGTTCGCGTCACCGCTCTTCGACGACGCCGGCGAGATCGCCTACGTCGTCGAGGGCTTCATCGACAAGTCCGCCGAGGTCGAGACCGAGCGCCGCCGCGCCGAGAGCGAGCGCCAGCTGCAGGCCACGCGCCGGCTCGAGTCGATCGGCAGCCTCGCGAGCGGCATCGCGCACGACTTCAACAACATGCTCGCGGTCGTCAAGCTCGGGGCGGCGCAGCTGCGGACCGCGACCGACGCGCAGGAGCGCGAGGCGCTCGTCGACTGCATCGACGAGGTGACCGACTCGGCGGCGCGCCTCACACGGTCGCTGCTGGGCTTTGCGGGCAGAGGGCCCGCGTTCGTGCAGTGCGTGGGCATCGGCGAGCTGGTCGAGTCGATCGTCGAGCTGGCCCGCCGCACCTTCGACGCGAACGTGCGCGTGCGCGCCGAGCTCGACGCGGACGCCCACAGCGTCGTCGGCGACGTGGCGCAGGTCGAGCAGATCCTGCTCAACCTCGTGTTCAACGCCCGGGACGCCATCGCCGGCGCGGGCGAGATCGTCGTGCAGACGGCGCTCTGCTCCCTCGCCGAGGGCGCGCACGGGCTGCCCCCGGGGAAGTACGTCGAGGTCACGGTGTCCGACACGGGCGCGGGCGTCGACGCCGCCGTACGGGAGCGTATGTTCGAGCCCTACGTCACCACCAAGTCGGCCGGCGCCGCCAAGGGCACCGGGCTCGGGCTCGCGACCGTCTACGGCATCGTGCAGGCGCACAAGGGCCTCGTCGAGCTCTCGCGCACGGGCCCCGACGGCACGACGATGCGCGTGCTCCTCCCCGCGTCGGACGAGCGTGCAGAGCGCACCCGGACCGAGCCGCCGCCCGCCCTGGTGCGCGGCCGCGGTACGGTGCTCGTGGTCGACGACGAGCCGCTCGTCCTCAGGGTCACCGCGGCGTCGCTCTCGGGCCTCGGCTACACGGTCCTGTCGGCGGCTTCGGGCGACGAAGCCCTGCGCGTGCTGCGCGCCCACGGCGACGACATCGACGCGGTCGTGCTCGACATGGTCATGCCGGGCATGGACGGACGGGACACCTACGTCGCGATGCGCGAGGTTCGCGAGGGGCTGCCCGTCGTCCTCGTCACCGGCAACGCCATGAGCGCAAAGGCCCAAGACCTGCTCGAGCTCGGCGTCCGTCGATTCATCGCGAAGCCGTACGCCCTCGCGGATCTCTCAGCGGCGCTCGCGTCGGTGCTGGGCACGCCGACCTCGGGCTGAGAGAGAGAGAGTGTGTGTGTGAGGCGCCGCGCGTCTACTTGGGCAGCAGGCCCGGGAGCGAGCGCATCGCGGCCTGCGCGACGAGCTCGTCGGTGATGACGCCCTGCACGCGGAACGGGACGTCGACGTTGAGGCGCTCACCTCCCACGTTCGCCTTCCCCTCGACGACATACGGCACAGCACGCCGCGTCGCCGCCAGCGAGGCGAGCGCGCCCACGCCGGCCCACTTCGCGCGCACCGGCACCTCGAGCGTGGTGCTGGCGTGCGCGGGGAGCGACACGCCGCTCGGCACGTCGAAGGTCCCGAGGTCGAGCCTGCCGTCGAGCACGACGTGTCCCGACACGCTCCGCACCGAGAGCGGCACGCCGTTCGGGTTCTCCGCCGTGAGGGTGACGACCATGTCGACGCCGAGGGGGTCGAGCTTGGTCACGGTCGCCGCCTTGGGGGTGACCTTGGGGGGCTCGGGCTTCTTGCACGAGAGGGCGAGCGCTGCCGTGAGGACGGCCGTGGCGAACGTGAGCTTCACCCGATGAGCGTACGGCGGGCCGCCCGGATGTGCACCCCCGTCGGTCCGCGTGGTGGCCGGAGCGGCGAGGCGGCGCTACGTTCGGCGCATGGCCCTGCTCAAGATCGCGACCGTCGGAAACCCCGTCCTGCGCGAGGTGGCGCGCGAGCTCACCCGAGAGGAGCTCGCGAGCGCAGAGACGCAGCGGTTCATCGACGATCTCGTCGAGACCATGCGCGACGCGCAGGGCGCCGGGCTCGCGGCCAACCAGGTCTACCGGCCCGTGCGCGTGTGCGCCATCGAGGTCAAGGACAACCCGCGCTACCCGTACAAGCCCAACGTGCCGCTGACGATCCTCGTCAACCCTACGGTCACGCCGCTCGACGACGAGACGTTCCTCAACTTCGAGGGGTGTCTGTCGGTGCCCAACCTGCGCGGGGAGGTGCCGCGCTACACCCGCGCGCGCGTGCGTGCGTGGGATCGCGAGGGGCGCGAGCTCGACTTCGAGGTCAAGGGTCTCACGTCGGGCACGTACCAGCACGAGGTCGATCACCTCGACGGCAAGGTCTTCCTGGATCGCGTGCAAGATACACGCAGCCTCACGACGTGGGCCGACTTCGACCGGCACCACAAGGCCGCGTTCGTCGAGCGGGCGAAGGCCCTCGTCGCCCGCTTCGGCTCTTGAGCCGCCGACGCGCCGTCAAGCCGGACGGAGCAGCTGCGCCTTCCACGCCGTGAGCGCGGGACCGAGCCGCTGCTCGACCGTGCGGAGCTCCGCCGCCAGGTCGGCCTCGGGGACGCCCGCCTCGAGCGCGTCGCGAAGGCACGCGTACGCCGCCACGAAGCGCTCGCGACGCACGAACGAGCGCGCGAGCAGCGGGAGGACCTCCTTGGGCGGACCGCCGAAGGCGATCGCGCGACGCAGCGGGCCGATGGCCTCGCCCGGACGCTCGTTGAGCAGGAGCGCCTCGCCCAGCCGACGGAAGAGCTCGGCCGCCGCGATGCCTTCTTGCGCGTACTGGATGCCGATCCGGAACACCTCCTCGGCCTGCTCGATCTCGCCGAGGTGCACGCACGCCGAGCCGAGGAGGCCGAGGCCCTTGGCGATGAGCGCGCGCGCCTCGGGGGCGAGCAGCTGGCCCTCGGGGGTACGCAAGAAGATGGCGAGCGGCGCGGGCCACGTGCCGAGCAGCGCGATGACCTTGGGCCACTCCTTCTTGAGCGCGAACGCCTCGGCCTCGGCGACCTTGGAGAGGTCGATGGCGCTCCGGGTCCCGGTCGCGACGCGCTCGAGCTCGTCGCGCACGTGCATGCGGATGCGGTTACGGAGCGCGTCGAGCTCGAGGGTCTCTTCGACGCCGTCGTGCAGCACCGTGACCATCGGGTCCTCGCCGCCGAGCTCCAGCTCGACGAGGGAGTAGCCGTAGAGCGGCGCGAGCAAGAGGTAGCGCACGCCGACGTAGAGCTGGATGGCCTCGACGTCGGTCTCGCGCTCGGGGGCGGGCTGGGTCTTGTCCTCTTCGACGAGGAGCGCGCCGACGAGGCGGCGGCGAAAGTCGGCGAGGGTCAGCCGCTGGGGCTCGAGGTCGCCGTCCTCTTGGCCTCCGACGACGAAGTCGACGAGGGTCTGGTCGGGGCTGCGCCGGTCGATCGTGAGCGCCGTGATGCGCGCGCCGACGATGATCGAGAAGGCGAAGAAGCGCTCACCGACGATCTCGCAGAGCGCCTGGAAGCTCCCGATCCCTTCACCGATGCGCTCGAACCACCCGTCCGTCCGGAGTGAGTCGAGTGGAAAACGTTTGTTCGACATGGTGGCGCAAGAGCCCGCTCGGGGTCCTTTCAGGGTCTCACGGACCGCGCGCGGAAGTCACGCGATTGTTGCGGGCGCCGGCCCCCCGGCCTCGCCAGTGACGGCACAGAGGGAGCACCCCGCACCCGTCGCAGCGGAGCGGATCGCGCCGCGAGGGGCAACGTTGGAGCATGCCGAGGTGGCAGAGCGGAAAGTCGAAGCGCACGGGATCGGCCGGATCGAGGGTGGCCAGCGACGCGGTGATCTCGAGCGCCGTCGCGTAGCTCGCGTCGCCGCGACGCGTGAGGCCGAGGTTCTTCGCGAGCTTGTGCACGTGCGTGTCGACGGGGATGACCAGCGCGCTCGTGGGCACGTCCCAGAGCCCGAGGTCGATGCCGTCGGCGGGGCGCGCCATCCAGCGCACGAACAAGAGCAGGCGCTTGACGGTGCTGCCGGCGCGCGGATCGGGCAAGAGGTGGGACTTGCCGAGGCCGCCCGCGACGCGGATCTCGTCGCAGAACCGCGCGAGCGCCTCTTGCATGTGCTCCCGCGACGGCGGCGCCCCGCCGCTGACGCCCGAGAGAGCCCGAGAGAACGCGACGCCGAGGCTGCCGTTCGCCCGCTGCACGACGCGCGCGCCGTGCAGGAGCCGCGCGACGTCGGCGCCGGCGTAGATGCGGTGACGGAACCCCTCGAGCTTCGTGAGCAGCCGCGGCAGGTCCCCCGCGGCGCGCGCGGGCGACGGCCCCAGCCGGTCGAGCGCCTCTGCCACCTTGGTCAAGATGGTGCGCACGTTGCCGAAGGCGAGCGACGACGCGAGGAGCGCGACGATCTCGCGGTCCTCGGCGCGGCGCTGCAGGTGCACGAAGCGCACGGGATCCCGGTCGCGGCGGTCGGCGGCGACCTGCGCGGCGCGGGCCTCCTCGAGCGCGCGGACGAGCCCCTCCGGTGCGCGCGCCACGTGGGCCGCGCGCCGCCTCAAAAGGTCACGTCCTCGTCGACGACCCGCGGGCGCGGCTCGCGCGCCTTGCGGACCTCGGCGCGCTTGCGCTCCTCGCGTGCGCGGGCGAGGTGCGCGCGCGCGAGGGGGAGCCATCGATCGTGCTTGGGCTCGGCGCCGGTGATCCATCGATCGAACGAGCGCTCGGCGAAGCGCCAGAGGTCCCACGCCTCGGTGGCCGACTTCGCCGTCGGCGCCACGGCCATCGCGCCGAGCCCCTCGTACCAGCTGACCTCGTAGTCGGGCACGTAGAACACCGAGGGCGATCGCAGGAGGCCCATCCCGTCGACGCCGCTGCGCTCCACGGCGAGCTTGGCCTCGCGCAGCGCGCCGAGCGGATCGCCGTGTCGGTCGAGCGCGACGGCGAGGCCCCAGGTCGCGAGGGCGCGCGTGGTCTGCACACCCGGCGCGTTGGGCAGGCCGTTGCAGATGCGCATCACGTCGCGGTAGCCGTCGATCGCCTCCGCGAGGCGTCCGAGGTGCATCTCGGTCTCGGCGAGGTTGAGGATCGCGGTCACGCGGTGCGAGTCCTCGGTCGCCGACGCCAAGAACGCGTTGTACGCGCGGCGCTCGCACGTGTGATCGCCGAGCTTGCCGCACGCGAACGCGAGCGTGATCCACGCGTCCTCGGCGGCGGTGTGGTCGGGCGCGATGGCGAGCGCCTCGCTGAGCACGGTGCGCGCGAGCGCGTGCCGGTCGAGCAGCTCGTAGACGGTGCCCAGATCGAACCGGAGCCGCACGTCGCTGCTCTCGCGGGCGCCGGCCTCTTCGAGCCGGACGCGCGCGCCGTCGAGCGTCTGCTGTCCCACGCCGCGCAGCAGCGGCAGCCGGGCGAGCATGATGCGGCGCTGCATGTCGGCGTGCAGCTCCTCGCGCGCGCGAGCCCCCGGATCCTTGGCCGACTCCCACATCGACGGTGAGGGATCGGCCGACGCCGCGCCCGCGGAGAGCGCGAGGCCGAGGGCGGCGCCGAAGACCACCGCGCGCCTCATCGTCCCCTGCCCTTGCGTCCCGCGGCCGCCTCCCGCGTGCGCGCGTGCGCGGCCCACGGGCCCTTGCCGCCCGGCCCCTCGAGGTACCTCGCCCAGGCGGCCTTGGCCCCCGCCGCGTCGACCCCCTCGAGCGCGAACGCCGTCATCGCATGCAACTCATGAGAAAGATTCGCGTTCTTCAAGACGTCTGCCACCCGCTTGTCGGCGAGGACGCGCCGCACGTCGCCTTGGACACGCGCCGCGAGGACCGCCGTGGCCTCGTCGGTCTGACCGGAGCGGTCGAGGGCGAGCGCGAGCGCGATGATCGAGGCGAGCTGCAGCGTGTCCTGGGCCTCACGACGCGCGAGGCGCAGCATGGCGATCCCGTCGTCGAGGCCCTTGGTCCCGGTCGACACGAGCGTCGCGCCGGCCTCGAACGCCGCCGCGCTCCGATCGGCGAGCGCGAGGGCCGACGCGCGCGGCAACGCGGCGCGATACGCCGCCACCGCGTCGTCGGTGTGGCCGGTGCGCGCGCTCGCCCGCGCCCACGAGAGCATGGCCATCGGATCGTCGAGCGCACGCTCGTCACGCTTGCGGGCCTCGAGCAGCGCGGCGCGCGCGTCGGGTGCCTTCTCGAGGACGAGCAGCGCCCTGCCCTTGAGCACGAGCGGCGCGGCCCGGCCCGGCAAGAGCTTGTCGGCCTCGTCGGCGATGTCGAGCACCTCGGCCGCGAGGGTCGCGGCGCCCACGAGCTTGGCGGTGCCGCTCGCGAGCAGATCGCAGTAGCGCCGGAGGTTGGGCTCTTTGGCGCGCTCCCAGACGTTGCCCGCGTCGGCGCTGTCGCCCAGCCCGCACTCGGCCGGTCGCGCGGCGGACGCAGAAGCGCCGGCGGCGGTCTGCGCGAGCACGAGGGCGAGAAAGTACATCACCCCGGATCGTAGGCCCGGCGCGGCCCGGTGCGAAGCCCCAAGGTGCCGCGCGCGAGGGTCACGACGCCTCGAACGGGTGCCGGAGCACGATGGTCTCGTCTCGGCGCGAGCCCACGCTCACGAGCGCGAGCGGGCACTCGGCCTCGGCCTCGACGAAGTCGAGGTACTTGCGCGCGGCCGCGGGGAGCGCGTCGAGCGAGCGCGCCGCGCCGAGCTCTTCTTTCCATCCCTCGAAGCGCTTGTAGACGGGCTCTGCTTTCTCGATCCCCTCGAGCGGGAGCTCGGGCGTCTCGCCGTCGGGCGTGCGATACGCGACGCACACGTCGATGTGATCGAGCCCGGTGAGGACGTCGAGCTTGGTGAGCGCGAGCGCGTCGAGACCGTTCACGCGGACGGCGTAGCGAAGCGCAGGCAGGTCGAGCCACCCCGCCCGGCGCGGACGCCCCGTCACGGAGCCGAACTCGGCGCCGACGCGACGCAGGTGCTCGCCGGAGGCGTCGTCGAGCTCGGTGGGGAACGGGCCCCCGCCGACGCGCGTGCAATACGCCTTCACGAGCCCGATGACCTCGTCGATGCGCGTCGGGCCCACGCCCGCCCCGATGCACGCGCCGCCCGCCGTGGGGTTGGACGACGTGACGAACGGATACGTGCCGTGATCGATGTCGAGCAGCGTGCCCTGCGCGCCCTCGAAGAGCACCCGCTCCTTCGAGCGGACGGCGCGCTCGACCATCGACTGGGTCTCGGCCAAGAGCGGCACGATGCGCTCGCGCACGCGCTCGAGCTCGTCGAGCACCGACGCGACGGTGGGGGCCGTGCCTCCGAGCGCGCGGATGTGCGCCTCCCAGTGGGCGAGCGCCGCCTCGACGAGCTCGCGCAGGCGCGCGCCGTCGCGGAGCGCGCCGAGCTGCACGCCGCGCCGCGCGACCTTGTCCTCGTAGCACGGGCCGACGCCGCGCTTGGTGGTGCCGATCGCTCCCTTGCCTTGCTCGCGGAGGCCGTCGACGAGGAGGTGATACGGGAGGATCGCGTGGGCGCGATCGGAGATCACGAGACGCCCCTCGCCGAGGAGCCCGCGCGCCGTGAGCTCGTCGAGCTCGCCGATGAGGCTCTTGGGATCGATGACCATGCCCTGGGCGAGCACGCACTTGACCTCGGGCCGGAGCACGCCGCTCGGGACGAGCCGCACGATCACCTTCTGGTCGCCGACGACGAGCGTGTGCCCGGCGTTGGGACCGCCGCCGAAGCGCACGACCATGTCCGCGCGCTCGGTGAAGATGTCGACGATCTTGCCTTTGCCTTCGTCGCCCCACTGGGCGCCTACGATCACGACGGCAGCCATCTGCGTGTCTCCTGACGAGTCTGAAGATTCGTGCCGTCGCGAGCGCGACTAGCGAGTGCCCTTTAGCACGCGCAGCACACAGGCGAGCCCATCTTCGCCGTCACGCGCGACCTGCGACGCGCCGCGCGCGACCTCGTGCACGGTCCGGTCGTCGAGCACCAAGGCATATCCCCACGCGCGCGCGTACTCGGTCGCGACGTCGAGCGACGCGCTCGCGACCGCGACGACGCCGCGCTCGCGGAGCGTGGCGAGGACCGGCGCGTCGGACGGTCCGACGACGACGACGCGACGATCGACGGCGCGCGAGACCCCCGCGTGCGCGAGCGCGCGCTCGAGCGCGTCGAGATCGACGGCGAGCCCTGCGGCGCTCATCGGCGCGCCGAAGCGCGCGAGGAGATCGTCGTAGCGACCGCCTCCGCCCAGCGAAAACCCCAGCCCATCCGTATAGATACCGAAGGTCGCGCCCGTGTAGTAGGCGAAGCCGCGGACCTCGGCCGGATCGACCGAGAGCGTCGCGCCGATCTGCGCGGACGTGGCGCGCCGATAGAGCGACGCGAGGCGCGCGGCCGCGTCGGCGGCGGGCGTGCCCGCGAGCAGCGACGTGGTCTGGGCGACCGCGTCCTCGCCGCCTTGCACGCGGACGAGCTCGAGCAAGGCCGAGCCGTGCGCGAGACGAGGTGTGAGATCGCGCAGCTCTGCCTCGTCCTTGCGCGCGAGCGCCGCGGTCACCTGCGCGGCGAGCGTCGGGTCGGCGTCCGCGACGAGCGCGCGCACGATGCCGGCGTCGGAGAGGTCGATGGTGAAGCGTTCGAGCCCGCTCGCGCGGAGCGCGCGTGCGACGACGACGAGCAGCTCGAGCTCGGACTCACGCGCCGGCGCGCCCGCGAGCTCGACACCGACCTGGGCGATCTGTCGATGCTTCTTGGCGCGACCGCTGCGCCGCCGCACAACGGAGCCTTCGTACGCGAGGCGGTACGGCGGCGGTCGCCCGCGCATGCGCGTGGCGATGATGCGCGCCACCTGCGGGGTCATGTCGGGGCGCAGGACCGCGACCTCGCCGGACTCCGGCTCGACGAACCTGAGCACGTCGCTGTGCTCGGTGGCGCCGAGGCCGCGCTCGACGACGTCGGCGAACTCGAAGACGGGCAGCCGCACGACGCGGTAGCCGAAGAGCTCGAAGCTCTCGAGCATCGCCCGCGCGGCGGCCTCTCGCGAGGCGGCCTCGTCGGGCAACAGATCGCGCATGCCCGCCGGGAGCGGAAGCTCGAGGGCGTCGGACGACATGCGCGCCTAGAACGTGGCCCGCACGGCGCCGAAGCCGAGGCCGACGATGGGCTGGACCGTGATGCCGCCCTTGGCGGGAGCGTCACGCGGTGGAGCGGTGACGAGAAGCACGACGCCCGTGACCGCGAGCGCGCCAGCGGCAACGAACGCGATGGTCGCGACGGTCGCGGCCGAGGAGGCCTCCTCTTGGATCTTGGTCCACGCGGCGCTGTCGGTCGCGCTGCACGCGCCCGGGCGGCAGACGCTCCTCAGCGGGTCGACCTCGGCGAACTTGTTGACCGCCGTGAGCCCGAAGACGCTGCCGATGCCGGCCGCGACCGCGGCGCCGCCGAAGCTCACCCACGCGAGGGTGCGTTGCGAAGAGCCGTCGCGCGGCTTGTCGGCGGGGGGCTGCTCGGGCTTGGGCTTGTCGAGCGGCGGCTCGTCGGGCTCGACGGCCGGCGGCGGCGCGTCGGGCGGTGCGTCCTCCATGTCGGGCACGGAGATCTTGAGCGGACGATCGGACTTGGTGACGTTGACGAGCTTCGTCGCCGGCTTCTTGCCGGGCGCGATGAAGACGATCTTGCGCTCGCCCGGGTCCATGGTGAAGACGGCGCCGTTCTCGGCGTCGGGCACCGTGCGGTCCTCGACGAGTACCTGCGTGAGCTGCACGCTCTTGTTGAGCGAGAGCTTGGCGCGCGGCAAGGTCTTCTCGAGCTCGGCGAGGCGCGCGCGCGCGAATTCGACGCGCTCCTTGCGCCCCTGCGCCGCGGCGACGAGCTCGGCTTCCTTGAACTCGAGCCACGCGAACCACTGGCGGCCCTCCTGCTTGTGGCAGTACGCGAGGTTGAGCAGCGTGCCGAGCTGGCGATCCTTCTTGTAGCTCGACTCGAACTTCGGACACGCCTCGCCATAGCGTCCGCGCTCGAGGAGCGTCTGCGCCTCGCGGAAGAGCCGCTCGGCGTCAGCCTTGCTGTCCTGCGCCGCGGCCTCCGGCGCCCACGCGAGCAGCCCGGCGACCCCGAGCGCGATCACGCGTCGAGTCATTCGCGCGATGATGGTAGCCCAAGTGGCAGGCCCTTCGCACCAGGCTTGGCCGCGGTGGGACGCGGGGCGGGCCGCGGCGCCGCGGGCGGACGCTTGGGCGCAGGCGCCGCGGCGCGAGGCGCG
>JAGQJA010000008.1 GCA_020430845.1 Myxococcales bacterium
CGCAGCGCGTCGACCGCCTCGGGGAAGAGGTCGCAGAGGGCCGTGTGCTCGGTGCGTCCGAGCATGGCCCGCGCCCGCTCGAGCACCTGCGCGCCCGAGCGGAGGTGGTAGACGCGATCGTCGCCCGCGCTCTGACCGAGCTTCGACAGCGCGTCGGTCGCCCGGGTCTTGGCGTCGCGGAACTCGCGCTCGAGCGCGCTGAGCAGCTCGCTCGGGCTCACGGCGCGGCAGAGTCTCGTCTCCGAGTCCTCGACGAACACGGCGCCTTTGCGCTCGAGGCTCTCGACGGCCTTGTAGACGTTGGCCGCGGCCTTCCCCAGCTCTTGCGCGACGCGGTACGCGGTGGTGGGCGCGTGCTCGACGAGCACCGAGTACACCTCGGCCTCGAGCGCCGTGAACCCGAGGGCGGAGAGGGCGGCTGTGCTGTCGGCGCGGCTCATGAGGGGCGTATTAGTAGTACGGACTACTAAGTCAAGCGACGGGCCGCCGTTTTCGGGAAGACCCCTGAAATGCCAGGCGATCGTCGCGGCGCGCGCCTCGGCGCTCCAAGCCCGAAGGCGAACCGGTCTCGGTGTCAGGGCTCGACGTCGACGCCGCCGAGCTGCCCGGACCCCGGGTCGGGCGCGGCGCCGTCGGTGGGCGCGTCGGGCGTGTCACGCGACTCGCTGAGCAGCACGACGACCGCAGCGAGCGCGGCGCAGAGGCTCCACGCGACGCCGACCATCGCTCGCCACGCGTCGGAGGACGGATGGATGGGGAAGGGCGAGAAGATCGTGCCCGTCTCGACGACGAAGCTCTCCGCGGGGAACGCGACGGCCAGCGCGCCGAGGGCTCCCCACGCGAACAGCGCGCGCCACGCCGCGCGGGCGAGGAGCGGGCCGTCACCCGAGACAGCCGCGCGCCACACGAGGTAGCTCGCGCCGAGCGGGGCGACGGCGAAGAGCACGCCGCGCAAGAAGAGCCCGTTGTCGACGAGGTGGGAGAGCGACTCGTAGTGGCGCGCCGCCACCCAGTGGTGCGCGATGACCGGCGTGTAGAGGGCGCCCCACGCGACGCCGCCGGCGACGATCGCCGCCACGTACGACGCGCCCAGCGCCACCCTGCGCGCCGCGCGCAGGCGCGGAGGCACCCCGGTCGTCGATCGACCTCGGCTCGCCCGCCAGAGCGTGATCACGAAGCCCGCGCCGAGCACGAGGTACGTCACGTTGACCCACGTCGCGAGCCGGAACCACGGCATGAGCAGCGCAGACTGGAGCGCGACGAGGGCCGTGACGCCGAGGAAGGCCGCCAGCCCGCCGACGCGCCGGCGGAGGCGCGGGCGGATGCTCGCGTCGCCGCTCGGGTGTCTCTGCGCCGCGACCCCGAGCGCCAAGAAGGCCAACGCGAGCGCGGCCTCGAAGGCGTACGTGACCGAGGCCGGGGCGCTCCGCGCGGCGTGAAACCTCGTCCAAGCTTCGAGCGATCTCCTGAAGTGGAGCTCATGGCCCAGTGAGGTCGCGGCGAACGCGAGGCTCGCGACGCACGCGGCCGCGGCCATGAACAGAGACCGGGCGAGCGCGCGCGTCGAGCCTCCCTCGAGGACCGCGCGCGCGCGGAGCGACGCGACGACGGGCAGGGCGGCCGCGAGCAGGGCAGGCGCGAGGTATCGCACGAGGTCGAGCTGCGCCGGGTCGATCAGCTCTCTCGGTCGGACGAAGAGCGTCACGGCCTGTGGCGCGACCCACGCGATGTCGAACGTGTACGAGAGCTGGAGCAGGCACACCGCGGAGACGACACGCGCGGCCCACGCCAGCTTGCGCGCGGCGGGCTCGACGGGACCGCGGGGCTCGACGGGCCCCGTGAGGACGCGCAGCGTGCCGAAGACGAGGAGGGCTCCCGCCACGTCGCGAAACGTCTGCATCGGGCGCGGCTGGTGCGTCCGTCCCATGGCGAAGGCGGCGACGAGCGCGGCCCACGGGTGGACCGCGACGAGGGCCAGCGTCATCGCGACGGCGCGCACCACCCGCGCGCGCGCGCCCTCGTCGGTTTGCCCGCCCACGCGTCGACGATAGCAACCTACGCCGGATCGCGTCGGAAGAGCGCGCGCACGTCGGGCGGGACTGTGTCCGTCACGTCGGGAAAGTACGCGCACACGACGTCGGCCACGGCCGCGTACTCGTGGAGCTGGTAGCCGTAGAACGTGCAGCCCAGCACGTTGGAGCCCGCGTGGTCACGCAGCGCCTCGCAGGCGATGCGCGTCGGCTCGCGGACGCCGAGCTGCCCGGTCCCTGCGCCCAGCGCGACCATCGCGATGGTGACGGGCTCGGGCAGTCGCTCGACCTCGCGGAGCAGGTTCTTGCAGCATGCACCGATCACGTAGAGGGTCGGGAACGACGCCCCCGTGAAGCCGCTGCGGTAGTCCATCACGGCGGCGTGGGCGACCCACCTCGCGCGTGGGTGCGTGCCGGCGTCGGTGACGAGCACCTGGCCGGGCTCCATCGGGCCTCCGAAGGCCTCGAGCAGCGCGTTCGAGATGTGCGCCTGGTAGGCGGGCCCGCACGCGGCGCGGATGGCCGCAGAGACGCCGCTGCCGAGCGTGACGTTGGTGTTCGAGGCGTTGACGAGCAGGGTCTCGGACCCATCGGTGAGGTTGCCCTGGGCGACGGCGACGCGCATGCCGTGAGCGTAGCGAGCGTGTGCGGTCGCGGCTGAGAGAAACTGAAATCCCTGGTCGGCCCCTGGCTCGCGCGCGCCGGTCGTCGTACGTAGGTCTCGAGCGCTGCGCGTGGACCCTCCCCAGCCGGACCCCAACCAGCCACCGCGCTCGGCGCCTACGACGGCCCGTGATCTCTCGACGAGATCCGGGCCGTCGTTCTTTGGCGTCTGCGATCGCGCCGCCGGTCAGAACCCGTGCACGTCCTCGGCCGGGCCGGTGGGAGACGCAGGGAGCACCTGCACGCTGCCGTCGACCGTCTCGCGCGTCTTCTCGGGGATGCCTGCGCCGCCGGGGCCATGCGCGAGCTTGGTCGCCTTCATCTTGGGCGCGGGGCCCTCGTGCGCGAGCGCGAACGACGGTCCGCCCGCGCCGCTGCCGCTCACACCCGCCGCGCCGCCGGGCGCACCGTTGCGCGCGGCCTGGGTCGCGTTCTGGGTCGCTCCCGCGAGGCCGCCGAGGCTGGGCTCGCTGCCGAACGATCCTGCGCCACCCGCGCCGCCGGCGTCGGAGATGAGCTCGACGTCCTCGAAGCTGAGCCGGCTGCTGTCGAAGAGCAGCGCCGCGACGCTCGCGCCACCGCCGGTGCCGGGCGTGCCCGCGAGGCCCGCGCAGCCGCCGGAGCCGCCGCCGCCGCCGCTCGCGACCCACATGTACGTGTACTGCCCCGCCGGGCTTGCCCCGGGCAGGCTCGAGACGATGCCGCCCCAGCCGCCGGTGCCGGCGCCGCCGCTCGTGCCCACGGTGCCGCTCTCGGGCGCAAAGCCCTCGCGCGTCAGGCGTCCCCACGAGCTCGCGCTCACACCGTCGACGCCACGCGCGCCCGTCGTCGGGAAGACGACCTCGCGCCCGAGCGGCGCCGGACCGAAGGGATACCAGCGAAAGAAGCCCGCGGCCTCGCCCGAGAGCTGAGAGCGATACGCCTGCCCGCCGTGCCCGCGACCGCCGCGACCGGGCTGCGGCCCTGCCGAGCACGTGCCCACGCCCGCGGCGCCGCCGCGCGACGGTTGGGGGTTGGCTGAGAAGAGAGCAGCGGCCCCAGGGCTGAGTTGTGACGGCGACATCTCGGGGTTTCCGTCGGCGCCGTTCCCTCCCTGCAGCACCGCGGCCTCGGGCTCCTGCCCGTTGCGACCGTCGGCGCCGCGCGAGGCGCGAAGCACGGAGCTCGCGACGAGGAGCGACGGCGCGTCGTCGGCGAGGAGCGCGATCGAGCTCGGCGCGTCGGGGGTGCCGGGCGGCGCGGTGACGTCGAGGCCCTGGATGCGCGTCGCCTGCGTGATGCGTCGCGCCACGATCGCCGGGCTCTGGGGCGCGCGCAGGATCGCGCGGCCGCCCCCGGTGCGCCACGTGTCGCCGCTGCACGAGAGACCGGACGAGATGTCGTCGCCCGACATCAGCACGAGCCCCTCTTCGTACTTGCCCTCGCAGACGAACACGCGGCGTCCGGTCGAGCGGGCCAGCTCGAGGCCCGCGCGGATCGAGCCGAGCGGATCCACGCGCGTGCCCTTCGCGTCGGCGCGGCCGCCCTGCTTGACGAACACGCCGTGTCGTTCGTCGAGATCGCTCTCGGCGGGAGCGCCGGCCACGGGCGCCGCCTCCGCCTCGCCGCGCGCGGGCGCCGTCTCTGCCGTCTCTGCGGGTGCCGGAGCAGTGTCGTCGCTGCTGAACACCGAGCACGCGGGCGCCACGAGGGCGAGCCACGGAAGAGCGCAAGAAGACAATGAAAATGAGCGGTTGGCTTTGGAGAGCATGCCCCCCTGTCGGTCGCCCCGGCGCCCAGTTGCGGGAGAAATGCGTGAACGTCGGGCTGTCCACCCACGGGCGTTCACAACGCGCCGCCGCCACGTTCACGCTCTACGTGGAGACTGCATGCACTTCCCGCAGAAACGCCGACGTATGCGGTGGGCGTCGTCCGTCGCCTCGTTGGAACGGCCCTTGCGATGACCGCTCCTCGATGTCGAGCAAGGAGGCCGCGCGCGCGGTGTGGTGGATGGTGTGGGCCGTGGTGGTGGTCGTCGGCGGCTGCGGCGCGCCAGACAGCCGACGCGACGTGAGCTACGACCCGCGCCACGGCGAAGCGGGCTTGATGGACGTGTACATGCCCGACGGCGCGGGCCCCCATCCCGGCGTCATGCTCATTCACGGCGGCGGGTGGCGCGCCGGATCGCGCTCGGCCTACACCGACGCCGCCAAGCGCCTCGCGCGTTCGGGCTACGTCGCCGCGACCATCGAGTATCGGCTCGTGGGCGAGGGCGGCGGCTACCCGGGCACCGTGCAAGACTGCGTCTGCGCGCTCGCGCACTTTCGCGCGAACGCGCCCGCCTACGGGCTCGACCCGCGTCGCGTCGCGGTGATGGGCTACTCGGCCGGGGGGCACCTCGCGGGGCTGCTCGGCGTCGCGGCGACCGCTCCCGAGCACGTGCCCGACTGCGCCGCGGGCGCCACCGACCCCCCGAACGCCGTGATCGTCGGCGCTGGCGCGACCGACCTTCGTGGGCGCGACCACAGCTGGGTTCGCGACTTCCTCGGCGGCACCGAGGCCGAGCGACCGGCGCAGTACGCCAGCGCGTCGCCCATCACGCACGTCGGTCCGAACAAGCCGCCGTTCCTCTTCGTCGGCGGCAGCGCGGACTGGTTCGTCGACATCGACGACAACGGCTACGTGATGCAGCGTGCCCTTTCTGCCGCGGGCAACGACGCGCGCGTCCTGCAGGTCACGGGAGGCGGTCACCTGCTCAACGCGACGACCGACAACGGCGGGCTGATGCTCGGGACCTCGGAGGTCACGCCCGAGGCTTGGATCGCGATCATCGACTTCCTCGACCGGACGGTGGGGCGATGAGGCGCGCGCTCATGTGCCTTGCGGCGCTCGCGTGCCTCGGGCTCTCCACGCGCGCGGCCGCGCAGCCGGCCGAGGAGCTGCCGCCGCTGCCGCCGCCCGAGACTGCGCCTGCGAATGCGCCTGCGCCTGCGCCTGCGGATGCGCCTGCGGATGCGTCTGCGGGTGCGAATGCGTCTGCGCCTGCGCCTGCGTCTGCGAATGCGGGTGCGAATGCGTCTGCGCCTGCGTCTGCGAATGCGGGGGCGGATGCTGCTGGGGGGCGGCCTCGGCGGGCTGCGCCCAGGAACGCGGTTTCGCTTCATGTGCTTTCGCTCCTCAGCTCGGGCGTCACGCTCCAGTACGAGCGCTTCATCCTTCCTCCGCGCTTGAGCCTCGCGGGCTCGGTGGGGTACCGGCGCAGCGGGGGGAGTCAGTTCGACGTCGTCGAGGGATCGCTCGGCACCGAGGGGCGGTTGTGGATCCTGGGCAAAGACGGCGTCTCCCGGTTCGACGAGCGCGGCATGGTCGGTCCGTTCGTGGGCTTCCGCTTCGACTTCGGGATGGCGAGCGTGTCCGAGGGAGCGCGGACGGTCGGCAAGAGCGTCCGCTTCGCCGAGTCGATCCACCTCGGCGCGCGCGTCGCGTTCGCCGGGCGCGTCGAGCTCACGCCCTCGGTCGGGATCGGGCTGCGCCACGAGATCGATCCCGACGGCCGGCTGTCGGCGTGGACGCGGCTCGAGGTCATCCGCTTCGGCATGACCGTAGGCGTCATGTTCTGAGGCGACGCCCACGTTGGCTCCTCGCGCCGCGCCGCGCGTGGATCTACCCTGCGGGCATGTCTTCTGAAGGGACGCTCGATCCGCGCAGCTCTCTCATCGGGGCGGCGCTCGGGCTCGTGGTCGGCGGCGTTGCAGGCTTTGTCGGCGCGTCGAGAGACGTAGAGCCCCCGCGCGTCGCGCCGCCCGCGAGCGCGTCGGTCGCGCCCGCCGCACGCGCGCCGGCGGCCTCTGTCGCTCCGCCCGAGGGCAAGGGGCCGCCGCTCACCGCGACGCTCTCGGGCAAGCACCTCAACCAGGCCAAACCGTCGTTCGCGCAGCAGGGCGAGGACCTCGTCATGCAGCAGATGCTCCTGCTCTACGGCGTCACGTCGCCGACGTATCTCGACGTCGGCGCGCACGATCCGGTCCGCAACAGCAACACCTACGTCTTCTACGCGCTCGGCGGTCACGGCGTGCTCGTCGAGCCCAACCCGGCGTACGCCGAGCTGCTGCGCAAGGAGCGGCCGCGCGACACGGTGCTCGAGGTCGGCGTCGGCGTCACGAAGCAGGCCGAGGCCGACTACTACGTGCTCGGCGGCGACGGGCAGCTCAACACGTTCTCCAAGGCGACGGCCGACAGTCGCGTGCGCCTGCACCAAGGCGCCATCGAGCGCGTCATCAAGCGAAAGCTCGTCCCGCTCGGTCAGGTGCTCGAGGAGCACTTCAAAGACCGCGCCCCCGACGTGCTCTCGATCGACGTCGAAGGGCTCGACTTCGACATCATCAAGACGCTCGACTTCAATCGCTGGCGTCCGCGCATCGTGTGCGTCGAGACGGCCGACGCCGAGACCGGAAAGGTCGAGCGCCGCATCCTCGAGCTGCTCGAGAAGAACGGGTACACCGTGCGAGGAGGGAGCTTCGTGAACACGATCTTCCTCGACGAGCGGACGCCGAGGCCGTCTGTGGGCCCCGACGCCGGCGCGCCCGCCGCTGTGCCGTCTGGCACAAGCGCGCCCTCGACGCCCTGACACTCCTGGCGTCCGGTCCAAAATCCTCAATGACGTCGGCCACCTAGATGCTGGCCATACGCGGCATGCTAGGTGCACGATGTCGGCCATGCGCACCCACCGAAGCCTCGCCGTGCTCTTCGCCCACATCGCCGCGGCCGCCGTCGCCTGTGGTGGCTCGACCACGAGCACCTCCGACCCTTCGGGCGTCGACGGGGGCGGCGGTGGCGACGGGGCGGCCGGCGGCGCGTGCGCGTTCAAGACGCTCGACGAGCTGAGCCCCGCCGCGCAGCTCGACTACATCGTCCTGCGGAACGAGCTCGTGCGGCAGGGCAACGTGGTGGGGGATGGCGGCGTCGTCGATCCCGACGCGGGGCTCACGCTCGTGTCGCACGAGGTCACCGACGTCGAGGCGTTCGGAGAGCCGTGCAAGACGGCGAGCGATCCCGCGACGTGCAAGAAGGCGCTCGCCGATCTGCGTGTCATCACTCCGCCGGCGTCGGGCAGCGGCAAGGACTGCATCGACCGGCAGTTCACCCCCGCAGGGTGCCAAGCGCTCTATGTGGTCTACACGAGCGGGGACACCGTGCGCGCGGTGCGCACGCCCGACGAGCTGCGCGCTGCGCTCGGTCCGATCGACACCGCGGACGAGGCGTGGCTCATGGCGCGCCTCGCGGGCTACGCCGTGAAGTGCGACAACGCGCCGGAGGCCGCGGGCATCGTGCCGTCTGCGACGAAGGACGCGGACGGCTACGTGCTCGAAGGGATCCAGGACACGGGACAGTGTGGCCCCGTCGTTCGCATGAAGGTGCGCGTGACCACGGGCGGCCAGGTCTCGGTCCTCGAGACCGTCAACCTCGCGTCGCCGCCATGCGCGATCGGTCGCAGGCCCGACGGGCTCGCGTGCGACGCCACGGCGGTGCACGTCGCGACGTCGGCGGTCGGGGACTTCTTCTCTCGCGCCGCCCTGCTCGAGGACGCCAGCGTGCACGCGTTCATCAAGATGGCCGAAGAGCTCTCGCACCACGGCGCGCCCCGATCGCTCGCGAGAAAGGCGCGACGTTCGGCGTCCGAAGAGCGGCGTCACACCCGCGTCACGCGGCGCCTCGCGCGCAAGTACGGCGCCCGGCCGGTCGCAGCGAAGGTCGACCTGCGACCCGTGCGCGAGCTGCGCGCGATCGCCCGGGAGAACGCCGTCGAAGGGTGTGTTCGCGAGACGTACGGCGCGCTGCTCGCCGCGTACCAGGCGCGCGCGGCGGCGGACCCTGACGTGCGCGCGGCGCTCGCGCAGATCGCCGCGGACGAGGCGCGCCACGCGGAGCTGTCGTGGGAGGTCCACGCGTGGGCGACCGCGCGACTCGCGGACGACGAGCGGCGCGAGATCGACGCCGCGATGCGCGCGGCGATCGCGGAGCTGTCGCGTGAGCTCGAGACCGAGCCCGCCCCGAGCCTCGCGCGCGACGCCGGGATCCCCAGCGCGCACGACGCGAGGGCTCTGATGGCGGCGCTCCGCGAGACCGTCTGGGCCTGAGGTCAGGACTTCTGGAAGACCATGCCCGGCTTGCCGGGCTTGTCGCCCGTGCAAGTGAGCTTCTTCTCGGCGACGGCGCAGTTCATGTCCTTGCCGTCCTCGGCGGTGATGATGACGTTGTCACCCTCTTTGCGCCACTTGCCGGTCTTCGTCTCGGTCTTGGGCGCCTCGCCCTCCTTGAGGGTCGGCTTGGTGGTCGTCATCGAGGCCTCGCCGCCCTTCTTGAGCTCGAGCTTCACGTCCATCGCCGCGATCATGACGAGCGCGAACTTGCCGAAGCCCTGCTGATCCTCGGGCATCTTGGCGATCTCGGCTTCCATCGACTTCTTCATCTCGTCTTTGTCGAGCGCGTACGTCCCCTCGGGGCCGCCTTTGCACGCAGTCGCGCCGAGCGCGAGGACGAGGAGCGAGACGGGCAGGGCGATCTTGGGCAAACGCATGGTGGGCCTCATCGAGGTAAAAGGTTGGTCCCTTATACGCCGTCGCGGGGCGGAGCTTCCCACAGACTTTCGCGGCGCCGAAGGTCGTCGGGCGGGCCCGCTCACTCCCGCAAGCCGGCGTGCGACACGAGCAGCTCGGCGACCCACGCGTTGAACCGCGCGAGCTCGGGGCCGTCGCTGGGGCGCCCCATCATGCGCAGCAAGCCGGGCCCGATGAGGGCGGCGCCAAAGGTAGAGACAGACGCGAGGAGCAGCCCGTACACCGTGTCGTCGAACGACGGCTCCTCGTCCGAGAGCGCCTCGCGCGCCGCGTGCACCAGCGTGGCGAGCTCGCGCATGCGGGATTCGCTGCGTCCCGGCGTGTCTTGGCCCATGAGCGCGAGCCAAGCGAGCAGGCGCGCCTGTCCACGTTCTCGCATCACGTGGTCGACCCGGGCCATCGTGGCGGTCAGGTCGGCGGGCCCGCGCGCCTCGGCGAAGCACGCGACGAGCTCGTCCTCGAGCCCCAGCATCGTGCGCGCGACGAGCGCCGACACGAGCCCCTCGCGGCTGCCGAAGTGATGCAGCACCGTCGGATGCGAGATGCCCACGTCTCGCGCGATCTCCTGCAGCCGCAGCCCATCGGGGCCGGCCTCGCGCAGTCTCTTCTCTGCCGCCTCGAGGATCGCCGCGCGCGCGTCCTCGGCCGTGAGCCGCCGCCGCGTCTTCGCGCCCGCTCCCGCCTTCGCGCCCGCGCCCGCGCCCGCCTTCGCGCCCGC
>JAGQJA010000127.1 GCA_020430845.1 Myxococcales bacterium
CGGCGGGGGCGGTCGACGCGGCGGGAGCGGCAGGGACCGCGGTCGCGGCAGGCGCGTCGGCGGGCGAGGCAGACGCGGCGACGGCGGTCGCAGCGACGGGCGAGGCAGACGCGGCCACGGGCGGCGAAGGCGACGGCGCGGCGACGGGGGCCACCGTCGGGGCGCTGGTGGCGCTGGCCGCGGGGCTCGCGCCGGCGCGCGAGGGCAGACCGAGCTTGAGCACCGCCGCGCCTGCGCCTCCGACGAGGAGCACGACGCCCGCCACCGCGAGGAGCGGGCCCACCAACGAGCGCTCGGGTGGACGCGTGACGCCTTCGCCCGAGGTCGGGCCGGTCCCCGGATAGCTGCTGTGGTGGAACTGCGGAGGAAAGCGGATGTCGCCCGAGCTCGCCGGCCGGTCGTAGGACTCGGGCGGCACCTCGAGGCGCTGCACCTCGCCGAGCGCCGCGCGCAGGACGTCGAGATCGGGCAACCCCCCGCCCTCCTCGAGCTCGGTCCCGTGCATCGGCAGGCGCTGGGTGCGCGGGCCTTGGTGCGCCACGCGCGTATCGGCGCTGCGATCGACGAACGCCTGCGTCGCGGCGAGCGCGAGACCGTCGGCCGCGGGCTCGGCGGCCGGCGACGCGTCGACGGCGGGCGTCTCCGGGGCGGGGCTCGGAGGCGCCGCGCCGGGACCCACGCGCACCGCGACGGTCTCGGGCGGAGACGGCCCCAACCCCTCGGCGGCGACCGTGGGGCCCGTGGGCTGGGTCGCCGGACGCGCGCCACCCGACGGCGGAGGCGCCTGCAGGGTGGCGGTCGGAAAGGCCGGAGGCAGATCGTCGCTCGACGCGCCCGGCACGGCCGCCGTCTCGGGCGCGTACGTCAGGACGTTGACCGCGGTCGTGGAGCGCGGCGCGTCTTCTTCTTCTTTGAGCATGCGACGCAGCTCGCGCGCGTAGCCGAAGCAATCGGGCGGCCGATCGGCGGGGCGCTTGGCCAGAGACGAGAGGACCAGCTGCTCGAGCGCAGGAGGCAGCCCGCCGCGGAACCTCGACAGCGGCGGCGGAGCCTTTTGCGCGTGCGCCGCGCCGATCGCGTACGCGTCGGGCAGGTCGTCGAACGGGCCGCGTCCGCAGAGCATCTCGTAGATGACGAGGCCCATCGAGTAGATGTCGGTCGCCGGCCCGAGCTCCTCGCCCATGATCTGCTCGGGCGACGCGTAGCGCAGCGTGCCGACGAACTTACCCTGCGTGTGGCTCGCCTTGCGGTCGAGCAAGCGCATGATGCCGAAGTCGAGCAGCTTCGTGATCGTGGTGCCGTTGGGGTTGCGGTGCAGGAAGATGTTCTCGGGCTTGACGTCCCGATGGATGACCTGGTTCTCGTGCGCGTGCTCGAGCGCCTCGAGCACGTCCATCCCGATGCGGTACGCGCGGGTGAGCTCGAACGCGCCCTTCTTCTCGATGACGACGCGGAGGTTCTGCCCGTTGAGGCGCTCCATCACGTAAAAGGGGATCTTGGCGGCGTCCTGCGTGATGCCCGCCGTCACGACGTCGACGATGTTGGGGTGCTGGAGCCGCGCGAGCGTGCGCGCCTCGGCGCTCATGCGCTTTGCCAGGTCCTGACGCGCGACCAGGTTGGGGTGCAGCGTCTTGAGCACGTACCGCTTGCCGACGGTCACGTCCTCGACGTCATACACGCTCCCCATCCCGCCCGTCGCGAGGTGCCGCACGACGCGATAGACCGTGCCGGGGATCTGCTGGTCCGGGGGATACTGGTTCACCATCCGACGCGGGATGAATTCTAGCACGGTGGCGCGCACCGTCTGGGGCGTATGATGTGGGCACATGGCGGCTGAGGAGCACACGACGACGCGCGTCGGCCGCTGGCTCCTCGCGGCGGTCGTCCCCTCTTCGGCCCTCGCGCTGGGCTCGTTGCTCACAATCCCACTCATCGTGTGCGCGGTGGGCGCGGCGGTGGCATGCGCGCTCCTGTGGTGGCACCCGCCGCGGCGCACACCCCGGCGTACCGCGCCGCTCGTGCTCGTGGCGGCGGCCGTGCTCCTCGGGGTGACGGTCTTGCAGGCGACGCCGCTTCCGGCCGGGCTCGTCGCCGCCATCGCCCCGCGCAACGCCGACCTCTGGAGCCGCGCGCTGACGCCCCTCAAAGAGGCCGGGCCCGCGTGGCACACGATCTCCCTCGCGCCGGTCGCGACGCGAGAGAACATCTTGCGCGGGCTGTTCTACCTCGCGGTGTTCCTCGGGGCGCTCCGCGTGTCGACGCAGGAGAACGGCGCGACGTTCCTCGAACGGCTCGCGGTCGCGTCCGCGCTCATCCTCGGCTTCGCCGCGTTCTTGCACCCCGCGATCGGCGCGGAACGCGTCTTCGGCGTCTACCAACCGCGCGACATCTACTCGTACGCTCCGGGGCGTTACGGGCCGCTGCTCAACGCCAACCACCTGGCCGCCTATCTGAACATCGGCGCGTGCGTCGCGTTGGGCGCGGCGATGGCGCGACGGCTCTCCATGCCGCGACCGATCTCCGCGAGCGCGGTCTGCGTCCTCTCGGCGCTGAGCCTGTGGTCTCCGTCGCGCGGCGGCGCGGGCTCGCTCATCGTCGGGATCATCGTCGCGGCGCTCGTCGGCGTGTATGCGCGCCACTCGCGCGGGCGGCTCGACCCGCGGCGCGCGGGCGCGGGCCTCGTCGTACTGACGGCGCTCGCCGGCGTCGCGCTCTTCGCGCTCGGAGCGTCCGAAGAGACGCGCGACGAGCTCTCCGATCACGACCTCGACAAGCTCGAGCTCCCACTGCGTGCGATGCGCCTCGTCCCGCTGACGCCCATCTTCGGCGTCGGCCGAGGCGCCTTCGAGAGCGTCTTTCCCCTCGTGCGCGGTGGCACACTGTACGTGACGTTCACGCACCCCGAGAACTTCGTCGCGCAGTGGCTCACCGAGTGGGGCGTTCCGTTCACGCTGCTCGGCGGAGGGCTGTTGCTCCTGGCCTTCCGCCCGAAGAGCGTCCTGCTCGCCCCCCACCCCGCCGCCGGCGCCTGGGCGGCGCTCGTCGCCGCGCTCCTCCACGACGTGGTCGACTTCCACCTCGAGGTACCCGGGGTCATGGCGTTGCTCGCCGTGTGCGCGGCGCTCGTCGTCGGAGGACACAGCGCCGGGTCGAGCGACCGGCCCGACACGAGGGGGCAACGCGCCCTGCGACCGAGCGCGTTCATCGCCGCGCTCGGCGTGGTCGTCATGGCGCCGATCGTGGCCGCGCGGGTCGGAAACGATCTGGCCAACGAGCGAGACCGCATACGCATCCTCGCGATCGACCCGAGGACGCCGCCCGAGGAGCTGCGCCGAGAGATCCGAACGGCGATGCTCCGGTACCCCGCCGAGGCGTATTTTCCGCTGATGGGCGCCGTCTATGCGCAGCTCACGCGCACCGAGAGCGTCGTGCCCTGGGTCGGCCGCGCGCTCGAGTGCAACCCGAGCTTCGGTCGCGCCCACATGGTGCTCGCCCGCAGCCTGGCCGCGCGTTTCCCCGCGCAGGCGCGACTCGAGTACCGCCTCGCGTACCGCAACGATCAGAACCTGCGCGAAGCGATGATGAAGGAATCGCCCGCCCTTGTCGGAGACTTCGACAGCGCGATGGAGCTCGTCGTCGAAGGCCCCGACGGCGTCCCGATGCTCGACGCGCTCGCGGAGGGGCTTGCGTGGCGCCTGCCGGCGACCAGCGTGCGCCTCGACCGCGAGCTGCTCAAGCGTGCCCCCGCGGCGCCCGGACCGCGCCGGCGCGCGATCGAAGCCGCGGTCCTGGACGCCAAGCTCGAGATGCCCTGGTGCCTCCCGTCGCGGGCGCCGTGCCTCGACGAGGCGTCCCGACAGGTCGAGGCGTTGCTCAAGGCCACGCCCGAGGACTGCGCGGCGCATGCGCTCGAGGCCCGCGTGAAGGTCGCGCGAGGTCAGACGGCCGAAGCGCTCGACGGGCTCGCCGCGTTCGCCGAGCGCGCGTCGGAGCGACGCGAGTGCCTCAAGGCGGTCGTCGAGCTGGCGACGAGCGCCGGGCAGACGCGTCACGTCGACGTCGCGCTCGATCGGGCCGTTCGCGCGGGCTGCTCCAACGCGCCAGACTGCGCCGCCCTCTACGCGTGGGCAGGCGGCGTGGAAGAGGAGCGTGGGCGTGGCGCACGCGCGCTCGTCCTCTACCGAAGAGCCTTGGACGTGGCCCCGGACCGCGACGATCTCCTGCTGCGGGTGGGCGACCTCGGGACGCAGAACGGGATGCTCCGCGAGGCCGAGGAGGCCTACTCCGCCCTGGCGCGTCGGCACCCAGAAAACGCGTCGTACGCAGCGCAGGCGGCCGAAGTGCGGGCGACCATCGAACGTCGCATGCACGAGCGGCACGAATAACGCATCGCGTCATCCGCTTGCCTGCCGAGCGGCCCCAAGCTACGGGACGAACGCCGGCGGCCGGCCGCGCACCCCAATCCTCGCGCCTCCATGAGCACCTCCGACATCCTGCCGTGCTTCATCGTCATGATGCTCGCGACGCTCGCGACGCTCGCGGCGTCCTCGAAGGCGCCGAGCCCGGAGCGGGAGCTCGTGCGCGGGTCGATGGCGCTCCACTTCGTCAGCAGCTTCACGCTGCTGTGGGTGATGGACTACGTGTTCGGCGTCAGCGACACCCACGTCTACCTCGCGGAGGCCAAGCCGCTCATCGCCCTGCTCGAGCAGCGCTTCGGCGACACATTCGTCGACATCCTCCGACTCATCGTGAACCAGAGCACGCACCTACCCGGCTACGAAGAGGGGGGTGGCTCGAGCGCGAGCATGGTCGGCGTGTCTGCGCTGACCGTCTTCTTCGCGAACGGTTCTGTGTGGGCGGTGTTCGTCGCGCTCGGGTACCTGGGCTTCTTGGGAAAGTGGGCGCTCTATGCCGGCCTGCGCGACGAGATGCCCGAGGTCTCGACACGGTCGCTCGCCTACGCCGTGCTCTTGTTCCCGTCGGTCGTGTTCTGGACGAGCGGCCTGGTCAAAGAGACCTTCGCGCTCGCCGGGATAGGGTTCCTCTTCCGCAGCGTGCAGCTGCTCCGGCGCGGGCCCAACGTCTTCGCGCTGGTCGTCGGCGCTGTGGGCTTCGCCCTCGTCGCGAGCTTCAAGCCCTACCTGCTCTTCCCGTTCGCCGTGGGCGCGCGCTCCTGGTTCGTCACCGCCCGCTCGACGCGCTTTCCGCTCCTCAACCCGCTCCTCGCCCTGCTCGCCATCGCCGTCTCGGTCGTCGCCATCGCCGCGCTCGGCAAGATCTTCCCGGAGTTCGCCGCCGACAAGGTCGCCGAGTCTGCGGCCAAGCTCCAGTCGAGCTACTCCGAGGGCGGCGGCGGCTCGAACTTCGAGGTCATCGAGGTCGAGGACAGGAGCACGGCCATGCGGGTGGCGCTGGCGCCGGTCGCCCTCTTCACCGCGCTCGCGCGGCCGCTCATCTTCGAGGCGCACAATGTCAGCTCTTTCATCACGGCGTTCGAGACGCTCGTGGTGACGGTGCTCGCGATCCAGACCGTGCGTACGGTCGGCATCCGCGCGACCGCCGCCGCGATCATGAACCACCGCGCCCTCGGCTTCTGTGCCGTCTTCGTCGTGATCGCCGCGACCGCCATCGGCATGGCGACCTCGAACTTCGGCACGCTCGCGCGCTACCGAGCGCCGCTGTTGCCCATGTACGCCGCGCTCATCATCGGCGTGCGGGCCGTCGCTGCGGCCGCCCAGGCCAAGGAGCGGCCGGCGGCAGAGCCCGCCCCCGCCGTCGCCGCGCGGGTCCGCGGCGCCCCGCGAAGAAACCTCCGCGGCCTCGGCTGGCTCCGGTGAGCCGCGTTGACGGCCCCCCGAGACAACGCTAACTGTCCGTCGCCGTTGGCAAAGTCGGCCGCTCGCTCCGCCCCCGCGGACGGCGGACGCGCCCCACTCCCACCCGAGAGAGCCATGTCGCAGTCACCTCCCACGTCCTCCGTCGCATGTGGCCCCTGCCAGCGTGGGTGCAAGAACCCGCTGCAGAAGTGCACGTCGTGCGGCCTGCCTCAGACGTACGAGACGATCGAGTTCGACGCCGAGGGCGTGTGCAACGTGTGTCGGCAGGCGAAGTTCAAGAAGGAGCGCATCGACTGGACGGCGCGCAAGGCCGACCTCGACGCGCTCATCGAGCAGTACCGCGGCAAGTACGACTACGACTGCGTCGTCCCGTTCTCGGGCGGCAAGGACTCGACGTTCACGCTCTATCACCTCATCCGCGAGTACAAGATCAAGCCGCTCGTCGTGCAGTTCAACCACGGCTTCATGCGCTCGACGCTCGTCGAGAACAACGAGCGCACCTTCAAGAAGCTCGGCGTCGACGTGCTGTCGTTCACGCCCAACTGGCACGTCGTGCGGCGGCTCATGCTCGAGGCGCTCATCCGCAAGGGCGACTTCTGCTGGCACTGCCACACGGGCATCTTCAGCTACCCGATGCACGTGGCGCTCAAGTTCAAGGTCCCGCTCATCATGTGGGGCGAGCCCTCGAGCGAGTACACGGCGTACTACGACTACCAGGACGACGAGATCGAAGAGGTCGACGAGACGCGCTTCAACCGCTTCGTGAACCTGGGCATCACCGCCGAGGACATGCGCGGCATGATCTCCAAGGACTACGACTTCGACCCGCGAGATCTGGCGCCCTACACGTACCCGCCCGTCGCCGAGCTCAAGAAGCTCCGCGTGCGCTCGGTGTGCCTCGGCTCGTACATCCCGTGGGACGTCAAGCCGCAGACCGACCTCATCCAGCGCGAGCTCGGCTGGAAGGGCGACCAGGTCGAGGGCATGCCGTGGGACCTCTACCCGTACGAGAAGATCGAGTGCCACATGCAGGGCGTGCGGGACTACATCAAGTTCCTCAAGCGCGGCTACTCGCGCGTCAGCCAGATGACGGCGCTCGACCTGCGCAACGGGCGCATCACCAAGGCCGAGGCCGACGCGCTCGTGCAGAAGTACGAGGGCCAGAAGCCCTACGCGCTCTCGCTCTTCCTCGACTACGTGGGCCTCACGGAGGCCGAGTTCTACGAGATCGTCGGCAAGACCGTGGTGCCGCCGCACGAGCCCGATCCGAGCACGATCGACGACGCGCCGCGCACGTGGGACCACGAGCGCTGGTACCGCGAGACGGTGCCGCTCCGCCTCAAGAAGCAAGCGACGTGACCCTCCCGAGGCGCGCGCACCGATGATCGGCGTCGTCGACCTCGACATGGGCAACCTGCGCTCGGTCGCCAACGGCTGCGCGGCGGCGGGGTGCGAGACGAAGCTGGTGCGCGCGCCTGGCGACGTCGAGGGGTGCACGCACCTCGTGATGCCGGGCGTCGGCTCGTTCAAGACGGCGATCGACCACCTCGACGCGCAGGGCCTGCGCGCGCCGCTCACCGCCTGGGCGCGCGAGGGCAAGCCTCTGCTCGGCATCTGCCTGGGCATGCAGCTGCTCGCCACGCGGGGCGACGAGGGCGGCGGCGCCGACGGGCTGGCTCTCGTCGCGGGGCACGTGCGCCGGCTCGACCCCGCGCGCGTCCCGGCCATCCCCCACGTGGGCTGGAACGAGGCCAAGCTCCGGCGCAAGCACCCGGTCTTCGACCGCGTCAAGGGCGCAGCCGACTTCTACTACGTGCACTCGTACCACCTCGCGGCAGACGACGACGCCGACGTGCTGGCGACGTGCGAGTACGGCGGCAGCGACTACACGTCCGTCGTCGCGCGCGGCAGCGTCATCGGCGTGCAGTTCCACCCCGAGAAGAGCCAGGCGAGCGGCCTGCGGGTGCTCGAGAACTTCTGCTACTGGGACGGCGCGTGCTGAAGAAGCGCATCATCCCGATCCAGCTGCTCTCCGAGGGGCGGCTCGTGAAGACCAAGCAGTTCGGCCCCGCGCGCGACGTGGGCGATCCGGTGGCGAGCTCCAAGGTCTACAGCGCACAGCAGGCCGACGAGCTCGTGTTCCTGAACATCAACCGCGACTCGCGCTCGATCGCGCCCATGGTCGAGCTCCTCGAGCGCGTGAGCGAGGTCGTCTTCATGCCGCTCGCCCTCGGCGGCGGCATCACGTCGTTCGAAGACGCCGAGACGCTGCTGCGCCACGGCGCGGACAAGGTCGTGCTCGACTCCGTCGTGTACCGCGACCCGGCGCTCATCACGCGCGTCGCCGACCGCTTCGGCTCGCAGGCGGTCGTCGTGTGCGTCGACGTCCGGCGCGACGGCGACGCGCCCGACGGCGAGCCTCGCCTCTACTCCGACTGCGGCCGCCGCCTCGAGGACGTCGCTCTCGACGCACACGTCGCCGCGATCATCGCGGCGGGCGCCGGCGAGATCCTCCTGCAGTCGATCGATCGCGACGGCACCATGACCGGCTACGACGTGCCGCTGCTCGCGCGCGTGAGCGCCACGTCGCCCATCCCCGTGATCGGCGCCGGCGGAGCGGGCACGTACGAGCACATGCGCGACGCGTTCACGGGGTCGGCCGTCAGCGCGCTCGCCTGCGGCAGCCTCTTCAACTTCGGCGACAACAACCCGATCCGCGCCAAGGCCTTCCTCAGCAACTACGGGCTCCGGTTCAAGGTCGTCTGACGCGAGCCTCAGCCGGCGGGCGCGGGCCGCGGACGAAAGCCCGCGCGGGCCCAGGCCCGGGGAACGCCCGCGCGTTTTTCTCTGTAATCCAGGTAACTTACCGCTTTCCCTTGCGGCGGAATGCTAGCGATTGAACGCTCCCGACCTCTTCGTCAACGAACCTTAGCCCCCCACCATGACCACGCCTCCCTCGAGACGGATCCACCTCTCCGTGCCCCACATGGGCGCACATGAGCTGGCGTACGTGCGAGAGGCGTTCGCGACGAACTGGCTGTCGAGCGTGGGCCCGAACCTCGACGCCTTCGAGGCGGACTTCCGAGATCTGATGTCGGGACTGCCGTGCGTCGCGCTCGCCAGCGGGACGGCGGCGCTCCACCTCGGACTCCGCCTGCTCGGCGTGGGGCCCGGCGACGAGGTGCTCTGCCCGTCGCTCACGTTCGTCGCGTCGACCAACGCAGTGCGGTACCTCGGCGCCGAGCCGGTGCTCGTAGACAGCGAGCGCACGAGCTGGAACATGGACCCGGCGCTCGTCGCGGAGGCACTGGCCGAGGGTAGAGCAAAGGGCCGGCTGCCGCGCGCGGTGGTGGTCGTGCACCTCTATGGTCAGTCGGCCGACCTCGACCCGATCCTCGAGGTGTGCGCGGAGTACGGAGTGCCCGTGCTCGAGGACGCCGCCGAGGCCGCCGGGACCCACTACAAGGGACGTCAAGTCGGTGGCATGGCGCCGCTCGGCGTCTTCTCGTTCAACGGCAACAAGATCATCACGACCACGGGCGGCGGCATGCTCGTCGGCCATGACGAGGCGCAGATCGCCAAGGCGCGCTTCTGGTCCCAGCAAGCGCGCGACCCGGGCATCGCGTACGAGCACAGCGAGCTCGGCTACAACTACCGCATGAGCAACGTCCTCGCCGGCATCGGCCGGGGCCAGCTCGAGGTCCTCGAGGCGCGCGTGCAGGCGCGTCGCGCGGTGGCGGCCCGCTACGAACAGGCGTTCGCAGACCTCGACGGGCTCGCGCTGATGCCCGAGGCGCCGTGGGGCCGACACACGCGCTGGCTCAGCGTGTTCTTGGTCGACGAACGGCGGCTGGGCGCGTCGCGTGACGCGCTCGTCGCGGCCCTCGCGCGCGACGACATCGAGTCGCGCCCCGTGTGGAAGCCGATGCACATGCAGCCGCTCTACGCGGCGGCGCGCCGCTACGGCGGCGTCGTCGCAGAAGACCTCTTCGCGCGCGGCATCTGTCTCCCGAGCTCGAGCAGCCTGACCGCAGAGGAGCAGGACCGCGTGATCGCCGGCGTACGGGCGGCGTGCGGAGCCCGCGGGCAGAGCCGCGGCGTCGCCACCTCCAGCTCACCGGAGGGCGCATGCGCCAGGTGATCATCAGCTATCGACGCGCGCTCGTCGTCTGCGTTCATCTGGCCCTCTGGACCGCGGCGTTCGCGCTCGCGTTCTTGCTCCGTTTCGAGCTCGACGTGCCCCGCGAGTACGTGGGCGTCGCTTGGCCACTGCTCGTCACGTTGCTCGTCTTGCGCAGCCTGGCGCATTGGCACGCCGGCCTCTTCCACGGCCTGTGGCGCTACGCCGGTCTCAAAGACCTCATCGACATCGTCAAGGCGACCACGCTCTCGAGCGTTCTCCTCGCGACGTTCGTCGTGTTCTACCGGCCCGCGAGCTTCCCGCGCACGGTGTTCGTCATCGAATGGATCCTCGCCGTCATGCTGACCGGCGGGCTCCGCTTCGGCATCCGCACCCTTCGCGAGGTCGCGTCTCAGAACGCCCCGCCCGCGAGCGGCACCCGCGAGCGCATCCTCATCCTGGGCGCAGGCGACGCCGCCGAGGCGCTCGTCCGAGAGATGATCCGCACGCACGCACGCCGCTACGACATCGTGGGGTTGCTCGACGACAGCCCGGCCAAGCAGCACCAGCGCATCCACGGCATCGCCGTGCTCGGCCCGCTCTCCCGCGCGCGAGAGATCGCCAAAGAGAAGCAGGTCGACGAGGTCATCATCGCGATCCCGTCGCTCAGCGGCGTGCAGATGCGCGCCATCGTCGACGAGTGCCGCCCCACGGGCGCCAAGATCCTCACGCTCCCCGCGGTGGACCAGCTGATCGACGGCTCCGTCACCGTGAACCAGCTCCAAGAGGTCCGCATCGAGGACCTGCTCCGCCGCGACCCGGTGACGCTCGACGTCGACGGGCTCGAGCGCTTCATCGGGGGCAAGGTCGTCCTGATCACCGGCGCGGGCGGCAGCATCGGCTCCGAGCTCTGCCACCAGATCTGCCGCTTCGAGCCGGCGCGCGTCGTGCTCGTCGAGCAGGCCGAGAACAACCTCTTCGAGGTCCACCGCCACCTGCGGGCGGAGCACCCCGAGCTGGCGATCGTGCCCTGCGTCGCCGACATCTGCGACAGCCGCCGGCTCGAGGCCATCTTCGATCGCGAGCGCCCGGCCGTCGTCTTCCACGCGGCCGCGCACAAGCACGTGCCGATGATGGAGTACAACCCCGGCGAGGCGATCAAGAACAACGTGTTCGGCACCAAGAAGGTGGCCGACATGTCGGATCGCTTCGGCGCCGAGGCGTTCGTCATGGTGTCGACCGACAAGGCCGTCAACCCGACGAGCATCATGGGCGCGTCCAAGCGCGCCGCCGAGGTGTACGTGCAGGCGCTCTCGCAGCGCAGCGACACGCGCTACGTCACCGTGCGCTTCGGCAACGTGCTCGGGAGTGCTGGCAGCGTCGTCCCCATCTTCCGCGAGCAGATCGCGCGCGGCGGCCCGGTGTGCGTCACGCACCCCGAGGTCAAGCGGTACTTCATGACGATCCCCGAGGCCTGCCAGCTGGTGCTCCAGGCGGGCTCGATGGGCGCGGGCGGAGAGATCTTCGTGCTCGACATGGGCGAGCCGGTGAAGATCGTCGACCTNNCGCGCGACCTCATCCGCCTCTCGGGCCTCGTGCCCGACACGGACATCGCGATCGAGTTCACGGGCCTACGCCCGGGCGAGAAGCTCTTCGAGGAGCTGTCGTGCGACGCCGAGCACGCCGAGAAGACCCGCCACCCCAAGATCTTCGTCGGCAAGTTCCGTCCGGTCGCGTGGCGCGACGTCACGGCCGGCTTGGACACCCTGAAGGCATGCACCGACGCGACCGACCGGCAACCCGTGGTCGCTGCGCTCCAGAACCTCGTCCCTGAGTTCGCGCCGAGCATCCCGCCGCCGCCGGTGGCGGAGACCGAGCCTGCTCACACCGAGTCGGCGCCGCCGACCCGGGTGTCGATCGCGCCGAGCGCCTCGCCGGCCTGAACCATGTGCGGCATCGCAGGCATCGTCGGCATGGCGGGGGGCCGGGCGCTGGTGCGCGAGATGTGCGAGCGCATCCGGCACCGCGGACCTGACGGCGGCGGCGTCGTCGAGCACGCGGAGGCCACGCTCGGGATGACGCGGTTGTCGATCGTCGACGTCGAGCACGGCCATCAGCCCATGCTCTCGGACGACGGCGACATCACCCTCGTGTACAACGGCGAGATCTACAACGCCCCCCAGCTGCGCGCGCAGCTCGTCGCCGAGGGGGTGTCCTTCAAGACGCGGAGCGACACGGAGGTCGTTCTACGGCTCTACGAGCGCGACGCCGATCGCGTCGAGGAGCATCTCGTGGGCATGTGGGCGTTCTGCGTCCACGACCGCCGGCGGCGCCGACTCGTGCTCAGCCGCGATCGATTCGGAATCAAGCCGCTCTTCGTCGCCGAGCACGGACGCTCCCTTGCGTTCGCGAGCGAGCTGACCTGCTTCGATCGCCGCTCCCCCGAGCTCGCCCCGGCGTTCACGATCGACCGCGGCGCCGCGCACGCGATGATCGCGTGGAGCTACGTGCCAGAGGACGCGACCATCTACCAGGGCGTGCGGCGCGTCCCGCCTGCGCACCGAATCGAGCGAGACCTCGCCACAGGCGCGACCACCACGAGGCGCTACTGGTCGCTCTGCCCGTCTGCCGACGCCGCGCGCGTGCGGAGCCTCGACGAGGCTTGTGACATGGTCGAGGCGGCGCTCCAGCGCGCGCTCGTGGAGCACCTCGAGAGCGACGTCCCCATCGCGTCCTTCCTCTCCGGTGGCATCGATTCGTCGCTCGTCACGGCATACGCGGTCGCCTCGGGGCGCATGCCCATCAAGGCCTTCACCATCGGCTTCCGCGAGCCGCGCTTCGACGAGTCGCCGTACGCGCGCGCAACGGCGGCAGCGCTCGGGATCCCCATCGAGGTCGGCACGCTCGACGAGGACGCCGCCCGCGCCGACCTCGCCGACGCGCTCCTCGCGTACGACGAGCCGTTCGGCGACAGCTCGAGCCTCGCGACGCACCTGCTGTCGCGACACGTCTCCCGCGAGTACAAGGTCGCTCTCGCCGGCGACGGCGGCGACGAGGCGTTTGCAGGTTACACAAAGTACCGGATCCTCCGCGCCCGCCGTCTACTCGGCCGCGTGCCGCTCGCGAAGAGCGTGGCGACCGCCGCGCTCAGGCACCTCCCGACCAAGACCGATCGTTCGAGCAAGCTCGCCGACATCATGCGCGTGGCCTCCAAAGTGGGCCGCGGCCTGAAGCCCGACGACGCCGACGCCTACGTCGCGCTCACCCAGTTCGGCTTGCTCGATCGCACGCGCGTCCTCGTACGCGGCGCGAGCGACGCCGAACGCTTCGAAGAGGCTGCCCGCGCTCGGTTCCACCGCGCCGTGGGCACGGAGCTGCAGCGATGGTCGGCCGCCGACCTCCACGGCCCGCTCCCCAACGACATGCTCACGAAGGTCGACCGCGCGAGCATGTCGTGCAGCCTCGAGGTCCGCGTGCCCTTCTTGGACCACCGCGTCGTAGAGCTCGGCGTCGGCCTTCCGTCGCGCTTCACCCTGGGGACGCAAGGCAAGGCCGTGCTGCGCGAGCTGCACCAGCGGCGCTTCGGGCGCGAGCTCGCGCAACGCAAGAAGATGGGCTTCGGCGTCCCGGTCGAGCGCTGGTTGTCGACGTCCCTCCAGGGCGCGTGTGAGCGGCTCTTCGCCCGCGAGCGACTCGACCGCTTCGGCCTGCTCGAACCGCGCGAGCTCTCCGGGGGCGCCCACGCCAAGTGGGTGCGACGCGATCCGATGCTTCTCTGGCACACGTTCGCGCTCGCGGCGTGGTGCGAGGCGCAGCTCGGCGACGGCCCCGAGGCCCTGCGCGAGCTCCTCTCCGTCAGGCCCCCTCGAACCGATCTCGCAGCTCAGCCATCAGCTCCGGCGTGAACACGCCGTCGACGCGGATCGAGTAGCGGAAGAACGGGTCGGCGTGGACGCCGTGGTAGTCCATGTCGTTGAACCAGTAGATCGGCGAGTCGACGACCACCTCTTCTTGCCCGTCGGGAGAGGCCAAGAAGAAGCGCTTGTCGAGCGGGCGCCCGTTGGCGTCGACGAGCCCGCGGCCCGGCTCGAGGTTGAGGCTCTGGGCGACCGAGAGCGACTGCCCCGGCGTGCTGTCACGGTGGGCCGGCGCGTGATCGTTGGGCTCGAGCCCGAAGATCACGACCCGCCCCATCTCGGACATGGGCAGGCTCTCGATGAACGCGACGGTCTTGGGGAACACCGCGCGCGCCTCGTCGGAGAACGCCTTGCCCTCGCCCGAGTGCTTGTCGTCCCACGTGACGTTCTCGAGCAGGTGGTAGGCGACCTTCCACGGAAAGTAGACGCCGTAGCGGTACGACAAGAAGCGCATCTGCGTGAGGTTGAGCGGGTGCTCGGTCTCGTCGCCGAACTCGTAGCTCTCGAGCTCGTCGACGTCGAACGCGGACGGATCGTCGGAGAGGCTCACCAGCTCGAGCAGCTGCTCGCGGGTCATCTGCCCGATGACGTGCATGTAGTCCGTGTAGCCGTCGGCGGCGGTCCACGGCGCGGTGACGCCCATCCACTTGAGGCTGCCGCCCGTGTACGACGTGTCGACGCGCGCGAGCCCGAGCGTGATCTCCTTGTGCAGCTCGGGAAAGACCGAGGTGTCGACGATCTCCGACAGGTCGAGGTACGGGCGGCCCCAGATGCCGCACAGGCGCGAGCGTTTGCCGCGCGGCCCGGCGACACGCTGGCGCGGCTCGGAGCGGGCGTCGTCGCGCGCACGCAGGCGCGGCTCGGAGCGGAGCTCCTGCACCACCAGGCCCGGATCGGTGGGCTCGTCGCGCTCGGCCTCGACCGGCGGCCCACCGTCGAGGTGGCCGCGCGCCACCAGCTTGTCGAACGCGTGCACGCCGTCCTCGACCGTGGCGTAACAGGCAGGCTCGAACGCGCGCGAGACCACGCCGCTCTGTTGACGCTCGCAGATGGCGCGGTCTTCTTCGTAGATGCGCGACCAGAAGCCGAGCACGTCGGCGGCGGCCGCTTCGGGCGCACCCTCGTGCATGTAGGTACATGCGATCACGTGCGTTCGGTCGGGTGCGACCGGGTAGACGTGGAACGTGAGCAGGTAGTCGGGCTGCAGGCTGAGCATCAGGCTCGGGAAGAGGATCGCGTCGTGCACCTTGCGACGGTCGGCCTCGGCCACGAGGTACGGGCGCCCGTTGCGGTTGCCGCTGGTGCTGACGGTCTCCGCGTCGGGGACGAGCTCCATCACGCCGGCGAGCCACGGGCCGTCGCTCAGGATCGACCCGGCGTCGGCGGACGGCGTGAGGCGCTCGAGCGCCGGGTGGACGCGCGGGAAGTGGTGAGACTCCTGGAAGTTCTCGAAGACGAGCTTCCAGTTGGCCGCGACGTCGTACGCGTGCGCGCGCACCCGGCGCAGCGCCCCGCCCTCGAGCGCCGCGGCCGCGCGCGTGAGGAACGCCGGCGGCGCATCTGGGAGCGGGCCGTCGCCGTCGCCGTCGAGGTGGATGAACACGAAGCCGAAGCGCGTGGCCAGCCGGATGGGCACGAGCCCGTTCTGCTTGGTGTCGAACGACGCCGGCGCGTCCGGCGCCCGCAGCAGGCGTCCGGCCGTGTCGTAGGCCCAGCCGTGGTACGGGCACTCGAGCTCCTTGGCGCGCGTGCAAGCCGGCCCTCCGCGCGGGAGCAACGTGGCGGCCCGGTGGCGGCACACGTTGTAGAACGCGCGGAGCTGCCCGTCGTCGCCGCGCGCGACGAGCACCCCTTCGGGCGTCGCCGGTACGACCACGACGTCTCCCGGGCTCGGCACGTCCTCGACGCGGCCGACGCAGATCCAGCTCCGGTCGAAGAGCGCGCGCTTCTCGAAGCGGAAGACCTCGGGATCCGTGAACGCCGCGCCCGGCAGGGGCTTCGCACCTTCGAGCGGCTCGAGCGTCGCAAGCAGGGCGGCGGGCGAGAGGGGGCTCCGCGTGGGGTCCGTGCTCATGGCGACACGTCTACCGCTTCCCGGCGCAGTCGCCAACGGGCGCCGCTCATCCCCGCACGAGCATCGGCGCGCTGAGCGCGCGCTCGTCGGTCGCGCCGCGTTGGATGCGCGCGTAGAGACCGGCCGCCTGTCCCCCCAGCACGAAGACTCCGTGGTTGACCGTGGAGCCGTCCGGCTCGACCTTCGCCTCGAAGTAACGCTGGACGATCCAGCGGCCCTCGCGCGCGAGCGAGATCGACTTGGCCCACTCGTCGTCGGTGACGGCGCGGCCGATCACGACCTCGTCGCCCTCCGCGCCGTAGTCGCTCTTGAGCACCCAGTCCGATCGCTGCGCGACGAGCTGCTCGGCGTGCACAGCCTCGAGGCGACGTGTGACGGGGATGAAGCGGCGGATGATGTCTTGCGACTGGGGCGTGAACCGATGGATCTGCTCCCACATCAGTGCCATCGCGCGCTTGTTCTGCGGGACGACGGCGCCGAACGGGTTGAGCACGCTGACCTTGCCTTCCATGCAGGCGGCGAGCACCGACTCGAGCGGCTGGTCGAGCGGCTTCTTGTCGGGGACGTCCTCGTCCTTCCACGCGCTCTGTCGCTCACCCCACCAGTCGGTCTTGTAGTGGCGCAGCGCGAGGGCGACCGGCTCGTCGAAGAGCGTGAGGCCTCGCTCGTCGACGCCGAGGTTGTACGGCGAGCCGAGGAGCACGCGCTTGCCGGCGCGCTCGAGCCAGGCCTTGTAGAGCCGAACGAGAGGCAAATCCTCTGGAATCTCCGTAGGATAGATGAGCCCCACGACCGGATTCTCTTCGAGCTCGGCGCCGCCGACGGCGCGCACGACGTCGCGGAACGCACGCTCGAACGGCGCGTTGGGGTCCACCGCGTCAGGGTGGTCTTCGAGCCCCAGTCGACCGAGCACGACGGCCTCGGCCTCACCCGTCGGGGTGTCGCAGTTGAGCTCGGCGAACGCGAGCCCTTCGTCGGTCACGAAGACGTCGGCGCGCGCCACGCCGTGCCAGAGCGGCTGCGACGCGAGCCACATGGCCTTCTGCCAAGGCGTGAGGCAGAAGAAGTCGTCGAGCAGCGCCGGCGCGTCGCCCACCACGAGACACAGCTCGTTGTAGACCATCGCCACGTCCTCGGCCGCGCGCTGCATACGCGCCGCGTCTCTGCGCGAGATGACCACCGGCTCGCGACGAAAGCGGGGCTCTCCGTAGATCCACGGATCGGAGATGATGCCCGTCGCCGTGAGCCGCTCCGCGAACGCTGCGTACGCGGCCGGATCGCCCATCAAGTGAGCCGCGCGATGACGAGCGCCACGGCGACGTACGTGACGCCCTCGAGCGCGCCCATACCCTCGTGTCGCTCCGCGCCGATGGCGACGTCGAGCTTTCCGCCCCGGAGCGCGAGCGGCGCCCCGAGCAGCAGCGACTGCACGAAGAACTGCCGCACGGGGTAGAGCGCGAGGCCGAGGACGAGGATCTCGGCGTAGCCGCGCATCGACGTGGCCCAGCCCGTGAAGTCGCCGTCGAGCGCGGTGCCGACGATGATCGCGATGCCGATCGAGAGCCCCGCGTAGCTGAGCGCCGCGGCGAGGTTCTCGCCCTGGATCTGGTCGGCGTCGTCGTACGTCGTCAGCGCGCGGAAGAGCGTGACGAAGACGAACTGGGTCAGCATCGCGATCGCGAAGAAGAGCAGCGAGAGCCCGAGCTCGTGGAGCTTGGTGCCCGCGATGGCATACGACGCGATGATGCCCGCCGACAGGTAGTGCGCGCCGGCCGCGAGCCCGACCGCCGCGTTGCCCCGCTCGATCTCGGCCGCGGTGCGCGACCGGAGCAGCAGCTGCGTGCCGACGCGCCCCATCACGACGACGAGCGCGAGCCCCATCGCGCCGAACGCCGCGGCCCAGAGCACGTCGTGCTGCCAGCTCTTGCCCTGGACGCAGTTCTTCACCGAGGCGGCGGCGACGAGGAAGACGCCCGCGACCTGCCCGACGTGGAAGAGCTGACGCCCCGTGTTGTGGTCGGCGAGGTCCTTGTCGACGGCGGACTTCGGCGACAGGACGCGCTGGCCGACGCGGAGCAGGGCCAACAAGAAGAGGGTCGTCCCGACGGCGAAGCCGGCGGCATAGAGCGGCTTGAGCTCGTCCATGACGCGACGTTACAACGAACGGGCCATGCTGCGAATCCGAACCGCATCCGCCCCCGACGTTCCCACGGTCTTGGCCCTGATCCGCGAGCTGGCGGCCTACGAGCGTGAGCCCGACGCCGTGGAGGCGACCGAGGAAGACCTCCTGCGGGACGGATTCGGCGACGCGCCGCGCTTTCACGTGCTGCTGGCCGAGGACGTCACCGACGGCGAGGCCTGCGCTGTGGGCTTCGCGCTCTACTTCTTCGCGTACTCGACGTGGCGCGGCCGCGCCTCGCTGCACCTGGAGGACCTCTTCGTGACCCCCGAGGCGCGTGGCCGAGGTGTGGGGCGGGCCCTCATGGCGAGCCTCGCAGCTCAGGCCGAACGACAGGACTGCCCCCGCTTCGAGTGGCAGGTCCTCGACTGGAACACCCCCGCGATCGGCTTCTACGAGCGCCTCGGCGCCGAGGTGCGGAGACCGTGGCTGAACGTGCGCCTCGAGGGTGCGGCCCTGGCCGCGCTCGCGGGCGAAGCCCCGCCGCGGGAGCTGTGCTAGACGGGCCCCAACATGGTGTGGCCGAAGAAGACGCCGGCGGGCCTCGACGCGAGCGAGAAGACCAGCTTCGGCCAGGGTGTGTTCCGCAAGTGTGACGGCTGCGGCGAGATGATGAGCGCCGAGCGCCTCGAGGCGAGCTTCGAGGTCTGCCCAGACTGCGGCCACCACCACAAGCTCATGGCCGAGGGGTGGCGCGAGCTGCTGCTCGACGGCGGCGTCATGGAGCCGTGGGACGGGCACCTCGAGCCGAGCGATCCGCTCTCGTTCAGCGACGGCAAGCCGTACCCCGAGCGCATCGCCAAGTCGCAGAAGAGCGCCGCCGCCAACGAGGCCATCGAGACGGGCAAGGGAAAGCTCGACGGGCGCGACGTCGCGTACGGCGCGTTCCTCTTTCGCTTCATGGGCGGATCGATGGGCTCGGTGGTGGGCGAGAAGATCACGCGCCTCTTCGAGCGCGCCGCCGAGCAACGGCTCCCGGTCCTGCTGCTCCAGGCCTCGGGCGGCGCACGCATGCAGGAGGGCATCCTCAGCCTCATGCAGATGGCCAAGACGGTCGCGGCGCGCGAGCGCCTGCGCGACGCCGGCGTGCCGTTCATCAGCGTGCTGCTCAACCCGACGACGGGGGGCGTCGCTGCGAGCTTCGCGTTCTTGGGCGACGTCAACGTGGCCGAGCCCAAGGCGCTCATCGGCTTCGCGGGGCCGCGCGTCATCGAGACGACGATCCGCCAGACGCTCCCCGAGGGCTTCCAGCGCGCCGAGTTCCTCCTCGAGCACGGCATGATCGACCAGATCGCGAGCCGCCTCGAGATGAAGGCGCTCTTCTCGACCCTGCTCGCGCACCTCTGCCCGCCGCACGGCGCGAATGGTCGCTGACGGCGGCGCTCCGTCCCCCGTCTCCCTCTCCGACGCCCTCGCGCGCCTCTACGCGCGGGCGACGTTCGGCATCAAGCTCGGCCTCGACGCCATGCGCGCCGCCTGCGATCGCGCCGGCCACCCCGAGCGCGCGTTCGACGCGGTCCACGTCGCGGGCACCAACGGCAAAGGGTCGACCTGCGCGATGGTCGCGGCGTCGGCGCGCGCGGCGGGGCTGCGCACGGGCCTCTACACGTCTCCCCACCTCTGCACCTTCGCCGAGCGCATCCAGGTCGACGGCGCCCCGCTCGACGAGCGCGATCTCGCGCTGGCCCTCGACCGAGCGCTGCGGCTCGCGCCCGAGGCCACGTTCTTCGAGGTGGCCACGCTGGCCGCGTTCATCGCGTTCCGCGACGCGGGGGTCGAGCTCGCCGTCGTCGAGGCCGGCCTCGGCGGTCGGCTCGACGCCACCAACGTGCTCGAGTCGCCGCGCTGCACCGCCGTGACGAGCGTAGGCCTCGACCACACCGAGCAGCTTGGGGGCACGCGCGAGCTCATCGCGATCGAGAAGGCCCACATCGCCAAGCAGGGCGCACCGATGGTGCTCGGCGCCGACCTCGCGGACGTCCGCGGCGCGATCGAGGGCGTGACCCGCGCGGTCGGCGTGGCGCCACGCGCCGTGGACGACGCGGACGCGCTCCCCGACCTGTTGCCCGAGCTCCGGTCGGCCACGGGAGCCCCTCGCCTCGCCCTCCGCGGCGCACATCAAGTGCACAATGCACGCGTTGCGGACTTGATCGCGTCCACGCTCGGGCTGCCGACCGAGGCGCGCCGACGAGGCGTCGGCGACGCGCGCTGGCCCGGCCGCCTCGAGGTGGTGCGCGACGAGTCCGGCGGGGACGTCCTGCTCGACGGGGCGCACAACGCCGACGGCGCCGCCGCCTTGGCGCTCGCGCTCGCGCAGGGGACTTGGCGCACCCCGGCCGCCCCCATCCCCACCCCCGCGACCGCGATGGTCTTCGGCGCGCTCCTCGACAAGGACGCTGCGGCGATGCTCGAGCTGCTCGCGCCACAGGCCGGCCACATGCTCTACGTCGCGCCCTCAGCGCGGGCCGCGCACGCCCCCGACGCGCTCGCCCAGCTCGCGGCCGGCGCGGCGTGCCACGACGTCGCGACCGCCCGGGCCGCCGCCCGACGCGCTGTGGGCCCGCGCGGGCTCGTCGTGATCTGCGGATCGCTCTACCTCGTGGGCGAGGCCCGCGCGCAGCTGCTCGGGCTCGCGCGCGATCCGATCGTCGCGCTCTGAGCTTCGACGCTCGAGAGCCCGGGCGCGCGACTCAGCGCAGCTCGCGCAGCTCTTCGTCGATGCGTGCGTCGTAGTCGTCTCGCGACGCGGCGTCGTCTGCGGCGGCGCCGCTCTCCGTGCCCACGTCGGCGGCGCGACGCCAGCGCGAGATGGCACGCGCCATGAGGGCGCCCGCGGAGATGACGAGCCCTGCCGACACAAGGCCCAGCGCCACGCGCGGGTCGTGCCCGGCGGGCAGCGCGCGCACCCGCTCGCCGTAGCGGGCCACGAAGTCTTGCTCGATCGCCGCGGCGCTCTCCCCCGCCCGCAGACGCGCACGCACCTCCGCTCGCAGGGCCGCGGCCTCTGGCGACTCGTGCACGTCGAGCGTCTGCGTGTAGCAGCAGGGCGCGAGCAGCCGCGCCATGAGCACGGCCTCGCCGTCGACCGGAGCGACCGTCGTGGGGGTCGCAGCGCGCGCGGGCGCCGCCCCCGCTCCGAACACCGCGAGCGTCGCCGCGAGCATCAGGGCCGAGCGCTTCACGCGCGCCTCTTGGCCCGCCACCGCTTGAACGCGCCGACACCGACGAGCGCGGGGGCCGCGACGACGCAGACGGGGCACACGGCGCCGCCGACCGCCGCGAGCACGGCGCCCAGGGCCCCGATCCCGACGCCGCCCGCCATCATCACGTTCGCGTCGCGCACCTCGTCGACGTCATCGCGGAGCGCCGCGTCCGCTCGTCGCGTCGAATCCTCGAGCTCTCTCTCCATGAAGGTGAGAGCCACGCGGGTGGGCGGAGGGTTCTCTGAGGTCGCCGCGCCCGAGTTGCACTATGGACGAGCCCGCTTGAGCTCACGCCGTCCTGTCCACTTCGTCTGGGGCGCCGTCGCCGCCGCGGCGCTCGTCGCGGCCTTGCTCTGCGTGCGCACCTGCGCGGAGCAGCGCCAGCTCGGTGTGCGAGGCGACACGACCGGGAGCGTCGCGCGCGCGCCGCGCGTGCCCGACGCGATCACGCGGGACGCAGAGAGCGTGGGCCTCGGAGGCGCGTCGCTCAACGGACGCGTCCACCCACACGGACGTCCGGGCGTGGTGCGCTTCGAGCACGGCGCCACGCCGGCGCTCGGCGCGTCGACCCCGCCACGCCCGCTCCCGCCCGAGCTCGGGGCCCACTACCGCGAGTCGTGGAACGAGGGACTCGGCGGCTGGACCGGGGGCATGAGCGGCAAGGACCTCGTCTGGATGCCGAGCGGGGGTCACGACGGCGGCGCGTACGTGCGCTACGTCGATCCCGGGACGACGGGCGACGACGGCAACCACTTCGACGGCGTGGGCTTCGTCCACCTCGTGCAGTACATCTACCCCGGCACGTTCCTCGACGAGGCGAAGGCGGGCCAGGCCTACTGGGGAGGCGGCGATCCCGACCTCCGCGGCGCCAAGGTCTCGATGTGGATCCGCGGCGTGGACTGGAAGCCCAAGGGCACCGAGCTCAGCCTCTGGGTGCAGTCCGACCTGGATCTCGTCGCGCAGAACCAGTCTATCTGGCGACGCTCCAACTGGGCCTACACGGGCGTCACGCTGCACGAGCTCTTGCGGACCGGAGCGTGGGAGCGCGCCGAGTACACCGTCGTCAACGACACCACGGCGTGGAGCTACGGCGGCAACTACGTCGCGCAGGGGCGCCCCAACTACGTGTACCAACCGCTCGACGACGCGCTCGCCCACGCCAACTGCGACGTCTTCCACATGCTCACGAACGTGACGATCAGCGACCAGCCGAGCGGCGCGATCGAGCTCGACGAGCTGACCTTCACGTACCGCAACCACAACCTGCTGCGCCCCTCTCACGGGGGTCGCCTCGTCTCGGCGACGGGCGACGCCGACGCCGACGCCGACGACGCGAACAAGCTCGTCGACGGGTGGCGGAACGGCGAAGGGCATGCCTGGCGCAGCGGCCCGCGCCCGAAGGCGCCGCAGGAGATCACCTTCGCGCTCGCGGAGGGCGCGCACATCACGACGCTGCTCGTCGCGCAGAGCCCCGAGTGGCCGAGCAAGGACGTCGAGATCCTCGCGTCGCACGACGGGCGCACGTGGGGCGCCCCCATCGCCCGCGGGCGCCTCGCCGAGTCCGTCCCGCAGGGCGCCAACTTCAACCTCTTGCGGGTCGGCGACCTCGACGCCCGCCCCGCGTTCCTGCGCGTGCGCATCTTGTCGGGCTACCGCGAGCGCTGGGGGCTCGGCGAGGTGGAGGCGTTCGGCGACGGTGTGCCGACGAAGACCGAGGACGACTGGTACGACGTCAACGCAGACGTCTCCGGATTGACCCCCGGCTCGACGCTCTTCTATCGCGTCGTCCTCGAGCAAGACGGCGCGACCGAGTACGGCGAGGTGCGCTCGTTCGCCGTGCCCGCGACGCCTCGCCCCCAGGTCACAACGGGCCCCGCGAGCCGCATGGCCGCGGGCACGGCGAAGGCCGAGGCGCGCGTGCACCCCATGGGTCTCGAGACGCAGCTCGCGTTCGAGTACGGGCCCGATACGTCGTACGGACAGACCACGGACCCGGTCCGTGTGGGCTTGCAGCAGACCCCGCGCCACGTCGCCGCCACGCTGGTCGACCTCACGCCGGGCCAGCCCTATCACTACCGCGCCGTCGCCTCGAGCCCGGCGGGCGTGACGTACGGACACGACGCGACGTTCGTCGCGCGCTGACGAGCGCTCCGTTCGTCCCACGCTGACACGCGCGCCGTTCGCCGCTACCCTCTCGGCCCGGCGTCGCCGTGGCGCCGACGAGAGGGAAACATGCCGAGCTTCGACATCGTCTCCAAGGTGCAGTGGCACGAGGTCGACAACGCCCTGCTCCAGGCCCAGAAGGAGGTCGCGCAGCGCTTCGACTTCCGCAACACGGGCACGGAGCTCGAGAAGAACGACGCCGGCATCACCGTCCGATCGTCGAGCGAAGATCGCGTCAAGGCGGCGATCACGGTCCTGCACGAGAAGCTCATCAAGCGAAAGGTGAGCCTGAAGTACCTCGACGAGCAGAAGCCCGAGCCCACCGGCAAGGGAGGCTCGCGCGTCCTCATCAAGGTCAAAGAGGGCATCGAGACCGAGGTCGCCCGCAAGATCATCACGGGCATCAAGGACGCCAAGCTCAAGGTCCAGTCGTCGATCCAGGACGCGCAGGTGCGCGTGACCGGCAAGAACAAAGACGACCTCCAGAAGGCCATCCAGCTCGTCCGGGGCCTCGAGCTCGACGTCGAGCTGCAGTTCATCAACTTCCGCGACTGACGAGAGAAGGCGACATCGATGAAGACCACGACGCAGCCCAAGACGAAGGCGACCAAGAAGGCCAAGGGCGCGACCAACGGGACCGCCAAGGCCACGGCCAAAGCGCCGCCCAAGCGCCAGCTCTTCGGCACCGACGGCATCCGCGGCGTCGCCAACGAGTCGCCGATGACCCCCGAGACCGCGATGGCGCTCGGCAAGGCCGTCGCGCACGTGGCGGGGCGCAACAAGCCCCACGCGCCGCGCGTGCTCATCGGCAAGGACACGCGCCTCAGCGGCTACATGATCGAGCAGGCCATCGCGGCGGGCATCTGCTCGATGGGCGGGCGCGTCATCCTGTGCGGCCCGATCCCCACCCCGGCCGTCGCGCAGCTGACGGCCAGCATGCGGGCCGACGCGGGCATCGTCATCAGCGCGAGCCACAACCCGTACCAAGACAACGGCATCAAGATCTTCGGCGCCGACGGCTTCAAGCTGCCCGACGAACAAGAGGTCGAGATCGAGCGCCTCATCCTGGGCGAGACGCCCCTCGGTCCGCACCCCACGGGCCCGGGCATCGGCAAGGCCTCGCGCCTCGACGACGCCGGCGGACGCTACGTGGTGTTCGCCAAGACCACGTTCCCCGCGCACCTCACCCTCGACAACGTAAGGCTCGTGGTCGACGGCGCGCACGGCGCCGCGTACAAGGTCGCGCCGCTGGTCTTCCGTGAGCTCGGCGCGAGCGTCGCCACCATCGGGGTCAAGCCCAACGGCGTGAACATCAACCGCGACGCGGGCGCGCTGCACCCCGACAAGCTCCGCGGCGAGGTGGTCCGGCGCGAGGCGCACATGGGCGTCGCGCTCGATGGCGACGCCGATCGTCTGATCGTGGTGGACGAGAAGGGGCAGATCGTCGACGGCGACGTGGTGATGGCGATGTGCGCCGCGCACCTGATGAAGCGCGGCAAGCTCGCCAAGAACACGCTCGTCGCGACGGTGATGAGCAACCTGGGCCTCGAGCAGGCGATGGCGCGCCGCGGCGGCAAGCTGCTGCGCACGCAGGTCGGCGACCGGTACGTCGTCGAGGCGATGCGGAGCGGCGGCTACTCGCTGGGTGGCGAGCAGTCGGGCCACCTCATCTTCCTCGACCACGCCTCCACCGGCGACGGCGTCGTCGCGGCGCTGCAGGTGCTCGCCATCCTCGTCGAGACGGGGCGGCCTCTCTCGGAGCTCGCGCACGAGGCCATGGAGAAGTTCCCGCAGGTGCTCGAGAACGTGACGCTCTCGCGCCGCATGCCGCTCGAGGACATGAAGAGCCTCTCGGCCGCGACCGCCAAGGTCAAGGACACGCTCGCAGAGGACGGGCGCGTGCTGGTGCGATGGAGCGGCACCGAGCCCAAGCTGCGCATCATGCTCGAGGGGACCGACGAGGCCAAGCTCCGACGCTGGGCCAAGGAGCTCGCCGCCGCGGCCAAGAAGGACGCCTACTCCTGACCCCGAAACGCGACGACGCGCGCCCCGGGCCGGGACGCGCGCCGTGCGTCGGCTCTCTGCGAGCCGCGTTCGATCAGTAGCGGTAGTGCTCGGGCTTGAACGGGCCCTCGACGGGCACGCCCAGGTACTCCGCCTGGTCCTTGGTGAGCTTGGAGAGCTTCACGCCGAGCTTGGCGAGGTGCAGCTGCGCCACCTTCTCGTCGAGCTTCTTGGGGAGCGTGTAGACCTTGTTCTCGTACTTCTTGCTGTTCTGCCAGAGCTCGATCTGCGCGATCGTCTGGTTCGAGAAGCTCGAGCTCATGACGAACGACGGGTGACCGTTCGCGCAGCCGAGGTTCACCAGGCGCCCGCGGGCGAGCAGCGTGATGCGCTTGCCGCCCGGGAAGATGAACTGGTCGACCTGCGGCTTGACGTTCTCTTCCTTGATCTCGGGGTTCTTCTCGAGCCAGGCGACGTCGATCTCGGTGTCGAAGTGACCGATGTTGCAGAGGATCGACTGGTCCTTCATCTCCTTCATGTGCTCGGCGCGCACGACGTTCGCGCAGCCCGTCGCCGTCACGATGATGTCGGCCTGCGGAGCCGCCTCTTCCATCGTCGTGACCTGGTAGCCCTCCATCGCCGCCTGCAGCGCGCAGATCGGGCCGATCTCGGTGATGATGACCCGCGCGCCATGGCCGCGCAGCGACTGCGCGCAGCCCTTGCCGACGTAGCCATAGCCGAAGACCACCGCGGTCTTGCCGGACAGCATGACATCGGTGCCA
>JAGQJA010000128.1 GCA_020430845.1 Myxococcales bacterium
CGCGGGGGAGGCCGACACGGGCGGCGCGCCCATGCCGCTCGGGACCGCTGGCGCTCCGGGCACGCGCGGGGCGACCGAGGCAGCTCCGCCTGGGGGCGCCGGCTTGGACGGCGGGCGCGGCGGGCGCACAGACTGTCCGCGCGAGGGGAACGCGATCTCTGGCTCGGGCTTCCAGTCCTTCCACGTGAGCGTGGCGATGGGGGCCTTGGGGGGCTTGCCCGTGAACTCGACGTCGAAGACGGCGAGGTTGACGAGCTTGCCCGCCTTCTCGCCCTCGAGGTGGCGCTCGATGAGGGTGAGCTGGCCGCGCAGCACCTGTCGGACCTGCTCCTCGCTCGTGCCCGGCGCGACGGCGAACGCGTACTCGCGGTAGCTGAGCGGCGAGGCCTCGGTGGGCGCCTGCTCGCGCTTGCTGAGCAGCTTGGTGGCCACGGCGCCGGGCGTCGTCGACCCGATGGGGGGCGGCGGCGCGGCCGGGGCCTGGGGCGAGCCCTGGATGAGCGTCTCTTTCTTGGGGGCGTCGGCCGCGGCCGGGCGTGGCGGCGATGCGCCCCCCTTGGGCTTGGACGACGCCGGCGCGACGGGAGCCTTGGGCGCGGCGGGCGCCTTCGACGTGCCGGTCTTGGCCGCGGCCGTGCCGTTGGTCGGCTGGGTGAGCGGCGCGTCGTCGGCCGTGCGCTTGACGACGAAGCGGACGCGCGCGAGCGGATCCACGGCGCGGTATCCCTCTTCGAGGAGCTCGATGGAGAATCCGCTCATCGGCCCTTCTTCGCCGCGTTGTTGACGTGCAGCTTGAAGGGCGCGTTGCCACGACTCGGCCTCGACGCAGTACTGCGTCTGATCGGTCTTGCCGATGGCGGTCACCTCGACGACCCAGCGCATGAGAAAGTCGACGTTACCAGATTCCGGGCGGTGGGAAACCGCTACTCGGCGCGGAGACCGTCGGAGGGTCTGAGGCGGGCCGCGTGCAGGGCGGGGAAGATGGTCGCGATGAGGCAGATGACGATCGCGACGGCGCCCGTGATGAGGAACTCGGTCGGCCGGACGTTCACGGGCAGCTTGGAGATGAAATAGACCTTGGGGTCGAGCGGGAAGCCGTACGCCAAGAGCGCCTTGCACGCCGCGTAGCCGAGCCCCAGGCCGAGGGCCGTGCCCACGAAGCCGATGATCCCGCCCTGGTAGAGGAACACCCGCAGGATGGCCGCGTCCCGGGCGCCGAGCGCCTTCAACAGTGCGATTTCTTTACGTTTATCGAGGACGACCATGATGAGCGTGGCGATCACCGTGAAGGCGGCGATCACGATGATGAGCGTGAGCACGACGCTCATCACGATCTGCTGGATGAGCAGCGCCGTGAAGAGCCCGTGGTTGAGCTCGCGCCAGTCCATCGTGTGGTAGACGCCGTCGTCGAGGATGGCGGTCACCTGCTTGGCGATCGCCGCGGCGCGCTCGATGTCGTCGACGCGCATCTCGACGCCCGTGACGCTGTCGCCCTGCTCGTAGAACGCCTGCGCCTCGTAGAGGTCGGTGTAGACGAGCTTGGAGTCGTATTGGTCGAAGCCGGCCTCGAAGATGGCGATGACCCGGAAGCGCTTGGCCACGGGCGGCCGAGCGCCGCTCGCGCCGAACGCGACGCCGATCGTGGGGCTCGTGATCTGCAGACAATCGCCGAGCTTTGCGTCGAGGCGTTTGCTGAGCGAGCGCCCGATCACGACGCCCGGCAGAGACTTGATCTGCTCCGGGCTCTTGCACGGATCGGGATCGATCGAGTCGGGCAGGTCGTCGTCGGTCGGGAGCTGGCTCAGGTAGCCGCCGTCGGGAGTCACCGCCCCGACGGGGGCGTCGGGGGCCGGCGCGCTCTGGACGGGCGCGGGCGCTTCGGTCGGCGCGGGGAGGCCCGCGTCGAGATCGTTCATCTGGCCGAAGACGCTGCCCTTGGCCGGTGGCTTGCCGTCGCGTGGGCGGAACGGATCGTCGCGGCGCTCGGGCGGCTTGGCGTCGGCCCGCCGCAGGCCCTCGAGCGACCCCTCGACGATGTGCTTGGGCAGGTCGAGCACCTTGGGCATCTGCTCGGGGTCGACGCCCTTGAGCAGCACGCCGGTCGCCGTGCGGTCGCCGTGGGTGACCATCATCGGGTTGATGACGAAGGGCGCCACGGCCTTGACCCCGGGCACGTCCTTCACCCGCTCCATCACCTCGCGGTAGTTGCGGAACTCGATGGAGTACTTGAGCACGATGACGTGCGCGTTGACCCCCAGGACCTTCTCGCGGAACTGCTCCTGGAAGCCCCCCGTGACGCTCATGACGATGGCCAGCGCGGCCACGCCGAGCGCGACGCCCAACATGGCGAACGCCGTGCCCACGGACACGAAGTCGCGCTTCTTGGAGCCCAGGTAGCGGAAGGCGAGGAGGACGGGGTAGCCCACGAGAGCGAGGGCTCTAGCACGGAACGGGCGCTGCGTATTCCTGCCGTGGGTGACGAACCTACACCGGCCCTCGCTGCTGCGGCTTCCAACCGGGCGCCCGGGGGTCCACAATAGACGCGAGCGCGCGAAGCGCCGCGCCATCGCCATGACGCACGACCCGAACCAGCGCGAGACGATCGCCGCCACAGGCGACCCGCTGAGTGAGCCCTCTGCGGCCGCGAGCGTGCCCCCGGCGATGGGGAGTCATCGCTCGAGCTCCCAGCGCATCGACCCGTACGAGGGGCAGACGTTCGACAACCGCTATCGCATCGACCGGCTCGTCGGCGAAGGCGGTATGGGCTTCGTGTACCTGGGGCGACACACGGTCATCGACAAGAAGGTCGCCGTGAAGGTGCTCCGCGGCGACATGGCGTCGGACCACGAGATGGCCGAGCGGTTCCTCAACGAGGCGCGCTCGGCGTCGAGCATCGGCAACCCGCACATCGTCGACATCTCCGACTTCGGCCGGCTGCCCGACGGCGCGACGTACTTCGTCATGGAGTACCTCGACGGATGCAGCCTTGGCGACCTCATCGCGGAGCTGCACGTGGTGCCCATCGCGCGCCTGCTCCACATCGCCAAGCAGATCGCGCAGGGGCTCGCCGCGGCGCACGCGGCCGGCATCGTGCACCGCGACCTCAAGCCCGACAACGTCATGCTCATCCGGCGCGGCGACGATCCGGACTTCGTCAAGGTGCTCGACTTCGGCATCGCGAAGGTCGGGCAAGAGACGAGCAAGCTCACGCGCAAGGGCAGCGTCTTCGGCACGCCGCACTACATGTCCCCCGAGCAGGCCGCGGGGCTCGCCGTCGATCACCGCACCGACATCTACGCGCTGGGCGTCATGCTCTACGAGGCCGTGTCCGGTCGCGTCCCGTTCGACGCCGACAACTTCATGGGCATCCTCACGCAGCACATGTACAAGGTGCCCATCCCGCCACGCGCGCTCGTGCCGCTGCCGCAGGACATCCCGCCCGGCGTCGAGGCCGTCGTGATGAAGTGCCTCGCGAAGAAGAGCGAGGAGCGTTACCAGTCGATGGACGCGCTCATCGCCGACTTCGACAAGCTCTCGCAGGGGATGGTGCCCGACGCGCTCCCGGAGGCGCTCTCGCGGCGCTCGGGCGGGCTGCACGTCCCGGCCGACTACTTCCGCAACGCGCGCGGCATGCCGCAGTCGGTGCCGGGCCAGCCGCCGCCTTCGCGCTCGCGGCCTGCGATCGTCGTCGCGCTCATCGGTGCGAGCTTCGCGGTGCTCGTGGTGACGGCCATCTTCGCGTACTCGCGCGCCGTGACGGCCAAGCCGGACCGCGAGCCCGTCGCGTCGGCGTCGGTGGGCGCGCCTTCGGCGGACGTCCCGGTGCCGTCGGGCGGCGTGGCGTCGGCGAGCGCGACCGTGACCGCCGTCGCGCTCACGCGCGAGATCCTCGTCATCCCCGCGCCCCGCGACGCGATGGTCGAGGTGGACGGCAAGAAGCTCGGTACGGGACGACAGCGCGTGAGCGTCGGCACAGGGCCGCCCGTGCACGTGGTCGTGTCCAAGGCGGGCTATGCGCCGCAGGAGTTCGATCTCGACGAGCGGAGCGACGCGCTCCAGACGCCCGAGCTCACCAAGAACGCCCCGGCGTGGCTCAAGCCCACGCCCAAGACGCCCACGCCCAAGACGCCCACGCCCAAGACCCCGACGCCGAAGCCCACCGCGACGGCTGCGCCCACCGCCAAGCCCACGGCCACACCCGCGTCGACCGCCAAGCCGTCACCGGGGTGCAGCCCCGAGGAGCGCGATCCGTTCACGGGCAAGTGCACGCGGCACTGACGCGCGCGCTCACTTGGGCTCGAACGTCGTCCCGTTCCATGTATAGCGCACGCTCTTGACGCCGCCCCACGGGAGCAGCAGCGGCTCGAGCGCGCCGCCCGACTTCTCTTGCGGCCACGGGTAGCTCTTGGCGTTCCACCCCTTGGCGACGCCCGGCGAGGCGAGCAGATCGAAGCCGCGCCCGCCCGCGGCAGGGACGAACTGCACGAGCCCCTGCACGCGCTTGCCGCCCTGCTCGCGCGCGGTCTCGATGCCGAACGCGCGCGTGAGGCGGCCGTCCTTGGCCTGGTAGACGAAGAGCGCCTCGACCTCCACCTCGGGCCCTCCCGTGGGCGGCGCGATGCGACGGACCCCGCGCACCACGACCTCGGCGGTGCCGTCGCCGTTGATGTCGCGCGCCGACACGTCGCGCACGTCGGCCGCCTTCGCGAACTGCGACAGCGTGAGGTACGTGTACGTCGCCCCGCCCTTGTAGCCGGGGCCGAACACGACGAGATCGCGGTCGAGCAGCACCACGCGCTCGGGCCGCGCGTCGCCGTCGAGCTGCACCTGGAGGTCGAAGCGCGCCTTCTCCGAGGCGGGGACGCTGCGATCGCGCCGGTAGCTCTCGAGCACGCGCGCCGAGAGGTCTCCGCCGGGCTTGACCTTGGGCGTGGGCACGTCGCGCGGCGTGGGCGTCGAGCCTCCGCCGGTGTGCGCGGCGGCGGGCGCAGGCGCGCCGGCTTGCGTCTCTTCGCTCGCTTTGGCGAACTTGCCGTCGGCGAACCGGAAGGTGCGCGACTTGACGGTGCCCCACGGGAAGAGGATCGGCTCGACGTCGCTGGTGATCGGCTCGCCGTAGCTCGCGGCGTTCCAGCCGTCGGCGCGGTCGACCGAGATCTCGATCTCCTTGACGCCGATGCGCGCGGCGTTGGTCACCTTGCGCTTGCCGTCGGGCGAGAGCACCGCGATCTCGTGCCCGAACGTCGTGACGGGCTCGTCGCCCTGGAGCAGGCTCCACACCTCGAGCCACTCGCGCACGCTCGACGGCGTCTTGAACCTGCGGCGCACCACGAGGTCCTCGCGGCCGTTGCCGGTGAGGTCTCGCGCCTCGAGCGACACGAGCTCGCCCCCGAGCTCGCGGTAGAAGAACTGGGTGCCGCCGCGGTAGGTCGGCCCGCAGATGGTGAAGTACTTTCCGAAGACGCTGACGCGCTCCTTGCGCTCGTCGCCCGTGAGGTTCACGTAGAGGTCGACGGTGGGCTTCTCGTTCGCGAGCCCGTTCGGCGAGAGCAGGCCTTCGACCACCGCCTGCTCCGAGTCGGTCGGCAGAGGCGGCAGATCGTTGGGCGCGTCGACCGAGCCCTTGCCCGTGCCGAGCACGCCCCGCTCGGCGGTCCCGTCGCCGTCGTGCCAGCGCAGGGCGCCGCGGAGGCCGACGCGCATCGTGCGCGCCTCGGCGAACGACGACCACGGCAGCACGGCCTCGAACGAGATCCCGCCCTTGACGGGCGCCTCGACGATGCGCGCGCCCGCGACTTCTTTGCCCTTGCTGGGGCCCGAGAGCCACCGGACCGCGCCGGCGATCTCGCCGGGCTTTCCGGGGAAGAGCCCGATTTCGTACGCCTTGAGCGCGCCGCGGCCGGCGGGGAACGCGATGGTGAAGGTGGCGTGGTCCTCGGTCTCGGCGAGCTTCTTGGTGCGGACGAGGTCTTTGTCGTCGACCTCGGCACCGACGTAGATCTTCGCGTCGTCGTACTGGACGGCGACCTTGAAGGCGAGGCCGTCGGTCTTGCCGCGGATCGACTCCGTGGCGGCGGACCGCGCGTGCCACTCCTTGAGCAGACCGTCGAGCTTGACCGGCGAGCCCTTGATGACCTGTTCGGCGCGGAGGGGTCCGCTCATCGCGGCCTCGGTGCCGGTGCCCACCTCGCCGTTGCGCCCGCCGCCGAGCGACGCCAGGCCACCTTGGCTCGCCGCGAGGTCGGCGATGGAGTCGTCCTTCTTCGCGTCACCGCCGGCGGGCGTCTTGACCGCCGAGCCGCTGGGGCCCCCGCAGTGGGCGGCGAGGAGGAGCAGGAGCGTCGGGGCGATCGTGGAGCGTTGCGAGCGAAGCATGACGGGGCGAGGGTACCCCATCACGCCGTCCGTCGCTGTCGTCGAAATTCTGCGGGCGGCCTCAGCCGCGGCGCGACATCGGCCCCATGTCCTTGCCGACGACGCCCACGCGCTGCATCAGCTTGAGCCCCTCGATCATGGGAACGATGGCGGCCGACAGCCCGACGACCAGCAGCCACTCGGTGGCGGTGAGCGCGTACGTCTGGAAGACGGAGCGCAAGCTCGGGATGAGCACGGCGACGAGGTGGATGGCCGCGCTCACGACGATGGCGAGCACCAGCGCGATGGGGAAGCGCGGGCGCAGCTCGAAGATGGAGGCCGTGGGCGAGCGGCAGCTGAGCGCGTGGAAGAGGGGCGAGATGGCGAGCAGCGAGAAGGCGGCCGCGCGCGCGTACTTGAGCCGGACGTCTTCGGCGACCGCCCACGGCCAGTAGTAACAAACGATGGCGAGGCCGCCCATGAGCACGCCCACGACGAGGATGCCGAGGTACTCGCGCGCGCCGAGCAGGCCCGTCTCCGTCTTGCGCGGGCGTTCGCGCATCTGCGTGGGGTCGGGCGGGTCGATGCCCAAGGCGAGCGCGGGCAGGCCGTTGGTCACGAGGTTGATCCAGAGGATCATCAGCGGCCGCAGCCCGGGCAGCTTGGGCAGCACGCTCGCGGCGAACACGGTCACGATGAGGCCCATGTTGGCCGACAACAAAAAGAAGATGAATTTCTGGATGTTACGGTAGATCGCGCGGCCCTCGCGCACGGCGTCGACGATCGTGGCGAAGTTGTCGTCGGCGAGCACCATGTCGGCGGCCTCGCGCGCGACGTCGGTGCCGTGCTTGCCCATCGCGATGCCGATGTGCGCCTCGCGGAGCGCGGGCGCGTCGTTCACGCCGTCGCCGGTCATCGCGACGATCTCGCCGTTGGCCTTGTAGGCCTTCACGATGCGGAGCTTCTGCTCGGCCGTGACGCGGGCGAAGACGCGCGTGTGCGGTACGCGCTTGCGCAGCTCGTCGTCGGTGAGCTTCTCGAGCTCGAGGCCCGTGAGCGCGATGGCCCCCTCGTCCCAGAGGCCGAGCTCGCGCGCGATGGCCACCGCGGTCGCCTTGTGGTCGCCCGTGATCATCACGGCGCCCACGTGCGCGGCGGCGCAGGCGGCGACCGCCTCTTTGGCCCCGGGACGCGGCGGGTCCATCATGCCGACGAGGCCCAAGAAGGTGAGGCGCTGCTCGATGTCGGCGCTCGGGCGCGCCGCGTCGGGGTCGGACGACGAGGGCGGCATCGAGTGCGCCGTGAGATCGCGGCGGGCGACGGCGAGCACGCGGAGGGACCGGCTGCTCATCTTCTCGGCGACGTCGAGGATCTGGTCTCGGCGCGCGTCGTCGAGCGGCCGCGGGCCGCCGCGCGTGGCCTCGGCCTCGCAGCGGGGCAGGAGCACGTCGGCGCTGCCCTTCGTGTGGGCGATCTCCTTGCCCGCGGCGTCGAGGGTCACGACGGTCATGCGCTTGCGGTCGCTGTCGAACGGCAGCTCCTTGAGCACCTGGTGCGAGGGCGCGACCGACTCCTTGGGCACGCCCGCCTTGGCGGCGAGCGCGATGAGCGCGCCCTCGGTCGGGTCGCCCACGACGCGCCACGCTCCCTCGTCGTCGAGCTCGAGGCTCGCGTGGCTCGCGAGCGTCGCCGTCGCGAGCAGGTCGCGCAGCGCCTCGTCCTTGTCGATGTTCGCGGGCTTCTTTTCCTCGCCGAGGATGTCGCCGTCGGGGCCGTAGCCCGCGCCCGTGACCTCGAACTCTCGGCCGTCGGCGTAGACGGCGCGCACGGTCATCTCGTTCTGCGTGAGCGTGCCCGTCTTGTCGCTGCAGATGATCGTCGCCGAGCCGAGCGTCTCGACGGCGGCGAGCTTGCGGATGATCGCGCCGCGTTTGGCCATGCGCTGCATGCCGAGCGCGAGCGTGATGGTGGTGATGGCGGGAAGGCCCTCGGGGATCGCGGCGACGGCGAGGCTCACCGCCTCGAGCAGCAGCTCGTGCCACGTGTCCTCGCCGCGGATCATGCCCCAACCGAACATGACGGCGCTGATGCCGAGGCACGCCCAGAGCACGCGGTTGCCGAAGTGATCGAGGCGCTCCTCGAGCGGGGTCTTGCGCTCGCTCGGCTTGCTGAGCAGCGCGCTCAGCTTGCCGAGCTCCGTGCGGAGGCCGGTCGCGACGACGATGGCGCGACCCTTCCCGCGGACGACGCTCGTGCCCGTGAAGAGCATGTTGGCGCGGTCGCCCATGGGCGCGTCCGACTCGAGCTGCGCGAGCGCGTCTTTGGTGATGGCCTGCGACTCGCCGGTGAGCGAGGCCTCTTGCGTCGCCAGGTCGATCGCCTGCAGGAGGCGCGCGTCGGCAGGGACGGCGTCGCCCGCCTCGACCTCGAGCACGTCGCCGACGACGATCTTCGCGGCGGGCACGACCTTGACCACGTCGCCGCGCCGCACGCGCGCCGAGGGCGACTGCATGCGCTCGAGCGCCTCGAGCGCGGCCTCGGCCTTGCGCTCCTGGTAGTAGCCGAGCACGGCGTTGAGCACGACGATGAGCCCGATCGCGATCGAGTCGCCGTAGCGCACGAGCGCCGAGCCGTCGCTCTTGGTCGCGCCGTTGACCCCGGCGATCACGGCCGCGACGAGCAGCGTGAGCACGATGGGGTTGGCGAACTGGGCGAGGATCTGCTTGAGCGCGCTCGGGCCCTCGGGCTTGGGCAGCGTGTTGGGCCCATCGCGCTCGAGCCGCGCCGCCGCCTCGGCCTCTGTGATCCCGCGCGCGACGTCGCACTCGAACCGCGCGACGAGCGCGTCGACCGTCGCCGTGTGGATCGGCGGCTCTCGCGTCACGTCGGGCAGATCAGCGCCCCGCTTTTCGCTGCGCTTCCGCCTGCTGCTCGGCCTCGAGCTCTTCGAGCGCGGCCGCGAGCTCGTCTTGCTCGCTGCGCGACGCCGTGGGCTGGGCCTCGACGCGCTTGGGCACCTCGGCGCGCGCGGGCGGCGCCTCCTCGGGCGGCATCAGTCCCATCTTGCGCTTGAGCGCCACGAGGTCTTCGTCGGCGCCGGCGCTTCGCTCGAGGTTGGCGAACTTGCTCGCGAGGACGTCGCCCGAGTACTCCTCTTGGAGGTCGGCCTGGGCCTCGGCCTCGGCCTCGATCTCGTCGACCTTGTTCGACATGCGCTCGAACGTCTCGAACGCGCTCTGATCGCGGAGACCGTGCATGGTCTCCTGGATGGCTTTCTGGGCCTCGGCGCGCTTCTTACGCGCGATGAGCACGTTCTTCTTGCGCTTGGCCTCTTCGATCTTCTCGTTGAGCATGCGCAAGGCGCGCTTGAGCTGCTCGACCGAGTTCTTCTGCTTCTGCCACTGCTCCTTGAAGGTCTCGGCGAGCTGGTCGTGCTCCTTCTTGCGGGCGAGGGCTTCTTTGGCGAGCTCCTCGTTGCCCGCGCGCAGGGCCATCATCGCGCGCCGCTCCCACTCGGCCGCGTGCGCCATCTCTTGCTCGGCCTGCTTGGCGAGCCGCTTCTCGTCGGCGATCGAAGAAGCCACCTGCTTCTTCGCCTCGACGAGCTGGTTGTTCATGTCCAGGACGACCTGGTTCAGCATCTTCTCCGGGTCTTCGGATTTGCTGATGAGGTCGTTGAGGTTCGACTTGATGAGCTGAGCGAGGCGGCTGAAAATCCCCATGTCGCGCGTTCCTTCTAGGCCTTCGAGAGCTCAGCGAGCTGTGGGATGTGTTGAGCGAGCGTCATGTCGATCTCGTCGATCGTCGCCTGTAGCTCGTTGTAGTCGAGGTTCTCGAGCTCGAGCGCGCTGGTGAGCACGACCTTGCCGTCCTCCAACCCGAAGCTCGTGTGCACGAGGCTCTTGGCGTTGATGGTGAGCAGCCGCTCGAAGAGCTTCGCGTCGTCGGCCGCCTCCTTCTTGGCGTCCGCCACGTGCACGCGCATCACGACGAGCGGGGGATCGACCCGGAGCGCCATGGGCGGCATGTTCGAGCTCGTATGGACGAGGAAGGTGCCGGGTTGGTCGTCGACCGCGTCGAACTGCCGGTTCATCTTGGCCAGGTAGGCCTCGACGTCATTCACGCTGCGCATGGTCCGCCTTTCGTTCTCGGAAGCTAACCACCCGTGGGCCGAGGCAAGCGCGATCGACGAGATTTCGACAGCCCTGACCGGCCGGTCTGAGAGCGACAACGGTAGTGGTCAACGAGGGCCTGTTTCAACGAGGATCGACCGGCTGGGCCGGTGGCGCGCCAAGAGCCCGAAATCCGAGAAAGAAATGGCCGCAGACGGCTCGCGGGGACGTGTTACGCTCCCGACGATGGCTGCAGAGCCTGGCCTCTCGCCGGGGACGATCATCGGCAGGAAATTCCGGATTCGCCGCGTCATTGGCAAGGGGGGCATGGGCGAGGTGTATGCGGCGGAGGGGCCGCGCGGCGAACGCGTAGCGCTCAAGATCCTCCACGAGCGCGCCGCCCAGGACCCCGATCTCGTCGTGCGGTTCAAGCGCGAGGCCGAGATCGCGAAGCAGATCAAGTCGCCCTACGTGGCCGCGGTGCTCGATGCCGGCAAGGACGCCGACGGGCGCCTCTGGATCGCGTTCGAGCGCCTGGTGGGTGAGGGGCTCGACGAGCGCCTGCGGCGCGAGCAATACCTCTCGTTCGGCGAGGTCGCGCCCATCGTCGAGGACGCGCTCCAGGGACTGCGCGCGGCGCACGCGGCGGCCGTCGTGCACCGCGACATCAAGCCGGCCAACCTCTTCGTGGAGAAGCGCCGCCTCACACCGGCCGAGATCTCTGCCGGCGAGCACGAGGAGCGAACGCGCATCCTCGACTTCGGCGTGTCGAAGATGAAGTCCAACCGCAACAACCGCCGCAGCGAGCCCTCGCTCACCGCGTTCGACGCGACGCTGGGGAGCTTCGCGTACATGGCGCCCGAGCAGGTGCGCGGGTCGGCGCGCGTCGACGAGCGCGCCGACCTCTACGCGCTCGGCGCCGT
>JAGQJA010000129.1:0-23516 GCA_020430845.1 Myxococcales bacterium
ACACGTCGCTCCGCGCGTCGACGTCCTTGGGGTTTCGCACCTGCTCGGGCGACATGAACGCGGGCGTCCCCAGCAGCTCTCCGTCGAGCGTGATGGTCTTCGCGTCCGGCGTCTTCGAGAGTCCGAAGTCGAGCACCTTGGGTGTGATGGCGCCGTCGGGCTCCTTGGCGAGGAACACGTTCTCCGGCTTCACGTCGCGATGCACGATGCCCTTCTTGTGGGCGTACGAGAGGCCCGACACGACGGGCAGCAGCGTGTCGAGCGCGTCCTCGAGCGAGAGCTTGCCTTCGCGATCGATGCGATCGGCGAGCGTCTCTCCCTGGAGGAGGTCCATCACGATCGCGAGCTTGCGCGCCGGCGCCGCGCCCGGCACCTCGGGCAGATCGGCGGTGGCCTCGAAGAGATCGTAGGTTCGCACGATCGCGCGGTGACTGAGCCCGGCGGCGGCGCGCGCCTCCCGTTCGAAGCGCGCCACGGAGTCTCCGTCGCCCTCGGGCGCGACGAGGATCTTCACGCACACCTGCGCGCCGGTCGCTTGGTTCTCGGCGATCCAGACCTCAGCCATGCCGCCGAAACCCGCAGGTCGGACCAGACGGTACTTGCCGCCCAAGACGACGCCGCTCGTGATGGACGAGGCCCTCACGAGCGCGTCTCCGTCGAGCTCGTAGCTCACGCGACTCCTCCGCTCACCTCCAACCATGTTCGGACGAGGGAGGAGCCGTGTAAAGCTCTAGGCCCACGGGGCCCGACGACGGCTCAGTTCGTGGCCGGCGTCGCGGGCGGGGCCGCTTCTTTTTCGGCCGAGAGCGGCGTGAGGGCCGACTCCAGCGCACCTTCGAGCACCTGGTCCATCTTGCCGACGAACAGGAACTCGAGGTCGTTCTTCACCTCGACCGGCACCTCGTCGAGGTCGGCCTTGTTGCGCTCGGGAACGAGCACGCGCTTGATGCCTGCGCGGTGCGCGGCGAGCACCTTCTCTTTGAGGCCGCCGATGGGGAGGACGCGCCCGCGGAGCGTGATCTCGCCCGTCATCGCGACGTCGTGGCGGACACGCACGCCCGTGAGCATGCTCACGAGGGCGGTGAACATCGTCACGCCCGCGCTCGGTCCGTCCTTGGGCATCGCGCCTGCCGGGATGTGGATGTGGATGTCGCTCTTGTCGAGGAAGTCCTTGGCGATGCCGAAGCGCTCGGCGTTGGTGCGCACGTAAGACAGCGCCGCCTGCGCGCTCTCCTTCATGACGTCGCCGAGCTGCCCGGTGAGCTGCAGCTTTCCGGTGCCGTACATCTTGGTCGCCTCGATGAAGAGGATCTCACCGCCGACGCTCGTCCACGCGAGCCCGGTGCACACGCCCGGCTCCTCGGTGCGCTCGGCCACCTCGCTCGTGTACCGCTGCGCGCCCAGGAACTCGCGGACATGGTCCTCGGTCTCGATCTTGCGCGGCGTGAGGTCGCCCTCGGCGATCTTGACCGCGACGCCGCGGATGACGCTCGCGATCTGACGCTCGAGCGTGCGGACGCCGGCCTCCCGCGTGTAGGCGTCGATGACGATCTCGACGGCCGCGTCGGTGATCTCGAGCGCCGGCGAGCCGTCCTTGGTCTGGACGGCGGCGATGCCGTGCTCCTCGATCTGCTTGGGGATGAGGTGCTGGCGCGCGATCGCGAGCTTCTCGCGGCGCGTGTAGCCGGGGATCTCGAGGATCTCCATGCGGTCGCGCAGCGGCGGCGGGATCGGGTCGGCCACGTTGGCGGTGGCCACGAACATCACGTTCGAGAGGTCGTACGGGATCTCGAGGTAGTGGTCGGCGAAGGTGTTGTTCTGCTCGGGGTCGAGCACCTCGAGCAAGGCCGCCGCCGGGTCGCCGCGGAAGTCGTGGCCGATCTTGTCGACCTCGTCGAGCATGAACACGGGGTTGATCGTGCCCGTCTTCTTCATGCCCTGGATGATCTGGCCCGGGAGCGCGCCCACGTAGGTGCGCCGGTGACCGCGGATCGCCGCCTCGTCGTGCACGCCGCCGAGCGAGATGCGGTGGAACTTGCGACCGAGCGCGCGCGCGATGCTGCGGCCGAGCGACGTCTTGCCGACGCCGGGCGGACCGATGAGGCAGAGGATCGGGCCCTTCTTGTCCTTCTTGAGCTTGCGGACAGCCAGGTACTCGAGGATGCGCTTCTTGACCTTCTCGAGGCCGTAGTGGTCCTCGTCGAGCACCTTGCGCACCGACGCGATCTCGAGGTTGTCGGGCGTGGACACGTGCCACGGCAGGTCGAGGATCCAGTCGACGTACGTGCGAACCACGGTGTACTCGGCCGAGCCCACCTGCATGTTGCGAAGGCGCTTGAGCTGCTTGCGCGCGACCTGCTCGGCCTCGTGCGGGAGCTGCGCCTTGGCGATGCGCTCCTCGACGCCGTCGAGATCGCCCTGATCGCCGTCGTCCTCGCCGAGCTCCTCCTTGATGGCCTTGAGCTGCTGGCGGAGCACGTACTCGCGCTGATTCTTGCCCATCTCCTCTTTGATCTGCGAGTTGATGCGCTCGCGCATCTTGAGGATCTCGAGCTGACGGGTGAGCAGCCGCAGGACCTTGCGGATACGATCCTTGGCGTCGGCCGTCTCGAGCAGCTGCGCCTTCTCTTCGACGGGCGCGTCGAGGTTGGCGGCCACGAGGTCGGCCAGGGCGCCGGGGGCCTGGATGGAGTCGATGAGCGATCCCGCCTCGCGCGGCAGCTCGGGCATGAGCTGGATGACCTGCTTGGCGATGTCGCGCAGGCTCATGCTGAGCGCCTCGGCCTCGTCGTCGTCGACGCCCGACTCCTCGATGCGCTGGATCTTCGCCTTGACGTAGGGGGCCGTCTGGCTGACCGACTCCATGCGGATGCGCGTGAGGCCCTGCAGGATGAGCGAGTAGTTGCCCGAGCTGTGCTTGAGCGCCTTGAGCACGCGCGCGGCGCAGCCCACCTGATGCAGATCGTCTTGGCCCGGGTCGTCGGTCGCCGGGTCCTTCTGCGCGAAGATCGCGATGACGGGCGTGGGGAAGTTGTCGACGTCCTCGACGAGCGAGACCGACTTCTCGCGGCCCACGTCGAAGGGCGCCACGGCGCCAGGGAACAAGACCGCGTTGCGGATCGGGAGGACGGGCAGCTCGTCTCCGAACTGGGTGGTCTCCTCGTCCTTGTCCTTCGGGGGGCCCTTCTTCTCGCTCATGGTCGCGTGTCACCCTCTCCCGGCGCCGAGCGCCGTGGGAAACGTTCTATCCTTCCTTTGGTAACGCTCTTTTTTCCCCGCCACCAGGGGTTATCTTCTGCCGATGACGCGCGGAGACGTACGGCCGCGCTACGCCGCGCGTCATGGACGGGCGGCCGCGGAGCCTCGCGGGTGGGGGGGCGACGACGGGCTCAGCCCGCGACGCGACGCGCCGGGTCGAGCGTGTGCACGGCGAGCCCGGTGAGCACCTTGGGGTAGAAGAAGGTGCTCTTCTGCGGCATCACCTCGCCCGCCTCGGCGACGGCGCGCACCTCGCCCACGGGGGTGCCGTTCATCAAGAAGAGCACCTGCCCCTTACCTGCGCGCACCTCGGCCACCGTGCGGGCCGTGTCCTGCGGGTACCAGAGGTTCGACTTGGCCGCCTGCATCTCGCGCGTGATGCCGAGGACGGGCTCGAGCAGCCCCATGTGTAGGAGGGCGATGTCGGTGGTGCGCAGCGCAGGCACACACGCACCCAGCACGGGGTGAGCGGCGAGATCGACGCCGGCGCGCAAGGTGAAGAGCGCGGTGCGTCCGTCGCCGGCGCACGCGACGAGCGCGTGATCGGCGCGGCGCTCGTCGAGGAGCTTCGTGAGCGCGTCGGGGGGCGTGCCCGGCTCGAGCTCGCGCACGTCGAAGAGCGCCTTCGCGCCTTCGAGCAGCGCGTCCATCGAGAAGCTGGGCAGCGAGTGGACGTGGCGGTGCGTGGGGAACACGACGAGGTCGGGATCGTCGCCGTTGGCGAAGAAGACCATGAACCAGAGGTGCTCCGCGCGCGGATCGCGGGCCGACTCGGCCAGCCCGGCCTCGATCTCGCGCGAGTATGCGAGCGCCGTCTCGTAGCGGTGGTGGCCGTCGGCGATGAGCAGCGACGACGAGGCGACGCCGTCGACGATCGCCGCGATCGCCGCCGGGTCGGAGATCTTCGACAGCACGTGCGAGACGCCGTCGGCGGTCTCGAGCGCCGCGAGCCGCTCGCCTTGGCCCAGCGGTCCGTCGAGCCGTCGCTCGGGATCGCTGTAGAGCATGAAGCCAGGGCTCAGGTTGGTGCGCGTCGACCGGAAGAGCTCGAGGCGGTCTGCCTTGGGCCCCGAGAGCGTGCGCTCGTGCGGGAGCACGATGCCCTTGTCGGTGGGCACGAGCTTGACGAGCCCGAGGAAGCCCCGGCGCGTGCGCGGCGCTCCGCCCCCGGGCGGCGTGAACGTCTGCTCGTAGCGATAGAACGCCGGCTGCTCGTCGCGCACGAGCGCGCCCTCGGCGAGCCAGCGCTCCAGCTCCGCCGCGGCGTGCGCGTACTTGGCGGCGCCCTCACCCTCGGGGAGGATCAGCTTGACGATGTTGTGCGGGTGCGCGGCCGCGAGGGCGGCGCGCTGCTCCGCGTCGATGACATCGTACGGCGGCGCGACCACGGGCCCGAGGCCTGCGGCGAGCTTGGTGAGGTCGTAGCGGAGGGGCTTGAGCGGTGCGATCTCGGCCATGCGCGCGGACTACCACAGCCGGCCGCGCGCGAGAGCCCCCGCCGTGGGAGAACGGTCAGGGCACGACGCAGCGCACGCGGCGCGTGTCGGTCTTGAGCGCGAGCTGGGTCTCGCCGGTCCTGAAGTCGACCGTCCACGCGCTCGTGCCCTCTTCGGTGGAGGTCCAGTACGGCGCGTCCACCGGAGTGTTCGGGAACGCGCGCTGGTCGATCGCCTTGAGCACCCGCTGCGTGCCTTCGTACTCCTCGTGCACGTCCTCGTCGACGAGCGAGAGCAGCTCTTTGAGCGTCGGCAGGCGGTTGTTGCCCGGGCACAGGACGGTCGTCGCCGTCGCGTGGTTCGCGGGGCCGAAGACGTTGCGGTCCCACTTGAGCTTCGTGAACGCGTCCTCGATCTGGGTGTCGCGCTGCGTGAACGCCTTGTACTGGGTGAGCGGCGCGTCGGCCGAGACCGGCAACGCGACGAGCAGCCCGAAGAGGGGCACGGCGAGCTGGAGGGAGCGCAGCTTCATTGCGACCTCACGCAGCGCACGAAGGCGGTCTCGGACTTGGCCCGCCCCGTCACGATTCCCTTGTCGAAGTCGACGATCCAGTGCGCCGGGTTGGCGGCCGAGTACGGGCGCTTCTCGGACGACGACCAGTAGTTGCCCCCGGCCCCACCGAACGCGACGTCGAAGCGCTTGCCGTTGCGCGTGAAGTCGAGCAGCGTCACGAGCTCGATCCGCTTGGGCACGCGCCACTTCTCGGGCCCGAGCGCGTCGCAGTAGGCGACCGCCTCGTCATACGTCTTGAGCGTCGACGCCCCCGAGCCGGCGTCGCCCGCCTGCTCCCACGTGAGCTTGGTGACCTTGTCCTCGACGCTGCGTCCGTCGCCCGAGGTCGCATAGCTGTGCGGGTTGGGGATGGCGGGCGCCACCGCGTCGGGCACGCCGTCGAAGTTGGGGATCGGCCACTTGGCCCACGTCACCGGCTCGGTGCCGCCTCCGTCGAAGTCGTTGACGTCGATGCGCGCGTCGTTGGGGCCGTCGACGCGCCCGCTGTCGACGTCGATGCCGGCGTCGTCGCACTGCGAGCCGGCGCACTGGACCTTCTCGAAGTCGTCGAGGCCGATGAGCGCGTTGCACGCTGCGATCGCCGGTACGGCGAGCCCGAGCGCGACGGCCGCCGCGAGGCGCCCGCGGGTGGAGCGGCTAGAACGAGCCATGTACACCTGCCGAGCCGAGGCCGAGGTACGGGTGGACTTGGGGAGCGAGCGTCGCCGTGCGCGCCTTGGACGGCGCGGCCCCGGTGCTGCTGGGTGAGGTCGCGAGGCCGACGAGGGCGAGCGCCCCGCCCGCGCCCGCGATGACGAACGACACCGTCGCGAGCGTGCCGAACGTGCGCGCGGAGTCGAGCGCGCTGTGCTCTGCCGGTCCGCACTTGTTGTCGACGCAGCGGTTGTCGAGCGAGCTCTTGCCGTTGAGCGCGACGAAGCCCGTGATGAGCCCCGCCGCGCCGCCCACGACCGCGACGCCGAGGCCGATCGAGACGAGCGGGCTCTTCTTCTTGGGGGGAGGCTCGGTGCCGCCCTGCCACCCCGGCGGAACCGCGGGGCCCCCGGGCGGAGGCGGCGGAGGAGCGGCGGGCGCGACGACCGTGAGCTCGACGCGGCGGCCCTCGCCTTCGCGCGTCTCGACGGTCGAGCGTGCCTCGGGCCCCGTCTCGATGCGCGCGACGATCTCGTGCGTCCCGGGGTTGACCGAGCGAGGCTCGGAGAGCGCGGCGGGGGGCACGGCGCGACCGTCGATGGTGACGGTGGGCGTACGCCCCGGCGGGACTCCCTGGAGCACGACGACGATCGACCCGATCTTGGGCTTCACCTCTTCGGCGATCTTGGCGGCCTCTGCGCGCGCCTCGGCGCTGCGGGCGGTCTCCTCGGACGACGGCGGGATGCGGCTGACGCCGAGGCACACTTCGCGCGCCTCGACGGGCTGCGCGAGGGCCGCGTGCGACTTGCAGAGCTCGAGGCCGGTGATGGGCGTCTTGGCGAGCGCGTGCGCCGCGCGGAACTTCTCGAGCGCGCCGCGCAGATCGCCGGCCTCGCGCATCTTGAGACCTTGGCGATACGCCTCGCGCGCCGTCTCGACGTCGGCCGCGTTGCGCTGAGCGAACGACGCGCGGGGCCAGGCGGCGAGCGATGCGAGCGTGAAGGCAACGAGGAGGGATCGACGCATGGGCCTCGAAAGGAAGAAGAAGATACGCGAGTCAGAAGATGTCGGGCGGGCGTGTTGTGGTCGCCGTGGGGGCCGTGTGCGCCGGAGCCGTGGGCGGCGGAGCCGTGCTCGTCTTGACCGTCGGCGGAGGGCGCGGCTTCGTCCCCGGACGATGTGTGGGCGCGTGAGGTGATGTCGGAGGCTCGTCGGTGGCGACTGTGGCGACGGGCGGTGCGCTGTCTGTGGGGGCCGGCGGAGCGGACGCGCTGGGCGGGGTGACGGCGAGCGGGGCGCCTGAGATCGCCGCGTGGGTCGGCGGCTCGGCCACGAGCCCGCCGGGGCCCGGATCGGGCTTGCCCAAGAGGAGCTTCGGCACGGCGAAGCCGAGCGCGACGCACGCCCCGACGACCGCCACGGTGATCGCGACGCGGCCCTTGGTGGAAGAAGAGGCGGTCCCGCGCGACTTGAGGCCGACGCCCGCGTCGGTGGCGGCGCCCGCGGAGAGGCGGACGCGGGGCGTGGAACCGGGGCCCGTGCTGAAGCTGGGGAGGTCGACCGAGCGCGGGATCTCTCCGCCCAGCGTGATGGCGAGCGCCTCGGAGAGCTCCCGGGCGCTCGAGAATCGCTCCTCGGGGGCGCGGGCGCACGCCTTGGCGAACCAGGCGTCGACCGACGCGGGCAACGCGGTGTTGTAGCTCGAGGGCGTCGGCAACGGCTCGCTGTGGATCTTGATCGCGAGCCCACCCATCGTCTCGGCGTCGAAGGGCTTGACCCCCGTGAGCGCCTCGAACGCGAGCACGCCGACCGACCAGAGATCGCTGCGGTGGTCGATGTTCTTGGTGCCGAGCACCTGCTCCGGGCTCATGTAGAACGGCGAGCCGATCATCGAGCCGGTCTTCGTGCCGCTGTCGAGCTGGGGCATGTCCATGCCCTTGGCGATGCCGAAATCGAGCAGCTTGACGAACATCTCGCCCCTGCCGCCGTCGCAGATGAAGACGTTGTTGGGCTTGATGTCGCGGTGCACGATGCCGCGCTCGTGCGCCCGATCGAGCGCCCGCCCCAGCTGTGACACGATCTCGACCACCACGTCCGGCGGCAGTCGCCCGTGCTCGTCGAGGTGCTGACCGAGGTCGTGGCCCTCGAGGAACTCCATGACGATGTACGGCACGCCCCAGTCGGTGATGCCGTGATCGAACGTCTGCACCACGTGCGGACTCTTGACCTGCGCCGCCGCCGCCGCCTCGCGGCTGAAGCGGTCGCGCGCCTCTTTGTTGGAGGCCAGCGCCGTCGCGATGAACTTCACGACGACCTTGGTGCGGAGCGACAGGTGCTCTGCGACCCACACGGCGCCCATACCGCCTTCGCCGAGCGGTCTCTCGAGCTTTACGCTCGAAGTGACCATCATTCCGACGTGTGGTTCCACGAGGAAAGGATGCGTGAGGGCTTGATCTTCCGCAACATCTTTGGGGATGACGTGTGCAAGCCCCACGCCGGGCGCAAGGCGTGCGTTTGCGCGGCGTTCGGCGCGCGCAGCGCCCTCCGACACGTGACACACCACGCGTCACCATGACGCCGCGACCATGGTCTGGCTCGGGCTCGGGGAACGCGAGCGTGCGATGCGCCCGAATTCGTGGCCTTTCGGAGCTTTGGCCCGCCGAGTGCTAGGATCGGGCTCCGTGGAGAAGAAGACGCGACACCTCGGGTTGCTCGCTGCGGCGGCGATCGTCGCGGCCGGCGTCACGTCGGCGGCGTGCAGCTCGAGCAGCAGCCTGTTCGAAGGCCCCCAGAACGAGACTGGCGGCGGCTCCTCCGGCGGGCCGTCGGCCAACAGCCCCGACGGCGGCGCCACCAGCCCACCCCCAGTCGGCCGAGGCGACCAGCCGAGCAACGGCGTGATGCTCGTGCACGCGGCCGACTTCCCCCCGATGCGATTGTGCTTCGCGGGTCGGCCCGACGCCCAGCCGATCCCGAACGCGACGACGATGCCCGACGCGAACATCGTCGGCCTCGACATCGGCACGGGCATCCGCCTCGCGCCGATCCAGAACGACAAGCCCCTCGGCGCGGTCTACGTCATCGAGGTCGACCCGAACCGGATCCGCAACGGCTTCGACGAGAACGCCACGTGCGGACAGCTCATCTGCGCTCCGGGGAGCGGACCGCAGTGCCTCACCGCAGGACGCGACTACGCCACGGCGGGCACCATCGCCGACGCGACGCTCGGCGTCTCGCGGCTCACGGTCCTCGCGGTCAAGGGCTGCGGCAACGGCTTCCAGATCGACCAGCTCGGCGTCCCGCAGGGTGAGTGCGGCGCTGGCTACGACGTCCTGCAAGGGAACGTCACGGTCACGCGGATCGAGTCGCTCGACCTCCAGCAGCGCGCGCCTGGGTCGCTCCCGGTGCAGCTCGTGAACCTCTCGAACCGGCTCGCCCCCGGCCCCCTCGGCGACGTCCGGGTGCGATACGGCCAACTCGCGGGCGACGCGGGCGACGCGGGCGACGCGGGCGCAGGCGCGCTCGACGTGGTCGCGAGCAAGCCCGAGGTCGACGTGCCCCAACCTTCGCGCAACCTCGCATTGTCGTCCGACGAGAGCGTGTATGGTACACACGGTTTCGTCATCGATCGGAGCACGGGCTCGGGCAACGCCTTCGAGGTCCGCGCGTCGCTCGCCGACGTGCAAGAGGACTCCGCGCCGCTCTCGCTCCCGAGCGACTACTACGCGAGCGCGTCGAAGTACGCCCTTCTCCTCTTGGGTGACCCGCGCGCGCAGCAGCCCACCGACCCGCGCCGCGTGCACCTCATCGCGGTCCCGATGACGGATCCCGCGGACGTGACAGGCCCGGACGCGGGCGCGACGACGAGCGACGACGGCGGAACGGGGGACAAGCGATGATCACGACGAAGGACTGGCGGCTCGTCGCAGCGACGGCGCTCGTGGCGGCGGCCGTCGCGTCTGCGGCGTGTGGCGACGTCACGTCTGCGTCGTTCGCGGGCGAGAGCGGCCCCACGGGGCGCGGCCAGGTCGACGCGGGCTCCGCGACCGGTGACGGGGCGGATCCGAGCGCCGTACCGGCCCCCCAACAGCCGAGCAACGGCGTGATGCTGGTGCACGCAGCCGACTTCCCCGCGCTGCGCGTCTGCTTCGAGGGGCGGCCGGGCGCGCGCCCCATCCCCGACTCGACCACGATGCCCGACGCGAACATCGTCGGGCTCGACGTCGGCGCGGGCATCCGCCTCTCGCCGATCCGCAACGACAAGCCCCTCGGCAAGGTCTACGTCATCGAGGTCGACCCGAGCCGCATCCGCAACGGCTTCGACGAGAACGCGACGTGCGGACAGCTCATCTGCGCTCCCGGGAGCGGACCGCAGTGCCTCACAGCGGGACGTGACTACGCCGAGGCCGCCGCGCCCATCGGCGACACGAGCCTCGGCGCCGACGCCCTCACGATCCTCGCGATCAAGGGCTGCGGCAACGCGTTCCAGATCGACGCGATCGGCGTCAACGCCTCTGACTGCGGCGTGGGCTGGGACAACCTCAAGGGCAACGTGAAGGCGGAGTCGATCACGAACCTGGCGCTCGGTCAGCGTCCGGCGGGCAAGCTGCCCGTGCAGCTCGTCAACCTGTCGAAGTACCTCGACCCCAAGACGCTGGGCGCCCTCACCGTGCAATACGGGGACGTGCTGGCGGAGGCCGGGGCGCCCACGCTCTCGAACGTGGCGAACGATCCCCCCGTCGACCAGCCCGCGCCGTCGAAAGACCTCGACCTGCCCACCGACGACGAGAGCGTGTACGGCACGCGGGGCTTCGTCATCGAACGCAAGACGGGCTCGGGCCCCGCCTTCTCGGTGCGTACGTCGCTGGCCGACGTGCAAGAGGACTCGTCGCCGCTGTCGCTGCCCGCGGACTACTACCAGGGCTCGTCCAAGTACGCGCTGCTGCTCCTCGGCGATCCGCGCGCGCAGGCGAGCGACCCGCGGCGCGTGCACCTCATCGCCGTGCCGATGACCGACCCGGCGGACGCGGTCGACACGGACGCGGGCGGCGGCTCTACGGGCGCCGACGCGGGCGCAGATGGCAGCCTTTGATCGTGCGCCCGCGTGGACGCGCCTGCCGGGCGCGCTCGTCGTCGCGTTCGTGTCGGCAGCTGCGGCGTCGGCCGCGTGCGCCTCGCTGGGCGACGGGCAAGCGGTAGGATTCGGAGAAGACGGCGGGCCCAACGCGAGCAGCAGCAGCAGCAGCGGCGGCGCAGACGCGGGCTCGCCGCTCCAGCCGCAGCAGCCGACCGGCGTGATGCTCGTGCACGCGGCCGAGTTCCCGCCGCTCCGCGTGTGCTTCGAGGGGCGCCCAGAGGCGCGACCGCTCCCTGACACGACCACGATGCCCGACGCGAACATCGTCGGTCTCGACATCGGCACCGGCATCCGGCTCCCCCCCATCCGCGGCGCGGGCAGGCTCGGCAAGATGTTCGTCATCGAGATCGACCCGACCCGCATCCGCACCGGCTTCGACGAGAGCGCGACGTGCGGCGAGCTCATCTGCCCCCCCGGCAGCCGGTCGCAGTGCCTCACGGAAGGGCGCGACTACGCCGTCACGACGGCGTTCGAGGAGAACGCGCTGGGCGCCGACGCGCTGACGATCCTCGCGATCCGCGGCTGCGGAAACGCCTTCCAGCTCACCCAGCTCGGGGTCGCCAGCGCAGAGTGCGGCCCGCAGTGGGACAACCTCGCGGGGAACATCTCCGTCGAGCGCATCGGCCCGCTCGATCCGCGGCGGCGCGCGGCGGGCGTGCTGCCCGTGCAGCTGGTCAACCTGGCGCCGCTCCTGTCGCCCGCGTTCGGCGCCGTGAACGTGCGATTCGGCCCGCTCGACGCCGACGCCGACGCCGGCCCGATCGATGGCGGCGCCACCGACGGCGGCGAAGCCGACGCGGGGAGCGCGAGCGCGCTCGAGCAAGTGGCAGAGAGCCCGCCGCTCTACACGCTCGCCCCCGCAAGGGACCTGTCGCTGCCCGGCGGCGACGAGAGCGTGTACGGCACCCGCGGCTTCGTGATCGAACGAAAGACCGGCAGCGGCAACGCGTTCCGCTTCTCGGCGTCGCTCGCCGACGTGCAAGAGGCCTCGGCGCCGCTCGAGCTGCCCGACGCCTTCTACGCGGGCGCGTCGAGCTACGCGCTGCTCATGCTCGGCGATCCGCGCGTCGTCGGGAGCAACGATCCGCGGCGCGTGCACCTCGTCGCCGTGCCCGCCACCGGACCGACCGACGGGCCCGACGGCGGCGCGACCGCGGACGCGAGCGCCGACCGCTGAGCACGCTCAGCCGAGCGCGCGGTGCCCGATGTCGGTGCGGTGCTGCGCGCCGTCGAACGAGATCTGCGAGACGACCTCGTACGCCAGCGCCCGCGCGGCGGCGAGGTCGGTAGCCCGCGCGCCGACGGCGAGCACGCGCCCGCCCGCGGTGACCACGGCGTCGCCCGAGCGCGCCGTTCCGGCGTGGAAGACGAACGTGCCGTCGGCGAGGGCGGACGGCAGCCCCGAGATCACGTCGCCCGTGCGCGGCGAGGCGGGGTAGCCGGCCGCGGCCAGGACCACCGCGAGGCACGCCCCATTGCGTGTACCTACATGTACCTGGGAGAGGTCACCGCGCGCGGCGCCCGAGAGGAGCGCGTGCCAGTCGCCGTCGAGCATCGGCACGAGCACGGAGGTCTCGGGATCGCCGAAGCGCACGTTGAACTCGAGCAAGCGCGGCGTGCCGTCCTCGATCATCAGCCCGGCGAACAGGGCACCGCGGAGCGGCGCGCCCTCGGCGCGCATCCCGGCGAGCGTGGGCGCGACGATCTCGTCCATCACGCGGCGCGCGACCTCGGGCGTGACGACCGGTGCGGGCGCGTAGGCGCCCATGCCTCCGGTGTTCGGGCCGCGATCGCCGTCCGAGAGGCGCTTGTGGTCCTGGGCGGGCACCAGCGCGACGGCGCGCGTGCCGTCGGTGACGACGTGAAAGCTCGCCTCTTCTCCGGGGAGCAGGTCCTCGATGACGACGCGCGCGCCCGCGTCACCGAACGCGCGGTCGACCATCATGCGGTCGACGGCCGCGACCGCCTCGTCGACGCTCGTGGCCACGACGACGCCCTTGCCGGCGCACAGCCCGTCGGCCTTGACCACGAGCGGGCGCGCCTCACGGCGGATGAAGGCCTTCGCCTCTGCCGGGTCGTCGAACACCTCGAACGCCGCGGTGGGGATGCCGTGGCGCTTCGCGAAGCGCTTCATGAAGACCTTGGACCCCTCGAGCTCGGCTGCGCGCTTCGACGGTCCGAACGCGGCGATCCCGCGGGCCTCGAGGGCGTCGACCAGCCCGAGCGTCAGGGGGAGCTCGGGCCCCACGACCACGAGGTCGACGCGTTCGCGCTCCGCGAGGGCGACGAGCCCGGGCACGTCGGTCGCGGCGACGTCCGCGTTGCGCCCGACAGAGAGGGTCCCGGCGTTGCCCGGCGCCGTGAGGATGTCGTGACCGGCCAGCGCCACGGCGAGCGCGTGCTCGCGCGCGCCCGAACCGACGACGAGGATCTTTGCCATGAGCGCGCCGTAGCACGCCGCGCCGGGAGCCGAAAGCAGGCGGCACGCGCGCGCCATACCGCGTGTATGATGCTCGCGTGAGTGACGCGCCCCGCCCGCCTGTGGCCGTTCGCATCGTGCGTCCGTACGACTCTCTCGAGGAGTTCTTGCAGCACGAGATCGAGACCGTCGGCAAGACGAGCGTGCTGCTCATCGGCGCGCACTCGCGCCCCACCGGCGTCATCTTGCGCTTCGAGGTCGCGCTGGCCGCCGGCGACACCATCCTCCGCGGCGAAGGCCGCGTGCTCGGTCACAAGGAGAACGCGTTCGGCGATCAGCCCGCGCTGAGCCTTCGCTTCACGCGTCTCGATCGCAAGTCGAAGGCGCTCGTCGATCACGCGGCGGCGATGCGCGAGGCGCGCGCACGCGGCGAGGATCCCGCATCGATCCCGCCGCCGCCCGTCGTGCCGGACAGCGAGCCTCACCTCGCCTCGGCGCGCATGGTCGCGGCGCCGCCCAGCGACGCATCGCCCGAGCCGCACCGCCCGTCGTCGCCCCCCTCGGCGCGATCGTCACCTCCCGGGCGCGCGTCGTCTCCCCCGGGGACCCCGTCGTCGCCCCCCGGGCGCGCGTCGTCGCCCCCCGGGCGAGCCTCGTCTCCCCCCGAGCGCGCCTCCGAGCCCCCGGCGGCGCGGACCGTCCCCCCCGCACCCGAAGAGGACACGCTCGGCGCCGCTGTGGCGGCCCTCGCAGGCGACGGGGCCGACGAGCCGCTCGTCCCTTCTGCGGCCCCGGGCGCGGTGGAGGGCGACCACGACACCATCGGTCCGTCGACGGCGACCCTCTCCGGCGCCGCTTCCGACGCGGCGAAGACGAGCGCGCCGCCGCCCCTCGCTCCACACGAGCTCGATCAGGCGCTCACGCCCGCGATCCACGTGCCGACGGCCCCCAAGCGCACCTCCGAGGCACCGACGCCGCTCGAGAGCGACGCGGCGGCCACCGTCGCCCCGCCCCCCGTCTCGTCGGGCCGGCGGTTCGGGGCCCACGAAGCTCCCACGGCCGAGTACGACAAGCGCGCGCTCCCGCCAGCCACCGAGGACGGCGCGCCGCCGACGGCCACGCGCGGCAAGGTGCTGCCGACGCCAGAGAACCGCGACGAGCTGCTCGGCAAGCTCCGAGAGCGCGCCGCCGGGCTGAGCCCCGAGCGCGTCGCCGAGATCCTCGCGCCCCGAAGCTGACAATCCCCCACACCGCGCACGTGTGCGCACACCGCGAAGCCCGCAGTGTCTTTGGACTCGCCCGGGCCGCGCAGCCGGTGCGATACTTGGACGGGGATGGAAGGAAGCCCAGTCCAGCCTGGCTTTCGGCTCGATCGGTACGAGCTGCTCTGCCCGCTCGCATACGGCGGCATGGCGAGCGTGTGGCTGGCGCGCTTCGGCGGTCGACTGGGCTTCGAGAAGCTCGTCGTCGTCAAGATGATCCTGCCGCAGTACGCGCAGGACCCACGTTTCCAGCAGATGTTCATGGACGAGGCGCGCATCGCCTCGCGCATCGAGCACCAGAACGTGGCGCGGATCCTCGATGTCGGCGAGCACGGCGGCCACTACTTCATCGTCATGGAGTGGGTCGACGGCGACTCCGTCTCCAAGATCATGCGCGCGCTCGAGGCCCGCAAGGAGCACATCCCCACGGGCATCGGCCTGCGCATCGGCGCCGACGCCGCGGCCGGCCTGCACGCCGCGCACGAGCTCAAGGACCAGAGCGGCGCCACGCTGGGCGTCGTCCATCGCGACGTCTCCCCGCAGAACATCCTCGTGTCGACGACGGGCGCGTCGGTGCTCATCGACTTCGGCGTCGCCAAGGCGCGCGACCGCGTCTCGCAAGAGACGAGCGTCGGTCAGCTCAAGGGCAAGGTGCGCTACATGGCGCCCGAGCAGGCCGTGGGCCGCGAGATCGACAGGCGCGCCGACATCTTCTCGCTCGGAGCCGTGCTCTACGAGCTGTTCGCGGGGCGACCCCCGTTCGACGGCTCGAACGAGGTCGCGATCCTCCACGCGCTCACGGCCGGCACGCCTCCTCCTCCCCTGCCCGACCGGGTCCCCCCGCCCGTCGCCAACGTGATCATGCGCGCGCTCGACCACGACGTCGACAAGCGCTTTGCGACGGCGCTCGAGATGAGCCTGTCGCTCGAGGCCGCGATCAGCGAGATCGGCGAGACCACCAACCTCACGGCGGTCGCGAGCTACTGCGATCGGTTGCTCGCCGAGCGTCGCGCGGGCCGCAAACGATCCGTCGACGCCGCCCTGGCGCAGGCGAGGCAGCGCGACGCCGGCGGGGTCACGTCCGACGCCCCCAAGCTCCCTCAACCCCCGACGCCGCCGCCCGGCTCCGTGATGCCGTCCGGCCCGCAGGCAGTCGCGGGCACGCCGTCCGGGATCACCCCGCCGCCGCCGACCGCGAGCGAGTCGCACGGCTCGGCGATGAGCCTGGCCGAGTCGCCGAGCGCGACGAGCACCGCGACGCTCGGCTCTGCGGCGATCGAGTACCCGCCGCGCAGCGAGCCGTACCCCAAGCGCAAGTACCTCGGGGCCGCCGCCGTGGGGGTGCTCATGGCCGGCATCCTCATCGCCGCGGCCGCCGCGGTGCGGAGCGCCGTCTCGTCGTCGTCGAGCACGCCACCTGCTGCGGCCGAGACGGTCGCCGGCGATCCGCCCGAGCCTCCTACGACCGCGCCGACCACGTCCGCGCCGCCGGTGCTCGAGCTCCCCTCTGAGCCCCCGACCGCCGCGACCACGACCACCGCCGCAGCCGCGGCCACGACAACGCCGCCACGGCCCACGACGGCGCCGACGACGCCGCGCCCCGCGACGCCCGCGGCCGCCACCGCAAAGCCCGCGACGCCCAAGCCGGCGCCCGTGCCGACGGCCACCACGAAGCCCACCTCGACCGCGAAGCCCGCGCCGACGAAGAAGGACTATGGTTTCTAGAACCGGTGTCGGAGCGCTGCTCGTCGCGGCCGCCCTGACCCTCGCACCTGCCGCACGCGCAGACGTCAGCGCCTCCGACCGTGAGACGGCACGCACGCTGATGGCCGAAGGGGACAAGAAGCGCGAGGCCGGCGACTTTGCCGGTGCGCTCAAGGCGTTCCAACAGGCCGACACCATCATGAACGTGCCGACGACCGGCCTCGAGGTCGCCCGCGTGCAGGTGCGGCTGGGCAAGCTCCTCGAGGCGCGCGACACGCTCGCGCGCGTCATCCGCATCCCCGTCAGCGCCGGCGAGCCTGCCGTGTTCGCCACCGCACGCAAGACCGCCGAGACGCTCAACGCCGAGCTCGGCGAGCGTGTGCCCGGTGTGCGCATCAAGGTCGCGGGCGCCGACCCGGGCGTCGAGCCTCAAGTCGTGATCGACGGCGAGACCGTGCCGTCGTCGATCGCCGCGCCGCGCAAGCTCAACCCGGGCGCGCACGAGGTCGTCGTCACGGCCGGCGCCGTCGAGCGCCGCCAGAGCTTCTCCCTCGCCGAGCGCGAGACGCGCGAGCTCACCGTCGACATGTCCCCGGCGGCCCCGCCCCCGCCCCCTCCGCCCGACGAGCCGCGCGGCAAGGGCGCCGGTCCGGGCAAGGCGCTCATGTACGGCGGGTTCGGTGTCGGCGCCGTCGGCGTCGTCGTCGGATCCATCACGGGCCTCATGAGCATCTCCAAGGTGAGCTCCATCCGCGAGAGCTGCGTCGACGATCGCTGCCCTCCCGACAAGCAGTCCGACATCGACTCCGCCAAAGGGCTCGGCACCGTCTCGACGGTCGCGTTCATCGTGGGCGGCGTCGGCATCGGCGTAGGCGTCGTGGGCCTGCTCATGACCCCCAAGGACCAACCCGCTCAGGGTCAGGCGCGTACGCGCAAGGCGGTCGCCGTCGCGCCCGAGGTGGGGCTCGGCTGGGTCGGCCTGCGCGGCGCGTTCTGAGGGCGCTCAGGGTCGGCCGAAGGCGTCGCGAAACGCCGCGGCGAACTCTCTCGCGCGCTTGTCGTCGATGGGTCCGCCGGCGCGCCCGCCCTCTCGGAGCGCGCTGCCCACGATCACGCCGTCGGCGTGCTCTCCGAGCGCCGGGAGCGACTCGAGCGTCGCGCCGCTCGCCACGAGCACCGGCCTCGTGCTCGCGACCTTCACGCGCGCGAGCTTGGTGAGGTCGACCCCCTTGCCCGTGCCGTCGCCCGTCACGAGGATGCGATCGGCCATCGCGCGCTCGCACGTGTCGGCCACCTCCTGGTCGAGCGACCTCACCCCGAGCGGCGCGGAGTGCTTGACGTCGACGTCGGCCCAGATCTCGACCTTGCCCGCGCCGAGGTTGCGGCGCTCGCGCAGCGTCTCGTCGGCGCGCGCCTCGATGAGGCCCTGATCGGTGACCCGCGCGCCGGTGTGCACGTTGACGCGGATGGCCCGCGCCCCGACGACGTGCGCGATCGAGAGCGCGGCGAGCGCGTCGTTGCGCAGGACGTTGACCGCGACCGACAGCTCCGGCGCCGCGGCGCGCACCGCGATCGCGCACGCCGTCATGGCCGCCACGGTGACGGGCGGTACGCCGCCGCGCACGAACGGCGTGTCGCCGAAGTTCTCGACGACCACGGCGTCGTAGCCGGCGCCCGCCAGGATCTTGGCGTCCTCCTCGCACCGCTTGGCGATCGCGCTCACCGGCTCGGCCGAGCGAGGGCTCCCGGGCAGCGGCGGCAGGTGAATCACCCCGACGAGGGCCGCCTTCACTTGCCGAGCCCCTTGAAGCCCCCGAACGACGTGGGCGGACCGCCCGAGACGGCGGGCTTCACGTCGGGCTTGCCGAGCGTGCCCCGGACGGCGAGCTGGTAGTAGCCGTCCTGCGTCTTGGAGCGCTTCATGCCCGCGTCCATCTCGAGCATCGGCGGCTCCTTGCTGCCGGGCGCGCCGAAGAGGAGCTTCGTCTTGTCGCTCTTGCCGCGATACGCGTCGTTGATCTTGAACTTGAGCGCCACGTCCATCTGCGCCTCCGTCGCGAGCTCGCGCATCTGCACGCGGCCCTCGCCGTTCACGTCGACGTCACCGCCGCTCGCCGCCACCTTCGAGAGCTTGAGCTGCCCTTCTTTGGCCTCGCCCGCGACGGTGAGCGTGCCGACCTTGAGGCGCGGCAGGGTGAACGGTCCGAGCGGCGTCTTGACCGTGAGCTCCTTGCTGTTGCCCGCGTACACGTCGCGGACCTCGAGCGCGATGGTGCCCGCGCCCTTCGATGCCTTGCCCTCGGGCAGTCGGAGCTTGACGGTGCCGAAGACCCGCCCGGCCAGCGGAAACCCTACCTGCGCCGCGATCACGTCGACCTTCGACAGGTCGACGCCGTCGAGCTCGACGTCGATCGCGCGCTCCTTGCCGTTGTCCGAGAAGTTCCCCGTGACGACGCCGTCGAACGCCTCGACCTTGAACGACACGCTCTTGTTGCCCACGAGCAAGCTCAGGAGCGAGATGCGCGCGCGCGCGCTGTCGATGCGGATCTCCGCCGGTCGCTTGCCCTTCTCGGTGGGCGGCGAGACGAGGCGGATGCCCTTGGCCTTGACGCCCGTGATGAACGACGACTCCAGCTCGTCGATCTGGAGCTCCTGCGGCGACGACGACCGCGCCTGCTGTGCGTTGAAGTCGGCGACGATGCGCTCCTTGAGCTTGTCGTACGGGAAGCAGAGCGCGAACGCGATGAACAGACAGAACAGGTAGAAGAGCGGGTAGACGGCGAACGGTGCGTACTTCTGCAGGCGCTCCTTCATCGTCAGCCGTCCTTCTTCTTGGGCGCCGGGGCGTCGCTGCGATCGTACGCCGACACGCCGATCTCGACGTCGTACGAGTCGGGCTCGCCGCTGCGCTTACGGATCTGCAGGCGGCTGATGATGATCGGGTGGCTGCTCTTCTCGATCGTCTCGATGAACTTCGCGATGTGCAGCATCCCCGCTTTCTTCAAGTGAATCACGGTGTTGCGCTCGACGTACTGCTTGCCGTGGGGCTTGTCGGGGCGGTCGACCGAGTCGCTCACCTCGAGCTTCTGCGCGCGCGCGGCCTGCTCGAGGAAGGCCGCGAGGGGCGGCGCCTTGTTGCGGTAACGCGACGCGATCCCGTCGCGGCGGATCTGTTGCTCGCGGATCTCGGCGCGGGCCGCGTTGACCGTCTGCAGTGTGGTGCGCAGCTGATCGTTGTCGGCCCGCCGCGAAGAGACGAGGCCGTGCAAGCTCGCCGGGATGGCCAGCACCACCACCACGCCGAGCACGACGAGCGCCACCGACGCGACGCGCTGCTCGCGGGCGTTGAGGCCCCACCGCTCGAAGATCGCCAACGCCATCTCACTTACCTCCCGCAGAAGAGCTCGCGGCCGCGCCGCCCGAGCTCTCCTTCTTCTTGGCCGCGCCCTTGACGTCCTCTGGGCACTTGAGCTCGAACTCGAGCACGTACTTCTGGCGATCGCCGCCGACGACCTGCGTCGTGCGCGTGATCTTGGTGTCCTTGAAGCAACGCTCCGACGCGAGCGACGTCTTGATCGACTGCGCGTCGGGGATACTGCCCACGATGCCGTGCACGATGACGTGGTCCTTCTGGACGTCGAGCTCTTCGATGTCGTGCGTCATCGACGGGGGGATGACCTCGGAGAGCTTGACCATCACGTCGAACGCGTCGGCGTGGGGGAGCGGGTCGTCGTCGTTGATCGCCGTCTTCTTGGCGAGCAGCTCGTTGGCCCGGAGCGAGCTCTGCGTCTCCTCGCCCAAGACCTCGCGCGTGACGTTCGACAGGGCCTTCTCGAGCACCTCGCGCTCCTTGCCCGCCGCGTGCAGCTGCGCCCACGCCGAGAAGAGAAAGCTCACCAGGATGACCGCGCCGAGGCCGGCCAGCACCGGCACCTTCTCCTTGACCCACGCGAAGCCGCGCTCGTAGGCGAGCGGCCCGCGCCGCAGGTTGAAGCCGAGCGGCTTCTGCGCGTGTCCGAGCGCCAGGCCGATGGCCTTGGCGAAGCGCGCGACGTTGCCGAGCACCTCAGGCGCGACGCCCAGCACCTCGAGCCCTTGCGGCGCTTGCATGGCCTGCACCGGGATGCCGAGGGCCGCCCCCAAGAACTGCTCGGCGCTGACGACGTACGCGCCGCCTCCGGTGAGGACGAGGCGCGTCGGCGGATCGCCGCGGAGCGCGCGGTGCGACGCGATGGTGGTGCGCAGCTCGCGGGCGAGCTTGGACGCCGTCATCGGCAGGCCCTTGGTGCCGTAGCCGATGGTGCGAGCGAAGACGGGCTCGCCCGCCTTCAAGAAGAGGATGTCGCTCGAGACGTGGCCGAGGTCGGCGATGACGACCGTGCCGGGATCGGTGAGCTGCGGCGCGTACTGCAGCATGTTCGCGATCGGGAAGGCGCCCACGCCGACCCGCTCGGGCTCGTGCCCCGTGGCGGCCTTGACGAGCTCGATGCGCGCGCGGACGTCCTCGATGCGGGAGATGGCCGTGAGCACACCGAGCTCCTCGCCCTTGGTCTCGCGCAAGCCCTGCATGATGCGGTAGTCGAAGACCGCGTCCTCCATCTCGAGCGGGACGCTCGCCTCGAGCTCGAACGGCAGCACGTCGCCGACCTGCTTGGCGGCGCTGCCGGGCAGCCCGACGATACGGACGGTCGCCTTGGTGCCGTCGACGCTCGTGGCGATCCCGTCGGCCACGCCACCCTCCCCCAGCGCGGCGCGGCTCGCGAGCGCGACGGCCTCGTCGACGCTGCCCACCTGCGCGAGCTCGACGACCGCGAGCCCGGTGAGCTGCACCTTGCGGTACGCCGTGCGCACGACCGCGACCTTGACCGCGGTGGCTCCGACATCGACTCCCATCCACGTGCTCATAGCTACTCCACCCTGAAATAGACGACGTCGCCGCCGGTGCTCGGTTGCTGCGCCATCGCCGCGGCGCCCCCCGCCGCGAGCGCCGCGGCTGCCGGGTTGTTCTGTGTCTGCTGCGCGCCGGCGAGGCCCGCGGCACCGGCGAGCCCGCCGAGGCCCGGCGCCGTGAGCGGCGACGCGTGCCGGAAGTCGACGACCGCGTGGACCTTCACGCGGGTCTCGCGCCGATACCCCTTCTTCACGCCCACCGCGTAGATGCTGAACACCTTGCTCTCGGTGGAGATGCTCTTGACGAACTCGCTCTCGGAGCGGAAGCGCACCGGCTTCATGCCGATCGACGCGAGCATGGGCCCGAGCATTCCCTTCCCCGTCATCGCCTGGACGAAATCCTTGGTCGAGCCGAAGAGCGGCGCGCCCATCGTGATGCCGCGCGCCATCGTGACCCCCATGAGGAAGGTGCTCGCCTGGCTCGCGTCGAGGCACACGGGCGCGTCGGGCGCCCCCGCGCAGAGCACGCCGAGGATCGTCTGCGCGTTGGCCGTGTTGATGTTCACGGCGCCCTGCCCCCACACCGTCAAGATGCGCTTCTTGGGGTTGGTCGCGTCGGGCTCGACGAACGTCGCCCAGAAATCCTCGCCGACGCCGCGCACCTGACGCAGCTCCTCGAGCGAGTCGTACGGCGCGTTCTTACGCCGGTACGGCATGATCTGGTACCAGCCGTCCTCGACGCCGGCGTTCTGCGCGGCCGAGATGGCCGCCATGTCGCAGTTGAACGCCTGCTCGTCGACGTCGGCCCAGTCGATGATGGCCTGGCAGATGGCCATACGGTCGTGGAACTGCCCCTTGGCGTCGCGCTGCTCGAACAGCGGGCTGTACTGCGGCGCCATGATGAGGCCCATCAGCTCCTTGCCGAGGCGGATGTGCGCGATGTCGTTCGACGCGCCGAGGTTGACGTTGATCTTGGCGTCCTCGTCGACGATGTTGAGCTCGTAGTGACCGCCGGGCATCCCGAGGTTCTTGCCCTCGCCCGCGCTGGCACCCACGGCGAGCTCGAAGTCCTTGCTCGACTCCTCGTCGTTGAACGCCCCGAGCAGGCGATCGCTGAACTCCCACACGGGGATCTGCGGGGGCGTGCGCTTGAGGAACATGAAGAGCGGAGCGATCGCCTTGCGGATGGTCGGCTCGCTCGCGATAAGCAGGCGCGAGAGGTTGACGGCGCTGCGCGCCATGTACTCGGCCTGGACGGCGTCGCGCTGCGCCGTCGCGGCGGCGAGCTCGGCGCTGGTCTCGTCCTGGAACTCGGCGAGCACCACCGTGAGGATCGCGATGGCCCCCATGACCATGACGAGCGCCACGCCGCGCTGACTCTTGCGCGCACCGCGGCGGCGCCTCGACGCGCCCTTGCTCTTGTGGCGGGTCGGCGTCATCTCGGGAACGCGAAGTGGAGGGGTTTCTGGATGGGGATCATCACCTTGGTGGTGAAGCGGAACGTCGGGCTGTTGCGCACGGCCTTGAGGACGAGCGTGATCTTGACCTGCAGCGGCAGCCGGTCGTACTGGCCGGTCGCCTGCCGCGTGTCCCACGAGTCGATCCACTGGCTCGTGACGGGGTCGAAGTAGCGCAGGTCGAAGAGCTCCACGTCCTCGGCGACGACGTTGACGATGCCGCCCTTCTTCGGGTCGAGGTCGATGGGCGTCTGTTCGCGACGCACGAGGTCCTTCTTGTCGTCGACGTCGGGATCGTCGACGACGAAGTACCCGATCTCGCACTGGTCGGACTCCTTCGCGTCGCGCATCACGCGGCGATGCGCGAAGGCGGCGAAGTCGACGCGGTCGTAGTTGGGCGCGTTGACGGCGATGAACGACGTCCGCCGCGTGGCGAGCGCGGGGATGACCGGGTTGTGCAGCGACAAGAACGCGGCCGACAGCTCGCGACCGATACGGTCGACGGCGTCGCGCCCCTGGCGCGCCCGGTCGGCGCGGAGCGCCTCGCCGCGTTTGCCGCGGGAGATCGCGTCGAACGCGCCGTAGATGAGCAGCGAGATCATCGACAGGATCGCGAGCGAGACCAGCACCTCGAGCAGCGTCGTGCCCCGCGCGCCGGCGCGCGCATCGCATGCATATGCATGCACATACGGGAGGCGGGCAGGCCGCGTCATCGTCCGATCCCCGTGGTGGGGCTGGTGGGCGTG